>JBIIIF010000250.1:0-10182 GCA_044235005.1 Planctomycetaceae bacterium | reverse complement strand
CGGAACCGCACTTTGTTTTCCACCGATGGTGAAAGGAGTCATTGTCAGGGCCGCTGGCAATCCGACAGCTTCAACTTTCAACGGACCGTCGTAGTGAATTCTTCTGACGGCCAGCAACATAGCAGCATTGCCACCTCGAGGCACATTGATCCGATCAGCGGGAGCGGTCACCTTAACGGCCTTTCGCCCGCGGAAGACGTCCAAAGCATAGATCCACTCTGAACCACCCCGACCTGCAATTTCACCGACTTTCAGGAAGTAGTCGCCGGCCGCAGGAAGCATGAATGTCAGTTCTGCATCTCGAAGCCCCACATCATCGTTCTCAGCGACCTTTCCGCCTTCCGAGTTGTAGAGTTCAAGCATCACATCGGTCGGACTATTCAGCTCACGTGTCCGAGTAACGACCAGAAGAGCTGTCGGTTCTGTCACGGAGATTTTAAACCAGTCAGAATCGCCTTTCGTGTTGAAGCTCCCCGTCAGCATTTCTGATTCAGGCGCTAAAGCCGTGGCTTCGGTTCGAGCATTGTTCGGCTCAACTTCATTCTGGGAAACACCGGCGGTTACAAGAACTGCCCCGAGCGTACTGGCATCCGACTCAGCCGATCGAAAAGAAACTGGAACCAATGAGGCAGGAAGATCTGCTGAAATCTGAGCCGCAGTTTCGCCAACAACTTCTCCCGCACTACCAATCAACGAAACCTTGCCACCTGCCTGAGTCACCCTCGGCATCGTCGCACTGGCCAGGGTCAACTTACCCATTCGCAGATGAAAGAAATGGCGAGCTCCTCCACTGAATCGTACATCTCGCAATTCGATACGATGCTCACCATCTACTGCCGCTGTAAACTGAAGCTGAGTATCTCCCTCTGCCCCGGGAAGATCGTCACGATACGCAACCTCACTACCATTGGGCCCGGTGACCCGGATCACTGGATCAAGGTCCGATCCTAATCGGCGAGCCAGCACTTCCACACTGACGGATTGGCCAGCAGTCAATGCGACGCGGAAGAATCTGGACAATACAGGATTGATCTGTCCAGCCACACAGCATGGCAACGTGATCAACTGTGCTGCGGTGCGATCCTGACTTTCAGGCGCCAAAGCGACAGATGGCAAGTCATCAACAACCAACCAACCCGCTTCCGAACAGCCATGATTCGTCACCATTCGTGCTGGATAAATGCCTGGTATCGCATCAGCCTTGATATCACCTTCAAAAGTGACTGCCTGATCTTTCGTCAAATCTGTGCCTTCTTTGGGCCGAAGCGTCCCGACTGGCGTCCAAAGACCACTCGCCCCCATCAACTGCTTGCCGTTGACGACAACAGTAGCCTTCTGCCCGGGCCGGAAGTTGGCCACATCAAGTCGATCAATGACCGGCTCCTGACAGTATGCCTCGGGCAAACTGAGGAGCGCACCGAAAGAACAGGCAACAGCCAGAGCAACTGTGCGGCGAAGAAACATTACAGGTGTGATATAAACAGCCATCACGGTAGGTTTTCCGAAGAACACATGGCTGGGAAGGCGCGTAGGAAGGATCGACAGTCTAAGCATGGCCTCGGGTGTCGTCAAAGTGAAACCCCATTTTGATTGCCGAGGAGCTCAATCTTATGGTTTGGCTGCGGTTGTCCCCCTGGCCGCACTCCCGATGATCAAGCAACCGGCGGGGAGAGCTGAGAGCCAGCCTCTCTGGTCTCTATTGGCATAAAGAATGGCATTTCTACAAAGGCAAAGGATATACTTTCCCCAGATGTTCAGCAGGCGTCTGAACCGTGGTTTTGGGATGCTTTCCCGATACAGTGTTGATCTGAACAGATTCTGCATCGAAATTAAGGACAAATTGTGGTCCACCTTCCCCGTCGGACCATGTTGATCCGGACTTCATTGATCAGGATCTCCTCTCCAGTCGGTTTTTGGAATACCGTTTATGATCTCTCGAACTCTTCGCTTGTCAGCCCTCGTCGCGATCGCGATTTCGTTTTTTGCGGCAGAGGGACGTTGTGCATTGCCCCCTGAAGTGAAGAAGGAACTCACTGCGCTGGGCAAAGAGCTGAAAGAAGTTCAGGGCATGGTGAAGAAGAAGGAGATCGATCAGGCTAAAGAGTTGATCAAAAAGACCGAAGATCGAATCAAGGAATTGGCGATTGCAGAGGACGAAAAAGATCGATCTTATGCGACATTCAAAACGAACCTGGAGAAAGCAAAGAATCTGATCCCCGTGAGCTTCGAACACGAAGTTGCTCCGATCCTGACATCAAATTGCCTTCAATGCCACGGCGAAGAACAATCCAGCGCGAATCTCCGCCTTGACACCTACAACATGATCGCGAAAGGAGGACGGAGTGGCGTCCCGGTTGTTCCCCGAGTGCCTCAGCGCAGCGGTCTGATTTTGCGTATGATTGCTGAGAACGAACAGCAGAGGATGCCACGCGGACGAGCCAAACTGGCCGACGCTGACATCATGACGATCGCTCGCTGGATTGAACAAGGGGCTGCATTCGACGGCAAAGATCAGGATGCTCCAATTGGTGATTCAACCGTTGTCAAGAAGCCACCGGTGACGGTGGTAAAAGCGGATGGAACGGAGACGGTTTCCTTCTCGAAAGACATCGCTCCATGGATGGTCAATATCTGCATGGGATGTCATTCCGGAAACAATCCTCGCGGCAATTTCGGCTTCACGACTTTTGAGCAGTTACTGCAAGGCGGCCCAACCGGCACCACCATCGTGCCCGGCAAGCCAGACGAAAGTTATATTGTGGACCTTGTCCTGCGTCAGGAACCGTTGAAGATGCCAGCGGGACAGGCTCAGCTTAAGCAATCGCAAGCACTGGCTCTTGAAACATGGATCCGCGAAGGCGCCCATTTCGATGGAAATGATGCGAAGGCTTCACTGCGCGAAATCGTGCCTACGGAAGCTCAAATGGAAGCTGCGAAGCTGGCATCCATGACAGATGCGGAGTTTGCAGAGCGAAGAATCACGCAGACTGCAGAACTCTGGAAACGAGTTTCCCCCAAGACCGAAGGCGTCTCCGCGACGACAGACAACTTCTACCTCTACGGAACAGCATCGGAAGATCGCCTGAAGGAACTCGGCGAAAAAGCCGAAGCCCACCTGACAAAACTGACCTCCACTTACGGCCTGCCTGCCGGAGAAAAGGCGTTTCGAGGACGATTGGCGATCTTTGTCACGGCTGAACGATTCGACTACGAAGAATTCAATACCGTGCTGATGAATGGGCGGAGAACTCCAAAGGCCGTTTCGGGACACACTGTGCTCAACGCAAATTTCGAAACCGCTTATGTCGCAATGCACGACGTTGGTGATACTCAATCGGCAGACGCTCTGTCTGCCGAGCAACTGCTGAAGTCCCTTATCAGCCAGTGCTATCTGACACGGGACGGATCCACACTGCCAGACTGGCTGAAGCAGGGTTTTGGTCTGCTGGAATCAGGTATTGAGGAGAACGCTGATTACGTGAAGACTGTTCCTAATCGAGCCGGACAGGCGGTCGCGACAATCGATGATCCGGCCAAGCTGTTCAACGACGGAACACTGGCTCCGGAAGAAGTTGGTGACGTTGGCTACCTGCTGGTGAAATTCCTCCTGTCTCAAGGTGGCCCGGCACGGTTTCAGCAACTGGTAGGTGAATTACGGACAAACCCAGATGCTGCAAGAGCGATTCAGCAGGTCTATGGCAGCGCGCCAGCCGCGCTGGGGCAAATGTTCCTGCGAAGCGGTGGCAAGTAGATCAGTAAATGTGAAGAAGTGATCATTTCTGCCGGGGAAATTCCGTGGCGGCACATCGCCGGTGATCGAGTCCAGTACTTCAACGGTTTGCTACTCGGATGTTGATCGGCAAGTCAGAGGGAACGGACTTCCATGCACAACTTGCCTCGATGTCAGATCACGCCCCTTGCCAGTCACCAAACATCTGTCTCGATAGATGATCGAGAAATCCTGCGATGGAATTCTGGGGACGATTATCCTCGTCCCTTTTTCTTTCCAGTCGTCGCACCATCAGGAGCACTGCTGACGCGCATGGGGCATCCGGGTGCACCGGATCATGGTCATCATCAGTCGATCTGGTTTGCTCATCACAAGGTGACGGGGATCGACTTCTGGAGCAATGCTTCGGGAGCCGTGATTCGGCAACTGCAATGGCTGGCCTATGATGACGGCGACGATGCGTGTCGAATGGCCGTGGAGCTCGGCTGGTTCGATGGTCACGATCCAGCTCCCCTGTTGAAGCAGGAATTGACCTGCGAAGTCCGACCGCTTGCCGCAAAGAACGAGTTCACTCTGGAACTTCACAGCCGCTTCGTACCGGTGTCGGAGTCGCTCGAGTTTGAAAAGACAAACTTCGGTTTCCTGGCGGTTCGAGTCGCCAAGTCCATCTCAGCCGTCTTTGGCGGCGGCGTTCTGACCGGCAGCGAGGGAGCTCAGACGGAAAAGAATTTGTTCGAGCGATCCGCTCGCTGGATTGACTACAGCGGCCCGACAAATCGCGAGGGTAATCAGATCGAAGGGATCACCTATTTCGACCATCCCTCCAACCCGGGCCAACCAACCGGGTGGCATGTCCGCGACGATGGCTGGCTTTGTGCATCGCCCTGCATGAAGACATCCATCACGACCAGAAAACAAGAGCCGTTGGCGTTGAGGTACCTGCTTCACATTCACTCCGGCACAATCAATTCTGACTTGGCCAACAACATATACTCTGGATTTTCTGGTCTCTCAGCAATGCATGTTGTGAAGGGGACGAAACCTCATACTCGGTGGCAGGTTGAACGCCGCGAATAAAGTTCATTCACCTCGGCGTTGCCGTCAAAGCTGAGATCCTGCCACAGCAAACCTGCAGGAACTCCTGAACGGCTCCTGCCGCTTCCTCATCTTTGGATTTTTAGCCCCCCCGAGAAACATGTTCAGGAAGATAGTCGATGCGTCCCGCTCAAGATGAGTACTCAGATTTCTTTGCTGGCTACATCAACCTCGTACCAGAAAACGATGTTCTTCCTGTGCTGGAACAGCAACTGGTCGAGATTCCTGTTATGTAGCGAGGAATCACTGCATCCGAAGCGACCGCTATCCATTCGCCGTACACGTGAAAGATCAGACAAGTCCTCGATCATCTTGTGGATGGCGAACGAATCTTTGGTTATCGATTGCTGAGAATCGCTCGCGGAGATACGACACCACTGCCGGGATTTGACGAGCACTTCTTTGCAGAGGCCTCGGAGGAACGCCCTGCTCCACTGGCAGATATCATTCAGTCGTTCGAATCACTCCGCCGCGCTAACATTCTGCTGATCCGAAACCTTCCCGATGCAGCATGGAGCCGTATGGGCATAATGAGCGGTTCGCCAACTTCCGCTCGTGCCTTGGCCTTCATTCTGGCCGGCCACATTCGCCACCACGATGCGATCCTTCGCCGACGGTTGCCACATCTTGCGGACCGAGTGCAATCCGGGAATTGCAATCCGCTTTAAGCGCAGCAAAAACCCGACAATGCGAATTCATGCACGAGCCTGCCACTCAGAACCAGCGACAGTGACTGGGTAAATCCCGACCTACGAATGAATCGCTCGCTTATCAACTGCCATGGCAGCCTCTTTGACCGCTTCCGAAAGCGTTGGATGAGCGTGACAGCAGCGGGCGATGTCTTCCGAGCTGGCTCCGAATTCCATGGCGACGGCGGCTTCGTGGATGAGTTCGCCCGCATGAGCACCGATGATGTGGACTCCAAGAACTCGGTCGGTGGCTTCATCGGCCAGGACTTTGACGAAGCCATCGGTGTGACCTGCTGCACGAGCACGGCCGTTGGCGGCGAAGCTGAAGCGGCCAGCTTTGTATTTGATTCCGGCGGCTTTCAATGCGTCTTCGTTGGCTCCGGTGGAAGCGATCTCTGGGGACGTGTAGATCACGGCCGGAATCGTGCCGTAGTTGATGTGACCGTAGCCGGTTGCCATCTTCTCAACGCAGGCAATGCCTTCTTCTTCGGCCTTGTGGGCCAGCATCGCACCGCCGATGACGTCACCGACCGCGTACACGCCGGGTGCTGTCGTCAGATAGCCTGAGTTGACCTGAATGAAGCCACGTTTGTCAGTTTTTACTCCCGCTTCCTCCAGGCCCAGATTATCGGTACATGGCTTGCGGCCGACAGCAACGAGGACTCGATCACATGTAATCGGCTCAGCACCTTCCATCGTGATAGTACAGGTCTTCCCGGCGGCAGTGACAGACGTGACTTTCGTTCCGAGCTTAAACGTCAGGCCCTGCTTTTCAAATATCTTCTTCGCTTCGTTGGCCACCTGTTCATCAACGCCCGGCAGGATGCGAGGCAGATATTCCAGAACAGTCACCTTCGCGCCCAACCGACGCCACACAGTGCCAAGTTCCAGTCCAATCACACCGGCGCCGATGACAACGAGGTGCTCGGGGACTTCCGGCCAGGCGATGGCTTCCGTGCTGGTGCCGATACGATCTCCGTCCGGCTGAATGCCCGGAAGAGATGACGACACACTGCCGGTGGCGATCAGAATCTTCTTGCCGGTGATGGTTGCTGGTGTGTTACCAGTGACTTCGACGACCCCGCCGCCCTTCAGCTTGCCGTGGCCAAAGAAACGCTCAACCTTATTCTTCTTCAACAAGCCCTGGATACCACCGTCGAGCGTACTGACGACCGAATCTTTGTGGCTCATCATCTTTGCGATATCAAGCGTCACGCCCTGAACGATGAGTCCTCGTTCAGCAAAATGCTTTTGGGACTGCTCGTACAGCTCGCTGGTTTCGAGCAGTGCCTTGCTGGGAATACAACCCACTCGCAGGCAGGTACCGCCAAGCTTCTGTTCGCGTTCGACGACAGCAACTTTCATCCCCAATTGAGAGGCACGAATGGCGGCGACATAGCCGCCAGGACCAGCACCCACAACGATCAGATCGAATGATTCAGACATTTCGAAAATTACCTGCAAGAGCGTGAAAGCAAAACCGCCGGAAGACACATGTTCTTCCAGCGGCGTGTTTGGTTCAAGTTATCGCAAACAAAGACTTATCCAGAAGTGCCATCGCAACTTTTGGCAGGGCCTGCTTGCCGAGGAGGAATTCGCGGCTTGCCGCGACGCTGTATGCAACCGGCACACGATTGTCGGCCCAGCGTAGTTGCCGGGATCCCACCACGTGTCTTGCTTTCAAACGCAGTTTGCCGTTGCTCAACATGTGGCGGCTTTACGGTTCGTCTGGCGGCGAAAAGTCATTTCTGGCAGAAAGGACCTACTGGGCCAAAGACATGATCAAACTTCCAGAATCAGTCGCGTTGGATCTTCAATCAGATCCTTCACGATTTTCAGGAAGGAAACCGCTTCGCGACCGTCAACGACTCGATGGTCGTAAGTCAGTGCGACATACATCATTGGCCGAATCACAACTTCGCCATTGACCGCAATCGGGCGATCAAAGATGCCATGCATCCCAAGGACACCGCTCTGAGGAGGATTCACAATCGGAGTCGACAACAGCGAACCGTAAACGCCGCCGTTGGTGATTGTGAAGGTACCGCCTTCGAGTTCTTCCAGGGTAATCTGGTTGTTCTTGGCCTTCACAGCATATTGAACAATTGCCAGCTCGATATCGGAGAAGCTCATATTCTCTGCATTGCGCAGGACCGGGACAACGAGTCCCTTGCCACCGCCAATGGCGATGCCGATGTCGCAGTAATTGAAGTGGGTGAGCTGCTTGCCGTTCATTTGTGCGTTCAGCGCCGGGAACTGCTGAAGACCAGCAACAACCGCTCGCACGAAGAACGACATAAAGCCCAGCTTCACGCCGTATTTCTTTTCGAACACGTCCTTGTAGGACTCTCGAAGCTTCTTGACGGCCGACATATCGACTTCGTTGAAGGTCGTCAGCAACGCGGCCGTCTGCTGAGCTTCTACCAGTCGCTTGGCGATCGTCTGGCGAATCGGGCTGAGCGGCACGTTGCGAGTTTCACGGCTACCGCCGACTCGCACAGGCCCGGCCTGAACGGTTCGGATCACATCTTCTTTCAAGACTCGACTACCAGGACCAGTGCCTGCAACCGAGCCGGCCGGAAGATTGTTCTTTGCCATCTCTGACGCAGCAGCGGGCATCACATGACCACCGGCTTTCGCAGGAGCGGCAGGGGCCGTTGGTGCAGAAGCGGCTGGCGCGGCGGCAGGGGCCGGGGCAGTAGTCGCGGCCGGTGCCTCAGAAGGCTGCAGGTATCCAATCACTTCACCAATCGCCGCGGATTCCCCAGCCTTCTTCAGGATGCGAGTAACGACTCCACCCACAGGCGCAGGAACTCCAAACGTTGCCTTGTCCGTTTCAAGTCCAACTACGTCTTTGTCGGCAGCCACGAACTTTCCTTCGCCGGCATACCACTCTCCAATGAAGACTTCGGAGATGGATTCACCGACGGCCGGAACCTTGATTTCGATTTCCTTAGTGCTCATTCGAGTTCAAATGCCTGTTTAAGAATTGTCTGTTGTTCAATTTTATGACTGGTCGCGGACCCCGTGGCCGGGCTGGCAGACTCAGGACGACATACGCCGCGGAACGGATACCGATCCAGCAAGCGTTCTCCATACTTCATTCGCAGGAAGCCCCACGCACCCATGTTGCGTGCTTCTTCCTGAACCCAGAATAGTGACAACTTTTCTGAATATTGCGACAACGCCTCTCCCAAAGCCTTCGCAGGAATTGGGTACAACTGTTCAATTCGAATAATCGCCACATCCGTGATTTTGTTGTCTTCTCTGTACTTCGCGAGATCGTAATAAACCTTCCCGGAGCAAAGCAGAACTCGACGGACAGCTTCCGGCGGAATTGTGGTGTCTGGAATCACTTCCTGGAACTGTCCACTGACGAGCTCTGAAAGTGGCGAAGTTGCATCTTTCGATCGCAGAAGACTCTTAGGGGTCATTACGACCAGCGGCTTTTTCCAGCGTCGGAGCGTTTGACGCCGCAACAGATGGAAGTAATTTGCCGGAGTCGTCGGATTCGTAACCTGGATGTTATCCTCAGCTCCCATCGCAAGGAAACGTTCCAGCCGCGCACTGGAATGCTCAGGCCCCTGTCCTTCCATGCCGTGAGGAAGCAACAGGACCATGCCGCTGAGACGCTTCCATTTATCTTCACCGCTGGCAATGAACTGATCGATGATCACCTGAGCGACGTTAACAAAGTCTCCGAACTGAGCTTCCCAGATCACCAGCCCGTCCGGGCAATCGAGGCTATAGCCGTATTCAAATCCAAGCACGCCCACTTCTGAAAGCGGACTGTTGTAGATCTCAACATGTTCGGGACGAGCAGCCACTTGCTGCAGCCCAATCCAAACTCGCCCGTCATTGAAGTCGTAGAGCCCAGCATGGCGATGACTGAACGTTCCTCGTCGAACATCCTGACCGCTGAACCGGATATGAGTCCCTTCGTGAACCAGAGTTCCGAAGGCCGTCATTTCCGCGCCACCCCAGTCAAACGGCACTTCACCCGCTGCCATCTTCCGTCGCGATTCCAGGACCGCTTCGATTTTTGGATGAGGCTTGAAGCCTTCCGGGGGCGACGTCAACGTCGACATCACTTTGCGAATAATGTCCGCAGAAACACCTGTCGCAGGAGAGTCGGCTTTCGAGGAAGAACCTCCGAAGTAGCCATTCCACATCCCTCCGCCACTATCTTCCAGGTACTTGAAGCCTTCTTTACGAGCTTCAAGCAGCTCCGCTTCCAGCACCTGACCTCGACGCGCGACGATCTCCATTCCCTCTTCTTTTGTCACCTCGCGCAAACCTACGAGAGATTCAAGGAAGCTGTTGAAAACAGTCTGACGACTTCGAATGACCTGGTACATCGTGGGCTGTGTGAACGCCGGCTCGTCTGCTTCATTATGACCACGGCGGCGGAAGCAATACATGTCGATGATCACGTCGCGATGAAACTTCGCGCGGAAGTCCATCGCCAATTGAACAACCTGTGCGACAGCTTCCGGATCTTCTCCGTTCACATGGAAGATCGGGATCTGCAACATTCGAGCAACGTCGGTCGAATAAGTACACGATCGCGCTTCTGATGGTGATGTTGTGAAACCAATTTGGTTATTCACGATGATGTGGACGGTACCGCCCGTCTGATACCCCGGCAGTTCGCTCAGGTTCAACGTT
>JBIIIF010000048.1:0-33885 GCA_044235005.1 Planctomycetaceae bacterium | reverse complement strand
GATGCGATGATCAAAGAATTCTCGGCCGGTTGACCTATTTGGACTGCAGCAGCCTGCTGCAGCTTTCCAAACCACAGCCTGCTGTGGAGAACCGTTGTAAGGGTGACACTTTTGCGTTGGAGGTTCGGCAGCAGGCTGCCTGGACCAAAGCTGCAGCGGGCTGCAGCAGTCCAAGTTGGGGAGGAAGAGACTCGGTCTCCTCCGAGACCGAGTCTGGGCTTAAACCTCAGCAGAAGTGTGCACCTTTTGTGTTCACATAGACGGCATACAGTGACTGGCTGCCGGTCATGAACAGGCGATTGCGTTTGGTGCCTCCGAAGCAGACGTTGCTGCAGATCTCGGGTAAGTGAATCTGAGCAATTCGCTGACCCTCCTCTGCGGCGAAAATGTGAACCCCATCGTAGCCCTGCCCGACCCAGCCTGCACTGGCCCAGATGTTACCAGCGACGTCGCAACGGATTCCGTCAGCAAAGCCAGCTTTCGTTTCGCCGTCTGGCATGACCAGATTCATGGACGCGAACTCTTTGCCGTTTGCCAGGCTTGTTCCGTCCGCAACGTCCCAAACTTTGATGTTCTTGGGAGCATCGGGATAATGCGATGCCCCTGTGTCTGCAACGTAGATCTTCTTGTAGTCAGGCGAGAAGCACAGGCCGTTGGGCTTGTTGATTTCATCAGACATCTTGATCACCTTGCCAGTGCTGGCTTCGATCCGATAGATCGCTTCCTTCTGATAGGGCTGAACGGACCCGGTATTTGCCAGTGTGCCTTCGTAGTCCATCAGGGCTCCGTAGCCGGGATCCGTGAACCAGATGTCGCCGTTGGGATGGACAGCTCCATCGTTCGGTGCGTTGAGCGATTTGCCGTTGTATTTGTCGGCCAGAACCGTTCGCGTTCCGTCGATTTCATAACGAGCCACACTTCGCGTCAGATGTTCGAAGGAGATCTGTCGTCCCTGCAGGTCGAACGTGTTGCCGTTGCTGTTGTTGGCTGGGTTACGGAACACAGAGACATGACCATCTTCTTCCAGCCAGCGTCGCTGAATGTTGTTGGGAATGTCACTCCAGATCAGATATCGCCCTGCTCCGTTCCACGCAGGCCCTTCGGCCCACAGCATCTCCTTGCTGTGAAACAGACGCTGAATTGGAGTATTGCCCAGCATCAGCTTCTTGCCGCGATCATCCAATGACACGAGGCGATGATCGGGATAGCGAACCGGAGCCGCATCCGCACCGTATTCATCAGCCGAAACCATCCGCGCGGCGGTCAATGTGGCAGCGCCGGCGGCAAGAAATTTGCGACGAGCCAGAGGATTTTCGATGGCCGATACGGGTTTGACGGACTCTGATTGTTGATTGGCTGCGTGGTTATTCATTGAGGGTACTCCAAAGTGGCACAACAAAAGCAGGAAGTTTTCAGAGCGGAAGGATTGCTCAGAATCCATTGTTGCGAATCAGCCCGGAAACTCCCAGCACTGCAGCGTGGTTCCGCGACGAAAAAGCTGAAGACTTCAGGTCGCCGTGCGATGCCTGAGGTTCGATCAACACAGGTCTGCGATGACCTGTCCGGTGCTGGCGGGCAGAATAAAACCGTCCGGGCTGAGACGTACGGCTGGATTGATTCTCGGTGCAGACAGAATCGTGGCAGTAAAGACCTTCGGCTGATGGTGCGGGGACAGTTCGGTTTCGAGACTATGGCTGCTAAACTTTTGGTCGGCGGAATCGTGATGTTATGGTGATGCAGATTACGATGCCGACGATACGACGCTGAAGCAAAGCATTGATTTTTCGGGCATTAAATCAGGAACGGAAAGGGACTGTTCAAATGCAAATCTTAGTCGGATGGGCGATGATTCTTGGTTGTACTCTGGGAGCATCGTCGACGGCGCTGGCTGCCGATCGAGTCTTCGCGGAGGGGACTGTGCCTGAAGAGTTATGGAATCAGGGAGAGTTCACAGAAGGAGTGGCAGTCCGGTCTGACGGGCTTGTGTTCTTCAGTGATATCCACCTGGATCCCGCAAAGCCGGGGCAGATTCTGGTCTTTGATCCGGCTACGAAACAGACAAGTGTTTATTGTGAACGCAGCAGCAAGAGTAATGGCCTCGCGTTTGATGCGGGCGATCGTTTGATTGCCTGCTGTGGTGCGAATGGTGGCAATCGATCGCTCTGCGAAGTTCTTGACGGTGGTCAGTTGAAGCCGATGATCTCCAGCTTCAATGGGAAGCCTCTGAATGCGCCGAACGATCTGGTTATCCATCCGAATGGCAGCATCTACTTTTCTGATCCGAGATACCTTGGGCCTGAACCGGTCGAACAGGCGGGGATGTTCTTGTTTCGGTACGACACTAAATCGAATACCGTAAGCGTGGCCACTGCGTTGGCCAAAAAACCGAACGGAGTTGAAATCTCTCCGGACGGGAAAATTCTTTATCTGGCAGAGACGGACAATGGGTCAACTGGCGTTCCGGGTGATCCTGTCGGTCCGAAGGGGCGAATGCAATTGCTGACCTTCGACGTCAACGCTGATGGTCGATTAGCGAATGGTCGAGTGATCGTGGACTTTGGCAGCGAAGATGGTATCGATGGTCTGACAGTGGATTCTACGGGACGGATCTTTGCGGCGGTTCGATCGGCGAACAAGTTTGGAATCGGAGTTTACGACGCGAGTGGTAATCCGCTCGACTTCCTTCCCACGCCTTCGCTTCCGACAAATGTTGGATTCGGAGCCGGAAACGACTCGGGAACGCTCTATATTTCGGCTGGCGGCGGTCTTTATCGTGCCTCGGTGTTGAAGTAGAACTAACGGCGTTTGAGTGCAAAGTGCTATGGGGCGACGGCCTGTGAAAGAGCCGTCGCCTCCGGCTTGGCGGTAAACGGGCTGTTCGATATCGCCCGGGTATACGGCCAAATCTCGCTTACTTCGTTGGTCGTTTGCCGATCGGTTTCACCGCGCCGCTCGCCTGAAGTTTCAGTTCCCCTTTGCACTTCGCGATAACAGGCACGTTCACGCGGAGAAAAAGCTGTCCGCTCTTCTTGGGCTTTTGTTCGAGGCCAGTGTTGACGGCAAATGGTTCACCTGGTTTGCCATCTGTCATCACCAGGCCAATCAAAGCGCCGAAAGGAGCGACTGGCACGTGATCCTTGGCCGGGTCGGACGTGCTGAGACCCGTGAGCGGAACAGGAGTCGTCAGGTCGAGTTTGTAGTCGCCAACGACGGCGATGCGAAAAGACTTGCCTTCTTCAACTTCGCAGATCGGCACCCAGCCTTTGGAGACGTCCATCTCCATCTTGATTCCATTTTCCTGAAGCAGCTCTTCGTTGATCAACTTAATCTGATCTTCAACTCCTTCCATTTTCGGATTGATCGCCATCATCCTCTGCAGGACTTCAATCGCATTCTCCTTGCGTCCCTGCTTGTAATGCTCGTTGACGACATCCTTGTATTCCTTCAGCAACAGTTCTTCTGCCTTTGTGAGACGAGCAGCCAACTCAATTTCAGTGGCCTCGTTATTTCGGTCTTTGTTTTTGTCTCGATCCCTACTCTGAGCGAAAGCTGAATCAGACATCGCTGCAAGAAACAGCACCCCCAGGAGAGTCCACGCGCATCGGAGTGGAGAGCGAAGCGGTTGAATGGCTGGCATGAAATTCATCGTGAGAATCCTGTCAGGAGGTGGAGAGCTAACAAACTAAGTCAAACGCCGGGCATTTTTTACTCTGACGTAACTGAGGGACGGTTCTGTTCTGCAATTAACGATAAGAGTTCAGCACTTTGAGGCGAATTCTTCGATGCTTTCCGACTTTCGTGCCTCAGGCTTTTGTCTCTGGTGTTTGTGGTTGAGTTGTCGTTGCGGGTTGAGATCGTTTTCCAAATTTGTTTTCTTCGCCTCGGAGGATTCGCCCGATATTCGAACGATGTTTCCAGACGATCAACCCAGGGACTATCACAGAGAACAATGTTAGAGGAAGCTTTGCAACATCGAAAACCTGCGAGCCCAGAAGAATCAGTTGTGTCACCGCAAACCCAATCGCCGCAGCAATCGAAGCCGCCGCCACAATTCTGGAGGCTCCCACAACGATAAGGAACAGAACAAGCGCAACCAATGAAGCGACTGGAGAGATCACGAGGACAACACCCAGTGCTGTGGCGACTCCTTTGCCACCTCGAAGCTTCAGCCAAATCGGATACATGTGCCCCAGAATGGCTGCGATGCCAGCGAGAATGGTGGTCGTTTGAGCGGCATCTTCGGAGAATTTTGATGCAATGAAGAGTTTTGCACCCATCGTTGGGAGCAGACCCTTGATGGCGTCGAGAAGCAAAACAAGGCTGCCCCACTTCCATCCGATGACGCGAGCGACATTGGTGGCTCCGATGTTGCCGCTACCGTGATTCCGGATATCGTCCTTCAGAATCGCTCGACCCGCGAGGTACCCAAATGGAATGCCACCTACAATAAAGGCAATCAGGCAGCACAGGACTGTCGAAGACACCATTTTGAATGTACCCGAAACAAGCAGGTCGACCGCAGGAAAAAAGAATCTTTTCAGTACGCGGCAACGATTGAGGCATGGCTCAAGACGAATCCCGCGAACACCCGGCCTCATTTCATACCGTGCAGAGTATTTTTTCTGCACGCGGCCACCATTGAGGCTATCTGCAACAACGGTATCCCGCGAGCATCCGGCCTCATTTCACCCCGCGTGAAGAATACACCACTGCCGGCGGAAGTGTTGCCGACAATCCGACGGGATGGAACCTCAAAAAACACGAGATTCTGAAAACCGAGCGTTCTGAAGCCCCGTTTACGCGCTGTTAACGTTTCTCACGCAGACGTTCTCGTTGTCAACGAAGCAATAATCAACTTGCCGTGAGGCCTGGCTGCGTCCCCAATGCTGCGATTTACAAAAACCCCTCTGTCCTTAGCCTCGTGTTGAGTATACAAAGACACCATCAATTGCTCGGATTTCGAGAAGGCGGCAGCGCGGTGTCGGTGGGGACCGGAGGAATACAAAAACAAGATAAAAGCGGCGGAGAACCACGCAAGGTTTCTTCTGCGAAGCTTCTCCGCAGGCTGCTCGCGTTATCGCTTGAGTATCGTCGCCCGTGTGTGATGGTTGTGCTGATGCAGACTGTCCTGGTGGCTCTCAGCTTGTCGACGCTCGGGCTGACCGGAGTTGGCATCGATTACCTGTCGTCACAAGTGCTGAATAACGGCGAGACTCCCCGTTGGCCGTTTGGGATTTCACCTCCGGCGTCATGGAGCCCGGTGCAGGTTATCGTGGCGCTTTCTCTGACCATCCTGGTCGTAGCGATGTTAACCGCCGGGTTGAAGTATCTGGCGGCCGTTGCATCCGGAGCCTTATCACAACACATTCTGATTCGGCTGCGGACTGAAGTTTACGCGAAGCTGCAGCAGTTGGGATTTCAGTTTTATGACTCGGGCGAAAGCAGCTCGATCATCAATCGAGCGGCCGGTGATGCGAACAACGTTCGCAACTTTGTCGATGGCGTCATCATTCGATTGATTACCGTATTCCTGACGCTCACCGTTTTTTTGGCTTACATGTTTCGGATGCATGTGACACTCACTCTCGCGTGCCTGGCAACAACCCCATTGCTGTGGGTCGGCGCTGTCGTGTTCTCCCGCATGGTTCAGCCAGCTTATCGCCGAGCCAGTGAGCTTGGCGACGTCATGATTCGCACGCTCGTGGAGAATCTGCAGGGAATTCAGGTTGTCAAAGGATTCGCTCGCGAAGCTGAGCAAGCTGAAAAATTTCGTAAAGCCAATCATGACATTCGTGATCTGAAGACCTCAATCTTTTTTCGCATCTCGACCTTTCAACCGGCGATGGGCTTGCTGACTCAGGCCAATATGCTCGTGCTGATCGGTTATGGCGGCGTGTTGGTGATTCGCGGTGAACTGGCTCTCGGGGCCGGACTTTTTGTGTTCGCTAACCTGCTGCATGAGTTTGCAAATCAGGTGGCTCACATCACCAATATTGCCAATAGTATTCAGTCCAGTCTGGCGAGTGCTGAGCGAGTTTTTGAGGTTATGGATGAGCCGATTCGCATTCAGAGTTCACCCACAGCAGTTCGCATTTCTGCCGTGAATCAAAGTGTCGAGTTCGATAACGTTTCGTTCGGCTATTCTACAGAGAAACAGGTCATTCGAAACGTGTCGCTGCGAATCAACGCCGGAGAATGCGTCGGAATTACTGGCCCAACGGGTGCTGGGAAATCTACGCTCTTGAGTTTGATGAAACGCTTCTACGATGTCGATTCAGGACACATCCGGATCGATGGGACGGATCTTCGAGATCTCAACCTTGCCGATGTTCGTCGGCTGATGGGAATCGTGTTTCAGGAAAGCTTTCTGTTCAGCAATACCGTCGCCGCCAACATTGCCTTTGGGGATCCCGAGGCGACTCAGGAACGCATTGAAGAGGCTGCCCGGATTGCATCGGCCGATGCATTTATTCGTGAACTGCCGGAGGGTTACCAATCCATGGTGGGCGAACATGGAAGCAATCTGTCTGGTGGTCAACGGCAGCGACTTTCACTGGCTCGTGCGATGTTGACGAATCCTTCGGTGCTGTTGCTCGATGATGCGACGGCTTCTGTCGATCCGGAAACGGAGCACGAGATTCGTGAAGCCATGGTGTCCGCAATGCGGGGACGAACAACGATCATCGTTTCGAATCGACTTAGTACGCTGAGGCAGACTGATCGAATCGTGGTTCTTCGCGACGGTGTCATTGAAGCCATGGGGCCGCACGATGAGTTGTTGAGAACCAGCGTCTACTATCGTGAGTTGAGCGATCTGCAGAGTCGTCACGAACTGGAGCAAATCGAACCTGCGCCAGACGAATCCGCCAGTGAAGGTGAGGCAATGACGATTCAGATGACCGGGGCAAATCGGGTCTCTGGAAGGCGAATGACGCGCGTCGTGTAGCCATCATCGTTCAGTTCGATAATTCGATAGCCGGGCGGAGCGGCCACAAAAGTTGGTTGACTTCCCTCGGGACTGAACTGAATGCCGGTTGATGGCGTCGTCAGAATGTCAGTCTGATTAATTCGCGTTTGGAACTCGTGATGAACGTGTCCGCAGCAGGCGAACCGGATTCGAGGTTCTTCCGTGAACCAGTTCTGCAATAATTCTTTGCCGGCCAAACCGATGATATCCATCCATTCGCTGCCAACGTTGACAGGTGGATGATGAAAGAAGAGGCCGATCATGTCCGGCCTGGCTGACGCGACCTGTTCTTTTGCCCAGTCAATCTGGTCTGCGTCGATCATCCCCGGGACAGAAGATGGCACGTGCGTATCAAGACCGAGGCATAACCAGTTCCCGGCTTGAAACGTAAAATTGATCTGTGCATCGCCCTGCCCTGTGATTCGGTCGGAGAAGACAGATCGCAGGATCGCTCGATCATCATGATTTCCCGGGACTTGAAACACTTTGTTGAGCCACGGACTGAGAGTCTGCTGCACGGCTGAGTAACTCTCGGGTAGTTCGTCGTGAGTATGGTCACCCGTGATAACCACGAAATCAAACTGTTCCCCACTCTGTTTGATATGCTCCACGACGTCGCACAAAAGTTGAAAAGTGGGAATACCTCTCAATCGAGCTTCAGGGTCTCGAAAGACATGAAGATCGGTCAGTTGCAGAATGCGAGTTGAAGACATGTGGATTTCTCCTGGTGAACGATGAGTGATTCGATGACATGAAAGAAACTGGTCGAATGCAGGTGTCTGGCTGCTCCTGAGGATGACTCATGCCACCGAGAACAAACATGCTGCTCTCAACTCAGGAAATGCGATCAGGAGGCGAGGCGCGGAATGCATCGGTAATGAAATTGTTGGCTTTCGGTTCTTGTGATTCTGCATCTTCAGGATGCAGGAGTTCATCGCCTTACCCGATAATGTCCCAGATCGGTTGCCCACCATGAGCGATCGAAATCGGGCGACCTGTTCGGTCAGGGAGCATTGTATGAGGATCGATCCCCAATTGCTGGTAGATCGTGGCCACGATGTCAGCAGGTGAGACCGGGTTCGAAGCCGGATAAGCCGCGATCGCATCTGTGGTACCGTACTCAACGCCGGCCTTGATTCCTCCTCCGATCATCAGGCAAAAACCACACTGTGGCCAGTGGTCCCGGCCCGCTTTTGCATTGACCTTTGGTGAACGCCCCATTTCTCCCATCACGTAGATCAATGTTGAATCGAGCAGACCGCGCTGTTCCAGGTCTTCCACAAGTGCCGGCAGCAGTGTGTCGAGCACTGGCAGGTTATGCTCTTTTAACATTGCAAAATTGTTCTCGTGCATGTCGTAGGTAAAGGAACCGTTTGGCAGAAAGTTTTCGGCATGCACGCTGATAAAGGGAACTTCCGCTTCGACCAGTCGGCGAGCGACCAGCATGCTGTTCCCAAAGAGTGTTTGGCCGTAGGTCTGCCTTAGTTCGGCAGACTCGCGAGACAGATCGAATGCCTCTCGAACTTTGCTTCCACAAAGCAGACTAAACGCCTGCTCCTGAAACCGCTCGAGCTGTCGTACTGACTGAGACTTGAACGCCTGCTGGAAATCTTTGTCGATTCGTGTCAGCATTGACCGACGGTGATTGAGACGCTGACTGGTCATATCGGGCAGCGCGTCAGCGGACGGCATCTGAGGTTCACCCAGCGCGATGGCCGTTCCGTAATACGGGCGATCTGGCTTTCTGTCAAAGGTCGGATCGCAAAGAGCAAACAAGGGGTCGTATTGGCTGCCCAGGTGACCTCCGTATGGCCCGGGGCGTCGAAGACCCGGATACATGCCGCTCTCACCCCAGCCTGGATAACACGGCAGGCAGAACGCACCTGGCATGTCGTCCGGTCCCATCCCAAGATACTGGCAGACCGCGCCAATGTCCGGTGGATCGTTCGGATCAGGCGAGAGGGCCGCAGGATTGCCGAGACTCCAGCCCGTCATAATATTGAGCGGATTATGGGAGTTATAGCCGTGAGTCACCGTGCGAATGAGTGCCGTCTTGTGCATCATACGTGCAATCTTCGGCATGTGCTCACAGATCTGTAAACCCGGCAGCGAAGTCTGGATCGACTTGAACTCACCGCGCACTTCCACGGGAGCGGCGGGCTTCATGTCAAACATGTCGAGTTGACTGGGGCCCCCCAGAAGATTGAACAGAATTACGGATTTCGCCGGCCCGGATGGTTTGGGAATGCTTGAGTCTGTGGCGCGGGCAGGTCTCGGGCCTGTCAATCCGCTGAGAACAGACAAACCACTGACCTTCATGAGGTCTCGCCGACTCATGCCTTCGCTAAGCAATCGTTCCGGGCTATTGCATCGCATTCTGATCGTCCTCACGTAACCGATGAGCGGTCAATTGCCAACGACTTTACCTTCATCCAGACACAGACGCAAAGGCCAACCGCAGATCCTGTTTCGAACCGGGGATTCTGGTGCCGAGGGATTGCCGTATCGAGGCAAAAAACGTGTTCCGCTTCCACAAGACCGTATCGGGAGTTTCCGAGTTGTTTGGATCTCATTCGCGAAATTGGATCGCAAAGAGATCGGCTTCCTGCATCACGAATCGCAATCGCACTGGTTGATCAGCAAGTGACGAAACATCACCCCCGTTCTTCCAGTGGACCTGTTGCTCAATCGTGTCGCCGACGAGGTTAAGGCTTTCGGCCAGCGTAAAGTTCGGGATTGGCTGGCCAACTTCATCAAGGATCTCAACTCGCAAACTACCGCCAGCGCTGGTTGAATAATTGATCACAAGTGCCTTGCCAGTAAATCGCAGCGGTTGAGTGAGCAATTCGCCAACGTCAGCGCCCACATGGACCGAAGCAAAGCCATCTGTTCGCAGAGTGAACCGGCGAAATGGTGTTGTAAAAATCGACATTTCTGTCGGACTCGTTGGCACGATGTTGAGTGCGGCGTAGTTGGACCGATTGCCCCAGCGATCCGGGTCCAGTCCCGGGCGAATAAATGCTTCCCGAAATGTGCGATCGTACGAATTACCACCCCGAGTTGTCATGAATAAAATGTCGGTACTCTCGCCCCGCTCGGGATGAAAACGTGTTGGAGTGGCGATGTAGATATGCGGAGCTCGGAAGTATGGATGCGTCAGAGTTGTGTAAATATGCTCGCCCGGAAAGTTAGGTCTCAATGGCACTGGGGTAGACCATGTGATGAAATCCGGCGATGTGGTCCGACAAACCGATCGCAGCGTTTTGTCCAGAAAGTGTCGGAAGTAACAGACATACTGGCCCTCGGCTTCTGACCAGAACGACACGTTCTGCGAATCGAACGCATACTCTTTCGTGTAGGTGACGACAGGCTCGGGCCGCAGTTTCTTCCAGTGAATTCCGTCTGCTGAGATGAACGCAACGAGTCCGGACTTCACCGTTCCTGCCAGCGCTTTGAAGCGTTCCTCAGAGGATACTCCAGGTCGTTGATCAAGGAACGGAGAAAAATTGTGACAGTACGGAGCCTCATGCAGGATCACGTTGTTGTCTTTTGAACCATCAATCTCCACGAGCCCCAACTTCGGCTTCGTCCAGTGGATTCCATCATGGCTTTCACAGTACCGAGTGACCTCGGTCGTATCCCCATCAAATTTTGATCCACGAGCATCGCGCGTGTACAGCCGGAACAGATCTCCGTCTTTGATGACTGTGCCGTATTCCAGATTGTCGGCCGGCTCCGTCATGGTCGGTGCGAGTCGTGGTTCATGCAACTTGAGCGTTGCGTTTTCCAATCGATCAATCAGGAATCGATCCACAAACAACTCTCGTCGTGATCCAATATCGCGAGCGACTGACTGTTTCGGATCCGGGTCCTGCGCCTCGACAATCGAGCCGGACAGGGTCAGTAAGATGATAAGCCGACAGATCGAGCATAAACGCGTCACTTGATAGGCCTCTTAAGAATTGGCGACATGTGCAGCATCGTTGTTGAACGCCCTTGTCGTCTGCCGCGAATCGGATCAGGGGCATTTTGGTCGCAGTCTTCTGCCCGCGCGCCGCATACGCTGGCAGACCAGTTTACCGTCATCGTTGGGTGTTGACACGCCCGTAATCAGAGGCAGCGCAAAGTTGACCGAAGCAGATTGATCTCGTCCCGGCGTCCGCATTGCTCGTCTCAATCTGCTTCCGATCCTGGCTCCGTACTCGCAATTAGCGGTTTTGATGATCAGTCTGCTGGCGTTCCTGAGTTTCTTCGTGGCAGTGCACGGAGGAACTATCCTGGAAGTCTCTTTGAGAGAGTTACATCGATGGCGGGGGCCGTTTATTCCGCTATGGACGCAACGAATTCCTTTTGAGTCCATTCGAAAAGTCCAGATTGGGCCGGGAATACACCCCGGTTCAGCACAGGCTGCGAGACGACGCAATCATTCGTACCACGTCGCCGTCGTTAGTAGCGGGGGACCAGTCATTGTGCGTTGGACGAATTCGCGTGACGACGCAAAACATTATGCGAGTCTCATCGCACGTGTTGTGGGCTGTCCGGCTGAAGAACACTTCGACTAACGGAAGGCGTTCGTCTCAGCGACTCACCTGTGACATTGCATAGAGCATCTCGCGAGCGATCTGAGCACAGCGTTCGTCGTAGGTGGCGGCTTCTTGCGGTGTGTCGTCGGACACTTTGGGGTCTTCGTACCGAATGGCAAGCCGCAGGTCGCAGCCGATGGCGACGGGACAATTCTGGTCGGCGTGAGAACACGTCATCACCGCACAGTAGTTTGACGACGGATTCGGCGCGCGATTGAAGACTTTTGAAAAGCAGATAAGTGGCGGCTCCATGTCGGAGAACGCGACGGCGTAGTGCGGATTCGAGCTGGATTCGTCCTGAACACTAAACCGAAGCCCGCAGCGTTTCAGGGCCGCAACCGTGCGAGGATTGCAGGCGGTGACTTCAGTGCCGCCGGAGAACGTCTGCACATGATTAACGCCATGATGTGCCGCGGCGATCTGAGTCCAGATCTGAGTCAAATGGCTGCGTCGGGAGTTGTGAGTACACACAAACGTCAGCTTTGCGTCCTGTCCCTTTGCGATGCATTGAGCTACATAAACCGCAAGCTGCTGCAGTTCCGATTTGCGTTCGTCGGAAATCTGCTCAAACTCCTGCTCGCGTTTCGTCACATACGATTCAATATCCGGGTAGAGTCGACCTGGTACGGACTGGACTGGATCGGTCATTGTTTTCGCTTTCTGTCACACTTTCGACGAATGGAGGGTTCCTGGTTTCTTCGTTCGAAGACCAGTTTTATGCGATGCTGTCCGGAAAACAACTTCACAGTACAGACTCTATGGTGGATTCAAATCTCGTTTAACGGTAAGCCGCAGGCGTTGCCGAACTTCGCCTCCGCCTGCGGCTTGCCGTTAAGCAATTGCGACACCACAGATTTGGTAGAGCGAAAGGCGACGATTCGTATTGCTCCGCCTCTTAATGCATCAGGGCGTCTGCCTGCATCGCACGCTTCAATGCCTCCGGCCCCACCGGTGGTTCGATCTGCCAGGCGATCAAGGCCGTGCGGGTGGCTTGTTCGGTAACAACTTCGTTGATGTACTTCGCTTCGTGCTTCTGCCGTTCGACGAGCAGTGGGTCAGTGACGTTCAATGGTGACAGGCAGTTGTTGATCACCCACGCATACGGTTCAATTTCGGCTCGTCGCAAGTCACGCTGCAACTGAGCGGCCTCATGGACGGGAGTCGCCTCGGGAAGCGTCACGATCAGAACTCGAGTGAACTGTTTGTCTCGCAGACGCGGCAGCAGATTTTCCACAGCCTCAGGCATACCGCTGGTCTGACGAGTCACCTCGCGATGATACGCCAGAGCCGAATCCAGCAGCAGAACAGTGTGTCCCGTTGGGGCAGTGTCGAGCACCACGAAGCGGTTCGTGCCCTCAGCAACGGCATCCGCGAATGCACGGAAGACGGCAATTTCTTCTGTACATGGCGAACGCAGATCTTCTTCCAACAATGCCTTGCCCGCCACATCCAACCCGGCGCCGGCGTTGGTCATGACTTCCTGAGAATACTTTGCTGTCTCGGCAACCGGGTCGATGCGACTGACGGTCAGATTTGGATATGTCTCCCCCGCCACTGCCGCCGCAATATGCGCGGCCGGGTCGGTGGTTGACAGATGCACTTCGAGTCCTCGTTCGGCAAGCGCCACGGCGACGGCTGCGGCCACCGTTGTCTTCCCAACGCCGCCTTTGCCCATGGCAAGGATGACACCGTGACCGGGTGCAGCAAGATCGTCGATCATCGTCGACAGTGAATTGGGCAGATTCGCACGGTCGATCACGGAAACATTGCTGGCTGTTGCGGACGGAATGACGGATGCGGGCGAAGTGGGCTGGCCCAGACTTCGCAGAGCCGCGACTCCCAGTATTCCGCCCGCCGTCAGCGGGATTGATGTGCGAGGCAGTGACTTCAGCATCTCTGGCATTTCGGCAATCGCCTTGTCGCTGCGTCTCTGCATGGCGATCGCATACGGATCGTTGATGTCGGTTGCCCGGAACAACGCATTGATCACCAGATGCTGATTGGCGACGCCAAGAGCCTGCAGTTCGCCGCTTGTGCGTGCTGCTTCGCGAAACGCAGTGGCTTCTGCGCGAGTCACCAGAATCAGTGTTGTGATTGCCGGGTCACTAAGAGCTTTGACGGTGTCCTGATAGAGAACCTGTTGAGCCTGCAGGCCCGCGAGTGGACCGAGGCACGATGTTCCCGTGGTGTTACTCTCCATGAACCCGGACCAGGCCGATGGCAATGTCAGTAGTCTGAGCGTATGCCCGGTCGGAGCCGTATCAAAGATGACATGATCGAACTCAGCAGTGGCAGTGGCATCGCCGAGCAGCCTGGAGAATTCATCGAAGGCAGCGATTTCCAGGGTGCATGAACCGGAGAATTGTTCTTCCATGCTGGCGATTGCTGCGGCGGGCAGAAGCGTTCGATAGGGGCCAACCATGCGTTCACGATATTCGGCTGCGGACTTCTCCGGATCCAGATTCATGGCGAACAGATAGGGGATGGAGGGAATCGGTGTCGGATGATGCTGCAGCGGTGTCCCGAGAACTTCATCCAGGTTCGAAGCCGGGTCTGTGGAGACCAGCAGAACTCTTTTGCCAGCATCCGCCAATTTCACCGCCGCCGCACAGGCCACCGAGGTCTTGCCTACGCCACCCTTTCCTGTGAAGAAGAGGTTACGGGTGGTTTGTTTTAGAAATTCCATGACCTGGTTCCTTGAAGGCGAGCGGTTGGGCGTCAGCCCTCCGTGTCGAATACTTTAGAGCAATCACTCCCGCATTCCTGCCATCGACCAAAGTGTCGGTATGGCTTCGCGGGCGAGACTTCAGGCAGACAGGGCATACACGGAGGGCTTACGCCCCGCCGCTCGCCTGTTGCTTCAGCAAGATCCCGTCGAACCGCTGCAGCAGCCCTGATCAGCGATGGGCAGTGACATCGTTGCGACAGGAGCGGTTACAGGAGTCACGCCGCCAGCCGTCCACATTTGAAGCATTTCCATCGATGGATAGATGCCTCGGCTGACAACGCGTCCATCCACGACCACCACCGGCAGCACGTCGGTACCCTTGCTGGAGATCAACGCGTGGATCTCTTTGTTCTCGATAAACGCCTGAGGCTGCTGCGACAGGTTGTATCGTTCGACCGTGTGGCCAGCCTGCTTCATCGCGTCCAGATCGGCTGCAAAGCGAGGCAACACGGGATCGACACTCGGTCCACAAATTCCGGTCGAACAACACATCGGGCGGTCATAAATCAGAATCGTTTTCATGGCAGTTACTTTCCGTGGAGAAAACATGGAAGTAGAATATGAAACGTCCGAAACGGGCGTTACATCGTGCGGTGGCGTCACACTCTGTGCACCACGGGTTGCGTAGACTCGAACGCTGGCGGCGTACGCGTTTACATTAAACTTACGCAATACCTGTTCCAGTAAAGTTCCTCGGCCGAATAGCCGAATGCGGCCGCGACGGATTTCACCGCCTCCGAGTCATTCGAAAGCCCGCTGCGAGCGACCGCTCCATACTTGTCCCGGACCATTTCTGTGATGGACGACATGCTCTTCTCCATGGGCTTAGAACGTGATTATCGTGAATCGTCGAATGACGATTTAGCCTTGTAAAAAAAACTCGGTGGAACCAATCTACAACGAAGCGATCAGTGACTTCAGTGCCGCCAGTTTCTCGGGATTAATGCAATAGCACACCTTGGGGCCATCCACTTCACCCTGCACCAGTCCTGATTCTTTCAGGATCTTCAGGTGCTGTGACACCGTCGACTGAGCCAACGGCATCTCATCGACGATCTCGCCACACACACATGCATTGCGGCTGATCAGCAGACGCACAATTCGCACCCGGGCCGGATGAGCAATCGCCCACGCCAGTGCTGCCATTTGCTCGGCCGACTGATCTGCCGGCAAACTGCAGGGGCTGGTGTCTTCGCAGCATTCTTTCTTTTTGACTGCTTGTTTTGGCACCGCGACAACTCCTTAAATCGTATATCGTCGATATACGATAGGTTGGTGCAGTGCGTTTGTCAAGATTGAGTTCAGGACTACGGGGGCATGTCTGATTCGCCTGCCAGACTCCACGCAATATTCTTCGACACCATTGACGAGGGCCAGTTGCAGCACGCTGCGTCAGCAATAGTCAGAAACGATTGGTCAGGGCTGTATTCCATTTAGCCGCAGTCCGGCAGACATTCTTTTCGTGGATGGTGCCTCGTCAACTTTGTGACGATTCCGTCTCTATTCAGTGAAGATCCCCGGAGTGTTCTCGTGAGTCGATCAAATCAATGCCTTGATCGGTTCTCCCTCAACGACTCGCAGGGGACGGCCTGTGCGATCAGGGAAAGTGGCCTCATGGTGAACTCCCAGCAGATGCAGAATCGTGGCCGTCAGTTCGGGCGGGGTGACTCGATCGTGAGCCGGATAGGCACCGTCTCGGTCACTCGCTCCATAGACTTGCCCAGCGCGGATTCCGGCTCCGGCAAGGACAAAGCTGAAGACGTTGCCCCAATGGTCGCGGCCTCCGCTGGCGTTGAACTTTGGTGTTCGCCCCATTTCACCAACAGCGACGATCAGAGTTTCCTCCAGCAGCCCGCGAGCTTCCAGGTCTTCAATGAGCGCGGTGAAGCCCTGGTCGAACTGAGGACATAGCACGGACTTCATGCGGACATCATTGTTTGCATGTGTGTCCCACAGGGGATTGGGGACGCTCAGATCCCCCGGTTCGCGCGGCCAGTTAACAAACACCATACGCACGTCGGCTTCGATCAAACGGCGAGCCAACAGGACGGATTGTCCCCACTTGCCGCGACCATATCGGTCGCGCACAGTCGCGGATTCCTGGTCAATCGCAAACGCTCCTTTTGCGGTTCCCGAGATCAGCAGGCTCATGGCCTCATGACGCAGTTGTTCATATTCGTCGCCAGCACGTGTGCGGACAGGTTGTAGTGCCGCAAATTCCTTGAGCAGTGCTTTGCGAGAACCCAGTCGGTGCGCCGAGATTTGTTCAGGCAGTGTGAGACTGTCAATGTTGAAATCAATCGCTGATGGATCGCAGCGAAGAATCTCGGGATCCCAGCGGCGCCCCAGGAATCCCGCGTTTTGTCCCGGAAGAAAAACGTTGGGATTGGCGACGATTGGTTCTGGCAACATCACCGAGCTGAATGGTCCGCCGTCCGTTGGGCGAAGCATTTTCACGAGAGAACCCAGTGTCGGCCAGTCGCTTGGCGCGAGGGCACGCATGTCGGGGCCGAGATACTTATGCCCTGTGTTCACCCAGTATCCGCCCGATTCGTGATTTGGGTCATCTGTCGCAAAAGATCGAACGATGGCGAGTCGATCGGTGATTGTGGACGTGCGAGGCAACAGTTCGCACAAGTTGATACCGGGCACGTTCGATGAGATCGGTTTGAAGCTTCCTCGGATCTCCACGGGCGCATCAGGCTTTGGATCAAACGTTTCGTACTGCGAAGGTCCACCGCTCAAATACAGATAGATGATCCTCTTCGCGCGACCAAAGGAAGCGTTGAAGTCCGATGACTGTGAGACTGCAGATACTGCCGCCTGAGCGCTTGCCGCCCTGCCCTGCATGACTTGCCCAAGACTGGTTGCAAACCATGCAGATGTTCCCACGCTGATGCATCTTCGACGTCCGAAATCCACTGGCTCTGCCTTCCTGAGGTTTCTGCGATACGATGCCAAATGATGTGCCAGAAATTGCCCGAAAGCAAGTGCAGATCAATAGGCAGGGCCTCATGACAGCAGATATCGGTGTGTCGAATTGTTGCTGTGATCGACGTAAAGATCCTACGGCACAAAATCGGCGGGCATGATTGTTGAATCTTTTGCGATCCCGGCTTTGTGGAGTCCGTCGATTAAATCAAACTCCGCCGATGCTCTCGCGCTTTCGCGGCGGAGGATTCGAACTCGAATTCCATTGGAGTCACCTTTCGCCAGTTTGGCCAGTTCAATGACTCGCGGCAACGAAGTTTCACGGTAAACCGGATCCAGATCTCCCGGGAGTTCCATAAGAAAGTTCTTCTCGTCGATCAGCACGGTAAACACGTCGCCAGAGAGAGACTTCTTCTCGTCGTCAGTCAGTCCTCCTTTGACTTCATCCGGGGCTGTGATGGCTTTCTCTGAGGAAGTCTCGGTTGCTTTGGAATTGATCAGAGACGTTTCTGATTCAGGTCCGATTCCTGACCCGGATGAACCCGTTCCACCGGGGCCCATTCCCTTGAACAACATGAATAAGGCCAGGCCAATCAGAATCGCGCCGCCGCCAACACCGGCTCGTGAAGTTGTGCGAACAACTCGACCGGGCAGGTTCTGTGGGTGTTCGTTGCGAGGCATTTTGATTCTCCAGAGTGGGGCATTACTGCCCGTCGATAGGCTGTCGGACAGGATCGTCCAGCGTGTTAATCAGGATTTACTGATGTGCTGATATTGTGTCGAGAACGACAGCTATTCTGATTGGCTGTTGAAAATCGGACCTTCCGCACGAAAACCGACGATCGAGAAATCATACCACCGAATTCCCGCTGCGTCTTTGCGAAGTTGTTCAGCAAGGACTGGCATTCCGTTGGTCGCTCGTTGTCGAGCCCCACCCTGGGCGTCTCCCCAGGACAGAAGCATAATGACCAGTGTTCGCGGATCCGCGAATGACTTACTGTGTTCGAATAACCGAGCCGCAAAGTCCGTCTCGGATGTGTAATCTGCTGTGAAAGACTGTTCACCGTCCGAAATTTGAGCTTTGCCATTTTCCAGCACATGGACTTCCCAGACGCTGACGTGCTTTTGCATCTGATCGACTTTCATCAGAAACCGAAACACATCCTCGCCACGGGCCTTCATCAGATCTTTGACACGCTCCGTCGCGGTAGCGAGTCGTTCGGCGTCTTCAGGAGAATTCGCCGTGCGGAGCTTTAAAATCTCTGTTATGGCTGCACCGGGCAGGTTCAGAGATTCGGCCAGCAAAGTCCCCGACTGATGATGCTGCTCGAGAATGCTGCGGAAGCGTTCATCGTAAACCGCTCGAAGATCGTCAAGAGATTTCTGCTGACGGGCAAACTCCTTCTCCAGAGTCTCACGTCGTTCCGCGAGTTCCGCGTCTGCAATCGATCTTTGCTCAGCGATCTCTTCCTGAGCCTGAAGACTGCGATCACGATTCTCAATGTACTGGGAAAACATCACAATCAGCAGCAGATCGAGGAGCGGCGTGAGCTGCAGCGTAAGTCGTCGAGGACTCAGCATCAGGTCGTCTCCCTCGCCATCGTCGCAGCAAGGCCCAGTTCACGCTTGGCTCGACCGACCATATCACGTACATGAGCACGACTTTCAGTCAGCCGATTGAATCGCACCTCCAGAAAACTGTTAATGAACATCAGGAGGATTGCGGCAAAGAGTCCGGTAAATGTCGACCAGATCGAATCGCCGAACCGTTCCATGACAACGTTGACGGTTGATGTCGCGGTCGCCGTTGTTCGAGCGGCAGAATCGGCCTGAAGTGCTGATCCGATGGCGAGGACTGTGCCCAGGACACCACCAAGCGGATAAGCCTCTATCATGGTCCTCGCCATGTTGGTTGATGTTTCGAACGACACGGATTCCAGATACCGTCGTTTCTCATCAAGGATATGCATGCGTCGCAGACACTCAGCTCGGTCGTCATGTCGACTGGTATCGGTGATGACGTCATTGACATCCTGTACAAAGGCGTCAATTTGAGTCGTCAGCGGAGCAGAGCGACCGAGTACGCTGCGATACTTGAGTCCTCGAGTGTAGTCGTCGAGAGTTCCGGCGATCATCCGCAGGTCTCGTTGATACCACTGCCGCAGGATCGCAAAGTACAAAAGATGCAACACGGCACAGCCAGCGATGACTGGCGTGGAAAGGCTCGACAGAAACTGCAGCCATTCGCCAACATCAGTGGTCTGAGGAATCCTGAATGGCATGAAGACCAAACCCAAAAGCAGTGAAAGTAAATTTGCCGACCCGTTTTCCGGACTCGGACCTCGCGATAGAAGACTTTTGGGAGGTTACGTTGTAGCCGCCTCACACGTCCAGATCCAACGACGGAGTTCGCGGATGTGATTGGCTGGATTGAGTCAATTTCGGGGGCCTGGGAGAGATTTCCAAAGCTTGTCGAGGTTAATCCGGTCGTAACGAGGTTTTGGAGATGTTGCTTCAGAGGTACTCGGAGCGATTTTGGGGGCCAGTTTCAACATGATTCTGAAGGCGTCAGGCATCAGGCGATCGACGGATTGCCAAGGCTATCCTTTTCGGCTTGGTTGCCGCAGGTTTTAGACTGTATGGAGGTGTGAAACGAGTTCGCTGGAGGTTCGCGCAATTTCACTCGTTGGTCGTGAGTCCTGGAAACTACGGGTAGTCCCCCGTGGTGAGGTCCGACTGTACGGGATGCACCTGATGAGCCAGAACTGCGCGGTGCGACGATGCCCCGACCTGTGACAGCACTCACAAAACAGATGAATTTCTGCCGAAGCCGCGTCGATCCTGTTGCTGAAGGAGGATCTTATGCTGGTGCTTTCACGTCAGAGCGACGAAACCATAATCATCGGTGACAACATCCGTGTCACCATCGTTGAAGTCCGAGGCGACAAGGTACGCATCGGAATTGATGCCCCTCGCGATGTCACTGTACATCGCCAGGAAATTTATGATGCCATTCGCCGTGAGGCAGAACCCGGCGCGAAAACAGTTTAAGACTGTTCATCGCAGACTTTCACCGTATCATCCTGATGCGGAATCTATAGAGCAGGCAGCCTTCGGGAATTAATTTCCGAGGGCTGCCTGCGTTTTTGCGTTGATTGTTGCTGAAGTGTCGACGGGTATGACTGCATCTGCAAAGCTCTTTGGTGTTCTGAACCTGCTGAAGCCGGAAGGAATCACTTCGCGTGATCTTGTCAATCGCGTTCAGAGGCTTGTGAAGCCCGCAAAAGTCGGGCACGCAGGAACGCTTGATCCGATGGCAACAGGTGTGCTGCTGGTTTGTGTCGGTCCCGCGACGAAGCTGATTTCTTTGTTGCAGGAGGGCTCAAAAACGTACCAGACGGAGTTTACTCTGGGAATGAGCAGCGATACTGACGATGCGACAGGTCAGATCAGTCTTCCCGATACGCGGGCTGAGCCACGTCAACTTGCTGAGGTCTTGCAACATCTGGAAGCGATGACCGGGAACATCAGTCAGGTACCACCGGATTTTTCTGCCGTGCATGTCAATGGTCAGCGTGCCTATGCCCTGGCTCGGCGAGGAGAGTCTGTCGAGTTAAACGCGAAAACTGTCCGAATCGACGAAATCAAAGTTCTTGCGTACGCCTGGCCCAGGCTTGAGCTGGAAATCACTTGCGGCTCTGGTACCTACATTCGGTCGATCGCCCGCGATCTGGGGTTGCAGTTGGGATGTGGAGCGTTGATGAGCCGTCTCGTGAGAACTCGCGTTGGCAGTTTCTCGATCACCGAAAGTCTGTCGGACGATCAGATCACTTTGGCCACACTGCAGGAGAGAATTCGCCCTGCGGTGGAGATCGTCGCCGGGCTGCCAACGTTTGATTGCTCTACTGATGATATGGAACATCTGATTCGCGGACGCATGATCCGGCTCGATCGCAGCAGACTGCGAACCGCTCAAGATCCGAAAAATGCAAAAGATGTCGTCCCCGGTGACATGGTGGCTTTGACCAGAGCCAACCATTCCGACCTGTTGGCGTTGGCTGTTGTGACAGAACACTTTCAGCTTCAGCCTCGAACGGTCTTGATTCCCGCCGCTGGTGGGTGAATGCAGGCAAGACTGATCAAAGCAATTTTCGGCATGTTGCAAAGAGGCCGGAACGGGCTGTCGCCCGGTTCGCTTTCGAAGAATGATCCATTAGTTCCCGGCTGATTAAACACGAGACGCAAAGATAGCCGCAAGGATCGCACTCATAACAGCCGTCAGCCAGAACCATTTCACAATCTTCGTTTCGGGCACTTTCTGAAAGACGAAGTGATTGTGAAGAGGACTGCAGAGCAGAATTCTGCGGCCTGTTCGACGAAACCAAAAGACCTGCAACATGACACTGACCGTTTCGGCAACAAACACGGCTCCAGTCAGCAGAAGCAAAAGTTCTGTACCGCTGATCAACGCAATGAGTGCGAGAATTCCGCCGATCGGCAATGAACCCGCATCTCCCATAAAGACCTGAGCCGGGAAACGATTGAACCAGAGAAATCCGGCCGTCGAACCTGCCATCGCGGCGGAGCTGGTGGCTGCAATCATCAGGTTTTCGGAATCGGCTCCGGAAGAGATTCGAGCGACAAGAATCAGGGTTGTTGCCAGTGCGGTTATGGTGGTACACCCGGCTGCAAGTCCATCCAGTCCGTCTGTGAGATTCACGGCGTTCGAAGCTGAAATGATGACGAAGGCGGCCCAGGGGATATACAGCCAGTCGATCGATTCGGGCAGCCATCCGCAGAAGGACAGCCGTGAGTTGACTGGACCGATCCGAAAAAAGTAAAGACAAACGGCGGTCATCAGAGCGATCGTTGTTTGTGCCGCCAGCTTTTGTCGGACAGTCAGTCCCTTTCGTGTTGTTGTGGCCTTGATCCAGTCGTCGATCGCTCCGACCAGACACAGTGTCAATGCCATGAGACCGATAATGATTGTTGATTTTGCGGACGCTCTGGTTGTTACTATCAAACCCGTGATGAAGGCCAGCAGAATCAGGATACCGCCCATTGTGGGTGTCTGCCGCTTTGAGGCATGCAGAGCATTAAGCGTGGCCGAATCACTGGCGATTCGTTCTCGCAATCGCAGTCTGAGCAGGCGAATGACGAAGGGGCCGACGACGACAGAGAACACGATCGCGATGGTAGCAGCCAGCGATGGTTGTTGCAGTAATCCAATGTTGATGGAAGCCTGAGTCACCACAGGATGTCCCAACTAAACGGGGACACGCACTCATCCCGGTCGCATTTTCCAGTGCATCCGGAATCTTTGCGTAAGCCGATGCAGGTTTTTCTGAGCGTTCCCGGATTAATCTCGAGACTCCGCTTTGATCGTAATGATGGCATCACGAGCAGTTAAATCGATCTGTTTTCGATCCGCATGGTGAACACAGCGAAGTGGTCGCGAAGAAGCCATCGATGGCTCTGCGGCAAGGACATTTCCGGTGGCAACATCAACCAGTTGCAGCTTCAGCGTGAGATTGCGTTTCTCGTTAGGCTGCAGTTCATCAACCGGCGGCTGACTCCACATCAACATGACATCGGTTGGAGCACCGTGAATTTCTGGCATCGATGTTTCCTGAAGCGGCATCGTCCATTTGACGGCTCCGGTCTTCGGATCGAGGCACAGAAGAGGTCCACCGTGCATTCGGGGATCTCGCAGGCGAAAGCTGCCTTCCAGAGAGCGGCTGATAAATTCTCTTTGCTCTTCCAGACCCACGAAGAGTTGCCCGTGACGTTCGAAGGCGGTCAGTCCAAACACGCTCCCCGTTTTCACGTGTGCAGCAACTGGAGTTCGAAACACGACTTTGCCAGCCATTGTATCGATCAGGACAATTTCAAAATCTGAAGTGACGGTCACAACCTGTCCGTTGTTCAAAACGTGAAACATGCTGTCAGGATTATGACGTCCAGGAATGATTGGTTCACCGTTTTGAAGGGCGTCAAGACCTGTGCCCCCGTCAAATAAATGCAGTTGCGAATTACTATCCGGATACAGCAGGCAACGTCCAACGGTTACGGCGTCGCTGATCCGCCCGATTGAAAGTCGTCCGCTACCGAGTGATTTGCCATCCCGCGTGCTGAATCTTTCATAGCTGGAGAGATCCGTCCCCATCACAACAGTCGTGTTGTGATCACCAAAGATTCTTTGAACTCCTCGAATCGGGCGAGTGACAGGAGACAGTCGAAGCCGTCTGACCCAGAGATCCTGTCCGGTCAGAGGATGAGAACAGTGAAGTTCGTCTCGATGGTGCCATACGAAATGGTCTGCCCCCAGTGGCCCGAATTCAATCACGGAGTTATCTGCCTCAGACTTCGCCAGCTTTCGGTTCCATACAACGGTCGCTTTGTCCGGGACAATGCAGGAGACCATCGTAATTTGTTCGGCACCGGCGAATGGGACAAGACCCGGAGTCGTCGCCCCATTCGACAATGCGCGATATCCAATGGTGTTACGGTGGAAAGCAAACGGCAGAGGAACTCGGTCACGCAGACTACCATCATTCATGTCGATGGAGACCAGTTCAGGCATATTTCCCGGGCCGTCAACAAGAAAGAACTTTGGCCGAATCCATGTTGGCAAATTGCTGATCCAAAATCCTCTTTCGACACGCTGCATATTCCAGTCGGTAACGCACAGGTTTTGCGCCGATTCAAATGTGACATTACGTGCATTCGCTGCTGTCAGGCCGGGAAGAATGTTTGTGTTTACGCCTGGCTCGGCAGGACCTGATGATTCTGATGCTGCATTCGCCGAGTCGTCTCCGAGTCCCGCGATCACGTCACGCTGCCGAAGTTCGCTCAGTAGTTTCCTGGGCAGCGGGGAACTGGAAATGTTTTGCCAACTGATGGCTACCGTCTCCGCCGAAGAAAAATCCCCGGTCCTGATCAATTGCTCAATCAATTCACTGCGACGCTGGTCCGAGTTGATCTGATTCGGAAACAAAGTGACGTTTGCAGCCAGTTGACGGCGTTTTGGAATTGAAAGTGATGCCGTGTCTCCAATATCGACGACAGGCGGAGTTCCGGATTTCTCAAGCAACAGGTCTGGCCGGACACTCCAGCCATCTGTAATCGTGACGACCTTGCGCCACTCGGGAAATTCTGCAAGTTCCTGAAGGTCATTTTCAGTCAGTGAGTTCTCAGGATGATTGAGAACTGCCAGAACAGCGGCACGAACCTGCTGTTCTGAAGTCAGGTTCAATCGAGGAAGCAGTTCTGCTCGCTCCTGGCTGATCAGGGGTTGATGGTTAGAGTCCTCTACCGACGCCATCGACTGGACAATTCTGTCAGCCCAATCCTGAAGAATGAGTTCTCCCAGATGTCTCTCAAACGGTTCTCTGAGTTCTTCGTTGTTTGCGTCTGCTGAATTGCCGCTTCCGCTGGTCGTTATGCTGGCGGCTGACTTCAACGTTTCAATTGCCAGTTGATCGTCACCGTTGATCAGCAAGGCCTGAATTCTGGTCAATACCTGAGCAGACGATTCAAGGGTTATCGGATCCGGCAATGGGATTGTCTGTGACACCACGTCCGATCGAGGGAACACAGCCAGCGATACAGGAGTTGATGCGTAAACATATTGGTCATCACTTGTAATCGCGCCGAATTGCAAAGATGCATCGGATGGCAGGAAAGAGGGTCTCTGCCGCACAATCGTTCCGTCGTCAGTGTTAACGGTCACCACTTGACCATCAGCCTGCGGAATGAGACAGCGCCGACCTCGACATTCCGCGCGGCCGGACGTTCGTGTGATGGGCACGACCCAGTTCTGGTCCCCCGTCTTCAGGCTGATGCTTCGACAGTGACGCTCACCAACCATGATCGCCTGACCATCGGCAATTCCAGCGACGTAGTGGTCCGGGCTGCCACCCGTGTCGCCCGGCCCGAATGCTCTTCGAGAAGAGCTCCAGAGAATCTCGCCAGTCTCTGCATCGATGCCATGAAGTTTTGCAGATCGAGTATCCGTGCAGACAATGACGCCATCACCGGCCATAGGCAGCAGGACGCATGGAGATTCGATTTGCGGATCTTCGTCGAAGTCCTGCTGCCAGCGAAAGCCACGCATCTGCGGAGTTGACTCTCCATCGCGAATCGCAGTGGCCCACAAAAGTTGACCGTCAAATGCTCGCGCCGCAATCATGATCCCCGAAGGAAGCGAACAAACAATTGAATCTCCGACCAGAAGGCAGACGGAAGTGGTGCGAACAGGATTCGCGCCATCCTGGTAGCGGCTCATCAGATCATCAGAAAACGTCAGCGGCTGCTGCCAGATGATGTCCCCGGTTCCCCGTCGCAGGCAACTCAGCCATTGCACGTCTCTGAACGTTGACGGCACAAACAATAGTTCACCGAGCCCCACGGGAGGAGACTGAAAGCGATGACCATTCAGCGTCAGAGCGTCCTGACGACTCTCGGTGTTCGCTTCCGCAGAAGCCACTGGCTGTGAAATCGACGGCTGCGATTGCAACTCCTGTGGTTCGGTCGCCTTGTTCGTGGCGGCATTCGATAAAGATGATGCTAAGGACTTCGACGAACTTCCAAACAAGTACTTATTATCTGGAGGGGCCGCCTGAATTGGCAGATATTGGAAATTCTGCCGATCACCAGCGATCCACGCCACCTGTGGTAAACCGTCCGGTTTTGATTTTCGAAGGGCGACAATGCGAGTTGCCTGAGGAGCTTCCGCGAGTGCCGCTGGATCGATTTCTGGTCCCAGGAGTCGCAAACGACCGCGAGGGCGAAAGCTGCTCTCCGCCAAATCAGGGGCAGGTGAAAAAAAGTTGAAGCGATCGATCAGATACAAAAATTCATCGTCGCTGGACATCAGTCCAAATGCTGCGAGCCCATTGAAAACTCCCGGTTCATCACCAGAGCCGCCACTGAATCGCAAATTGTCAGCATCGTCCTCATGAGAGTTGTTCGCGTTCTCTTCACTATTGAACGTTTGCGTAGACATGGTCCACTTCTGTCGACCAGTGGATTTCTCGAAAGCAACAATGCGAAACGGGGTCCGGACAATCAGGCTGTCGTCCCACAGCACCGGACGCCAGTTTCTGAAATCACTCAGAGACTGAGCGGAACCCGGAATCATCGACTCGAGTGCGTTGCCTGCCTGAGGTTGTGGAAGCCCAGGAAAACTCCAGACGTCTTCAGCCCATGTCCAAACGGCTTTGGGCCACGGAGGTGAAACAATCCCGGCATCCTCGGCCGTTGATAAGGAAAGCCTGGTTGCAGAGACCGCCGAGGCCTCATGCTGATGAGAAACCACGCCAGCACTGTCGGCGGGATCGATACCCATTTTTTCCAGCAATGACTTCGACTTGTTGCGGACGGACTGTTCATGGATCGTGCCCGCATAGTCGGCCAGCAGTTGTCGAAGTCGCTGTTCAACATCCCGGCTCCGGCCACTCAGAAAGTCTGCTGTCAAAGTCAGTATGGCAGCTCGAGTTCCGGATTCTGTGAGCGGAAACGCGCGAGCGACGTCCGACACGGCAGACCTGTTCCCGGACTCGATCGCCTTACGAAATTCTGAATCCGCAAGGACAGTTACTGACTGCATCCACTGCTTCTGTGCAGAGTGATCGGCTGTCACTAAAAGACGAAGTGCTTGCTGCCGAATGCCGGAGGGCTCAGCGGTCTTCGGATCAATTCGAAAGACATCGGTTGGATAGGCAAAGATCTGCTGTAACGCTTCGAGAGATTCACTCGTAAAGCGACCATCTGCACCGATGCGAATGGATTGCAGCAAAAGTTCCTGTTCACGAACTCGAAGCAGGTTCTCAGCCAGAATCTGCGCCGGACCGTGCTTCTCGATCGGCGTGCTCCCTTGGGGATTATCGCCCGTTTCGTCGGCCGCAAAAGAACCCACCACGAAAGTGCAAAGCACCGCTCCGCGGAACACGAAGGCACAGAGCATTGTGGTGACAGCCGACCAAACGGACAGCAATCGCCACTTGCAACCGCTGTCATCAGGCGTTGATGTGGCTCGGGGTATCCGCGAAAACATCCGCGAAAAGATGAGTGGCACGGTCTTCTTCATAACCGTAGCTTGCCGAAATTCGAAAAAAAATAACAGTGAGACTTAGGCGACGGCGTCGGAGGAGTCGCTTCAAGCCGAAAAAACGTGATCAATCGCGTTGCGGCACCAACGGTATCGCGTCCTGCACGTCCTTTGCGGCTGTAATCCTTCAGACTCGCGCTGATTTTGTCGCCGTTCCGCTTAGTCGTGCATGCTTTAGCCGATTTGCAAATGGAAACATGGGTAACGAGGCGCAATGAAATCGGCACGACGACGAAGTCGTTGCGCACCGAGTTTCTTCAGGACAGCGAATCGGCCAGCGCCCAGAAGTCGGCTGGTGGCGAGGTTCGGAACTGCATCCATTCCCGAAGAATAGGGTGAAAGAATCCCAGCGACGCGGCATGCAATGCATGTCGTTCTTCGGTCGGATCATCCCCGTCAAATCTGGGAGCCTGTTTGATCGTCCCGTGCGGACCATAGTATTCGTCACCGACGATCGGATGACCGATGTGCGACAAGTGGACTCGAATCTGATGATTGCGTCCGGTAAACAGAACACACTCAACCATCGCATAACGTTCAAATCTGCGGACAACGGTCACTCGAGTCTTCGCGGGTCTCGAGTTCTTCGCATCGGCTCGAGCCGACATCAGAACGCTGTTGCCACCAGGACGTTGTCCGATCGAAAACTCCAATGTGCGAGTTTCAAAATCCGGACAACCTTCAATCAGCGCCACATATGACTTGGACAACTTCCCCTGTTGGAAGTCGATCGAAAGAAGTCGATGAGCCAGATGCTCCTTGGCGGTCACAATCAGGCCACTGGTCATGCGGTCCAGGCGATGCACGACACCGGGGCGAAGCAGTCCTTTAATTGCTGTCTGTCGGTCCAGATGGCTCTGCAGAACATTCGAAAGAGTCCCGTCCTGAAAATCTCCGACGGGATGTGCGACAAGGCCGGCGGGCTTATCGACAACGATCAGCCAGGGGTCTTCGTAGACCACCTGGACCGGAATCGGTTCCGGATCCAGTAACTTGTCGGGTGGCTCAACCAAACGAAGTGCAACACGCTGGCCTCGAAAAACACGATCCTCAGGAGCAGCCGGCTGATCATCGATCTTCGCCAGACCAGCCGTCACCATGCGATTGATACGCCACGACGTATAGTTGCGAAGATGTTTCGAAAGGAACGAGTCGATCCGAACCCCGGACTGATAGGCTTCGACAATACACTCGATAGTCAATGGGAATTCAGACATCAGAACCAATGAGAACTATCGATAACTTCCGGGAGTCTTTCGCAACGGTTCGACAACGACCGCAGCGGGAGCCGTCGAGACGTTGGCCGCAGGACGGGTCAGGCCGTACCGTGAAGAGTTCACGGGCAGTGTGTTATGACCCTCCGAGATCGTTCCTGCTACCGTTCCCGACGGATTGTTATTTGTGGAACTGACAGGTCGAGTGGCTGTCCGCACGGGCTGAGTATAGCGTTGATTCTGTCGAGTTCCGGGGCTGGCAACGACATCAGCAAAATGAACTGGTGGACCAGTTCGTTTCGGCACAGATGGCATCGGAATCTGCTGCGATGACACTTGCCGACTGATCTGGCCGTAACGGCCGGCCCCAGCACCGTATCCCGCCCCGGCACCATTCCCCTGATTGCGATTCATCGCTGTCGCTGTGGTCAAACGACCATCGGCTCCAATCATCAACTGCTCATACTGGGGCTGGAAACGAGTCTGTCCAGGGACTGCCGGAACAGCCGCCGGCGGAGCAGGCAGCGGTGGCAGAGCTAACGTGTCTGTCGGTGCCGGAGGCACTTGTTGGGAAGGCTGCTCTGCAGAGGGTGCCCCCAATTCCAGTGACTGAGTTTGCGGAGGCGCACTGTACTGATACCGAGGAGCCTGAATTGCCGGATTGTGCATCGGCGACCCATAATGCTGTTCGGTCGAGGAGTCCGCAGTTCCGTGATTCGGTACGAACATCTGGGGCGAATGCGGCCCTGGCGTCAAAGATTGAGGCACTTCGGAAAAGCCCGGATCAACAGCAGCACCGCTCTGCTGCGGAGCATGAACACTGCCGGAATGATCATAACTCATTGTGCCGTCGGACGGCTGGCCGTAGCAGTTACCATTCGCGTCACAAGGAGGCAACGCGGGAAACCGCTGCCAACATGTCTGATTATATCCCCATGCAGGCTGGCACCCGGCAAACGTATGAGGACGAGACGGCTCCTCCTTGAACATCCTGCCGGCATTCACTGGCATGGCCGAGACCAGAATCAAGGAGCCAACTGAAGCAGCGGCGAAGAGTTGCTTGATCGTCCGAGAAAGCATGTTGTTCGATCCTTGAACATTTGAGGAGCGGAGACTGACTAGTCCACGCCTTTAGACGGATTTGGACTATCGTCCTTGTCCCGCACCAAGATACTGATTTCCGATCCCGCCAAACTGAGCCATATGGCCGGAGACGCCACTGAATCCATTGCCAGCGCCACCGGGACCATTTAACTGCATTGCTCCCATCGGATTGAAGCCACCATTCACCGCACCACCGCCACCACCACCGACTCCAACTCCGCCGCCCATCGCTCCGGCACCGCCGCCAAATCCACCCATGGCAGGGCCTCCCATGGCTCCGCCACCAAATCCGCCCTGCATCCCGCCAACCATTCCTCCACCGCCGAAACCACCGCCTCCTCCGAAGCCACCGCCACCGGCCACGCCGTTATAGCCGCCCTGAAAGCGGCCTCCGTTAATACTGCCGAACATCACAGGATGCCCTGTCGCACCGAGCTGAGTGTAGCCGTAGCCGCCGACCATCCGACCCTGCTGCATTTGATTGGCTTGCAATGCATTAACATTCTGCCCCAGCATCTGATTCTGCTGAGCAAAGTCGACCTGAGGTCTGACCAGACCAAAATAATTCTGCCCGACACCGCCGCCTTCACGCAGAAGGTTAATGTAAGGACTGAATGTCGGTGAATTAACCGGGCCATTCATACCTCCAACCTGCGCTGATGCCGGAACGGCAAGACAGAACGACAGCAGAAGGCCAAACGTCTGGAATGAGAGTCGTAGTTTGATCATCAGAATCCACCGTTAACGTTTTTGCCGGACAGGTTTTGCACCGCACCGTTACCCAGAATCGTGAAGCCCAGCATCCGTTCAAACGGAGCCGTGAGTTTCGCCACTTTTGTGCTCATGATGATCAGCGGTGAAGCTTTCACATACAGCCGGTCACCCGGAAGCATTTGATAGTTTGTGGATGTCTGCGCACCCTGAGCAATTGCATTCCAGTCAACTTTCAGAATCTGATCAGGTCCATAAGGATCTGGTGCCGGTCGCGCAATCCAGATCGACGCTTTCGAGGCGACAGCAGGGAGTCCGTTCACGCCGGCGATGGCATCCAGAACCGTTTCATTGCCTGTCGCCGGAATTCGATAAACCTGTTCGCCCGCTCCGCCACCGTCCGTGATCACGTAGTAAACTTTGCTGTTGTAGGCCAGAATATCGATGGAGATTTCCGGCCGATGAATATGCTGGCTCAGGTGTTGTTCCAACGTGTGCTTCGCCTGCTGCAATGTCATCCCAGTGACATAGACACTGCCGTAGACACCCAGCCCGACGGTGCCATCCGGCCGAACAAGGTGCGGTCCGGCGATGAACTGCTTATTCTGAGGCATCGGAAGAGTGACGAGGACCTGAGGATCGGTCAGGATCTGTCGCAGGTGTTCATCAACACGTCGCTGAATTTCATCGAGCGGCTGGTCAGCGACCAGCACCTTCCCGTATTCTGGTCCAAGGTTCAGATATCCGTCGGTGCCAATAACATAGAGTCCGTTGATCTGTTTGAACTGTGCAGAGACAGGATCCTCAATCTGGCCGATTGGAATTGTTCGGTTGACCTGAACAATCAAAGTCTCGCCAGCCCGCACAGGTGCAAACGACGGACGAATATTGTTGACGGATTCGATCAGCAGCACGTCCGGCGGCTCGATCATGTATTCCGGCAGAGAGACTTTGCGTAACTCTCTTGGTGCTTCGCACGCCATGCCATAACCAGCAGCCGTTGAAGCACAGTTTTCAGGCTGAGCGTTGTCTTTCGACTTTCCGGATGTCCAGGAGGCACAACCACTGAGTCCGGCGCAGAGGAACAGAACGAACGTGGCGGCAGTGAACGGCCGTAGCCGCAAAGTCCAGACCAGATGTGCCGGTACCATAGATTCCTCCGTGATGACTTGTCGCACAACAGGCCGACGACAAGGTTTCCATCCATGTTCTGAGGATGTGCGACAGACTCCAAGTCACCGCATCATCTTCGCCTGGTCTGTGTCTGACGACTCAGAAGCCTGACGACAGATCCCCGCGTCCCTTCATCGGAAGGCCTTCAGTAAATGAAACCAGTTTTCTGGGGAGCCTTTCTGAGTGTGATGACAACCGTCGCCGGATGTGTCGATGGAATCGATTGCATCACTGATAAGCTGCTGTGGTGAAAGATCGTGATGTTCTGAGCCGTCAAGATCCGGGTCAGCAAACGGCAGCTTTTGCCGCAGAGCAGCAATTGCGGTCAGGCCAACTAACGAATTCTGTCATCATTACGCACTTCGCGCTGACGAATTTTTGATAGGCAGCGTAAGACCTGTGAGGGTTACTGATGCGGTCGGCATTGATTCCGAGTTAGCCTTGAACTGAAGTCACATCACCTGTCAGACCACTGCTGGTTTTTGCCCTGTGAAATGGTGCGTGATTTGGCATCTACAGCGGACTGTCTTCGGAGAAATCAGATGTCTACAATACATCAGCAGATTCTCAGCCAAAGATCCGCGAGGGATCTTCAGCGGCGGAAGAAAACAAAACTGGAGAAACGCGGATGAGCCAGAAAACGGTGCTAAGTATTGGTCAATGTCGTCCGGACACCGCCGCAATCGGGTTCTATCTGAAGTCGCAATTCAGCGTAAACGTTTTGACGGCAGATTTGCCCGATCAGGCTTTGGCAGTGCTGGAATCGTCTTCCGTGGATCTTGTGTTGATCAACAGAAAGCTGGATGCCGATGGCAGTGACGGCCTGGAGATCCTGTCTCAGATTCGCAAGAGTTCAAAACCTTCTGTGCCGGTGATGCTGGTTTCCAATTATGCAGACTGGCAACAGAAAGCCGTCGAAATGGGAGCCGTTTATGGATTCGGGAAAGCGGAATTGAATCGACCGGAAACGAAGACTCGTCTGGCCGCAATTCTGGAAGCCTGAAAGTCGTCAACCTTTTTTATCTGTGAATCCATTGCTTGAAAACTTCTACTTCTTTTTCCACAACTCAGCCGCTCGTCAGGCGCGAGTCGAGATCTGATAAGACCTTTTCGCTGCGAGAAGTTAACCTCCGCGGACTACTCTGGGCGGTTGTCTTTGAGGTTGTGACGTGTGTGTTTCGTTTTGGCTTTGCGATGGAGTCAACTCGTGATACGGCCTCTTCGATTGGCCGGTTGACGATGGGGATGCGTATTCATCACAGCTACATCGGCATCGCCTGCGTGGGCCTGGCGCTTTGGCTTGAACAGCGATTTCCGAAATCGTCGTTTCATTTGCTTGCGATCGGAATCGGATTGTTCATCAGCGACATGATCCACCACTTCGTAGTGCTCTGGGTGATCACAGGAAATCCGCAGTTTGATTTGCTGTATTAGAGGAAGTGTGTCGCACCATAAGCAGAGTCAAGCCTCCCCTTGGACTGCGGCAGCCTGCTGCCGCTTTGATGCAGGCAGCCTGCTGCCCAGCTTTCTTTCTTGCCACCGTTTAGAACAAAGATCCACAGCAGGCTGTGGACAAGAAAGCTGCAGCAGGCGTCAGCAGTCCAAAAGTGTGGGAGAACACCTGAGGGTCATCACATACATTGGGCTTCGAAGATTTCTCTCCGAAGCCCTGTAAAGTTCAGGCTGCCACAATAAGCAGAACTAGTTCAGAGTCGACTGGCCTGGCTTCCAGTTGCATGGGCACAGCTTGTCCGTCTGCAATGCATCCAGAACTCGCAGAACCTCGTCCACGTTTCGGCCGACACCCAGATCATGAACGGCCAACCATCGTAGGACGCCGGTTGGATCAATCAGATAAACGCCGCGGTAGGCAATGCCCTTGCCACAGTCCAGAACTTCGTAGGCTGATGAAAGCTGATGATTGGTGTCGCCGATCATCAGATGCTTCAACTGGCCGAGTTCCTTGTGAGAATCGCACCAGCCCTTGTGAGAAAACACGCTGTCGGTGCTGGCTGTCAGAACGACCGTGTTGCGATCGCCGAATTCGCCCAGAGCCTTGTCGAAGGCAATGATTTCAGTTGGGCATACGAATGTGAAGTCGAGCGGATAAAAATACAGGCAAACCCACTTGCCTTTCAGGTCCGCCAGCTTCAGATCCTGAAACTGCTTGTCAGTGTTATCCTTGGTGCGATCGTAAGCCTGGAGAGCAAGGTCCAGCCCGGGAGCTGTCTGGCCGATTCGAATACCCATCGTAATTCCTCTGTTATTTCGTATAGTGCGAACAAATCTGAGCTGATCACAGTTCAGACAGAAACTTTGTCCTTTGACAGCGGCAGAGTATAGACCTGCTCAATAGTGATTCA
>JBIIIF010000493.1:0-10203 GCA_044235005.1 Planctomycetaceae bacterium | reverse complement strand
ATTCACAATCACGGTAGGCGATGTCGATGAATTCGACGTCGGTGCTGTCACCGATACCAATGCCAGCAGCAACAACGTCAACGAAAACGCGGCGGTCGGCACGACAGTTGGAATCATCGCCACGGCGTCCGATGCCGATGCTACCACCAACGCGATCACCTATACGCTGACCGATGATGCGGGTGGCCGGTTTGCGATCAACAGCACTACAGGAGCCGTGACAGTTGCGAATGGTCTGTTGCTGGATTACGAAACAGCCACGTCACACTCGATCACCGTGCGAGCCACCAGTGCGGATCTTTCCACGTCGGATCAGTCGTTCACGATCAACATCACCGACGTCAACGAAGGTGCGGTGAGTGCGATCGTGGACAGCAATCCGGCGGCCAACAGCGTCGCGGAAAACTCGGCGATCGGCACGACGGTCGGGGTCACGGCGTCGGCGTCGGATCCCGACGGTACGGACGTCGTGACGTACTCACTGACCAACAGTGCCGGCGGCCGGTTTGCGATTGATCCGAACACCGGCGTCGTGACCGTCGCCGGTGCGATCGATCGTGAAGCGGCTTCATCGTACGATATCACCATTCGAGCCACCAGCACTGACACCTCGTTCACAACGCAGACATTGTCGATCAGTGTGGGCGATGTTAATGAGTTCTCCACTGGCGCGGTGACTGACACCAACGCAGCACCGGACTCCGTTACGGAAAATGTCTCGGTAGGCACGACTGTCGGGATGACCGCACTGGCCACCGACGCAGATGCAACGACCAGCGCCATCACTTACACACTTCAGGATGACGACAGCGGTCGATTTGCGATCAGCTCGGGCACCGGTGTCATCACGGTAGCGGGCGCCATCGACTTCGAATCTGACGGAGCGTCGCGCAGCATTATGGTCCGAGCAACCTCGGCGGATGGTTCGTTCACGGATCAAGCCTTCTCAATCGCAATTGTGGATGCAAATGAGTTTGCCGTGACAACTCCTGCTGACACAGACTCGGCGAGCGATACCGTCGATGAGAATGTGGCAATCGGGACAGCGATCGGAATAACAGCCTATGCAAGTGATGCAGATGCGACCACAAACAGCGTGACCTACAGCCTGTTTGACAGCGATGGCGGACGATTTGCGATTGATGCAAACACCGGAGTTGTCACTGTCGCCGGAAGCATCGACCGGGAGAATGACGGACCAACCCGCAGCATCATCGTGAGGGCAACCAGCGTTGATGGCTCAACGGCCGACACAACCTTCTCAATCGCCATCAATGATCTTGATGAATTCAACGTATCGGTACCAACAGACAGTGACGCTGCCGCGAATCAGGTGAATGAAAATTCCGCGATTGGTACTGTCGTGGGACTGACAACAAGTGCATTCGACAGCGACGCCACAACGAACGGAGTGCTGTATAGCCTGATCGACGATGCTGGCGGACGATTTGCGATCGACACAAACACTGGGATTGTCACCGTCGCCGGAGCGATTGATCGCGAGACGGACGGAGCAGCGCTCACCGTGACAGTGAGGGCCACCAGCGATGATGGTTCAACGGCAGATTCAAACTTTACGATCAGCATCATCGATCAGGATGAGTTTGATGTGACCGCTCCTGTCGATACAGACGCGGCGGCAGACAATGTTGATGAGAACGCTGCGGTAGGGACGATCGTCAATCTGACCGGCTTTAGTACAGACGGTGATGCAACGACGAATCTCGTGACCTACAGCCTGACGAACAACGACGGTGGCCGATTCGCCATCGACAGCGTCACCGGCATCGTGACCATCGATGGCAGCATCGATCGCGAGGCGGACGGGGCAACTCGCACGATTACTGTCCGAGCTGCCAGCGTTGATGGTTCAACGTCCGATCAGACATTCACGATCGCGATCAACGACCTGGATGAGTTCAACGCGACGGCGCCGGTTGATACAGACTCATCGGCCAACAACGTGAATGAAAATGCCGCCGCTGGAACGATCGTCAACCTGACGACTTTCAGCACAGACGATGACGCCACAACCAACTCAGTCAGCTATAGCCTGACAAACGACGACGGCGGACGGTTCGCGATCGACAGTGTCACGGGCACCGTCACCGTTGCCGGCGCGATTGACCGCGAAGCCGACGGGGCAACTCGCACGATCACCGTTCGCGCGACGAGCGTTGATGGATCGACGGCTGACACCACATTCACGATCGCGATCAATGATCTGGATGAATTCGATGTGACGACTCCGGTGGATGTCAATGGCAGTGTGAATAACGTCAACGAAAACGCCGTCGTGGGAACGGTCGTCAATCTGACGGGTTTCAGTACTGATGATGATGCGACGACGAATGCCGTCACCTACAGCCTGACAGATGACGACGGCGGACGTTTTGCAATCGACGGTGTCACCGGAATTGTCACCGTCGCTGGTGCGATTGATCGCGAAGCCGACGGGGCGACTCGCACGATCACTGTCAGAGCGACCAGCGTTGATGGTTCAACCGCGGATCAGAGCTTTACGGTTGCCATCAACGATTTGAGTGAGTTCAGCGTCACAACGCCGGTCGACACTGATTCGACAGCGAACAACGTCGATGAAAACGCGACCATCGGAACGATCGTTAACCTGACGGCGTTCTCGACTGACGATGACTCAACAACGAATACCGTCACCTACAGCCTGACCAGTAATGACGGGGGGCGATTCACCATCGACAGCGTGACCGGGGTCGTTACCGTGGCTGGTGCCATCAATCGGGAATCCGACGGCCCGGTACGCTCGATCACCGTGCGTGCCACGAGCGTTGACGGATCGACCGCCGACAGTGTCTTCACAATCGCGATCAACGATCTCGATGAATTCGACACGTCGGCTGTGACTGACTCCGTGTCTTCCGTGAACTCCGTGTCCGAGAATGCGACTTTCGGTACAACGGTCAATCTCACGGCCATTGCTGAAGACCTTGATTCAACGACTAATGCGATCATCTACAGCCTGACAGACAATGACGGCGGACGATTCACGATTGATGCAGTCACAGGTGTGGTCACCGTTGCCGGTGCGATCAATCGAGAAGCCGACGGGCCGATTCGAAACATCACCGTGCGAGCCACCAGCGCGGATAGTTCCTTCAGCCAGATGACCTTTACGATCAACATTCTCGATGCCGATGAATTTGACACGACCGCCGTCGTTGATTCCGATGACGGGACCGATCTGGTTACCGAAAACGCTGCGATTGGCACCGTTGTCAGGGTCACAGGATTCGCGCAGGACGATGATGCGACGACGAATTCCATTACCTACAGTCTTACAAACGACGATGGCGGACGTTTTACCATCGATGCGGTTTCGGGCGTCGTGACTGTCGCGGGTGCGATTAACCGGGAGACAGACGGGGCCACGCGGTCCATCGTTGTCCGAGCCACCAGCGCCGATGCTTCATTCACCGAACAGACGTTTATGATCGCCATTGCTGACGTGAATGAGTTCAGCGTGACAGCTCCGACTGACAGCAACAGCACGACGAACAATGTTAACGAGAACGCTGCCGTTGGAACCATGGTTCAACTCACGGGCTTCGCAACCGACGGCGACGCAACCACGAACTCAATCACCTATAGCCTGACAGACAACGACGGCGGACGATTTGCGATCGACGCGAATACCGGCGTTGTCACTGTCGCAGGGGCCATCGATCGCGAAGCCGATGGAGCGACTCGAACAATCACTGTGCGAGCCACGAGCCTTGACGGATCGACGGCCGATTCGAACTTCACAATCGCCATCAACGATGTCGATGAATTCGACACATCCTCTGTGATTGACTCTGTGCCGTCCGTGAACTCTGTGGTTGAAAACGCGACTGTTGGCACCACAATCAATCTCACCGCCTTCGCCGAAGACCTTGACGCCACAACGAACGCCATCACCTACAGCTTGACGAATAACGACGGAGGACGGTTCGCGATCAATTCCGTGACGGGCGTTGTGACCGTGGCCGGTCCGATCAATCGCGAGACTGACGGGCCGGTTCGATCCATTACGATTCGAGCGACCAGTGCGGATGCTTCGTTCACTGAACAGACATTTGCGATCGCTGTTGTCGATGTGGACGAATTCAACGTCTCTGTGCCGGTCGATGCGAATGTTTTGACCAATGCTGTCACAGAGAACGCAGCAAACGGCACTGTGGTTGGCGTCACCATGTCGGCCTTCGACGGCGATGCCACATTGAACGGTATCACGTTTAGTCTGCTCAATGACGCTGGCGGACGATTTGCGATCGATGGCAGCACGGGCATTGTCACCGTGGCCAATGGCAGTTTGCTCGATCGCGAACTGGCGAGTTCCCACACGATTATCGTTCAGGCGGCCAGCGACGACGGTTCGTTCTCCACGCTGTCGGTCAATATTGCTCTGATCGATGTTGATGAGTTCGACATCACTCCGGCTGCCGATGTAAATGCGACCGCGAATCTGGTGGCGGAGCTGGCTCTGCAGGGCACAATCACCGGAATAACAATCTCTGCCAGTGACGCCGACGCGACAACGAATGCCATTACCTACTCGCTGGATGACAATGCAGGCGGAAGGTTCCAGATCAACGCTGCGACGGGCGTCATCACCGTTGGACTGACACCGCTCAACTTCGAATTCGCGTCGACTTATTCCATCACCGCTCGAGCCACCAGCGCGGACGGTTCAGAAGCGACGATCACACTGACGATTGGTCTTGCTGACGTCAATGAGTTCCCTGTTTCGACGATTACCGATACCAATGCCGCCTCAAACAGGATCATGGAAAATGCCGTCAATGGTTCCGTCGTCGGGATCACAGCATTCGCATCAGATGCTGACGGTACCGACATTGTGACGTACAGTCTGGACAACTCGGCGGGCGGACGATTTGCGATCGAAACCAATTCAGGCATCATTACCGTTGCTAACGGCACGCTGTTAAACTACGAGGCGGCAACCAGCCACAGCGTGATCGTCCGAGCGACGTCGACTGACGGATCCAGTACGACTCAGACAATCTCAATCAACGTGGTCGACGTTAATGAGTTTTCGATTACGCCGATCAATGACGGCAACTCGGCTGTAAATGCAGTGAACGAGAACGCCGCCAACGGCACTCTGGTTGGCTTCACGGCCAGTGCGACGGATGCGGACGGCACAAACAATGTCATCATATATACACTGGACGACAATGCGGGCGGACGCTTCACAATCAACACTGCAACGGGCGCTGTGAGAGTTGCGGACGGCAGTCTGCTGAATCGCGAAGTGGCCGCGAGCCACAACATCGTCGTTCGAGCCACATCGGCTGACCTTTCATTTGTGACTCAGACGGTTTCGATTTCCGTCAACGACGTCAATGAGTTTGCGACTTCAGTGGTGACTGATACCGACACGAATACCGAAGCGGTCTTCGAGAATGCCGTCGCTGGCACGGTGGTCGGGCTGACGGCCTCTGCGTTCGATGCCGACAGTACGAATAACACCATCGTTTACTCACTCGACACAAATGCCGGCGGTCGATTTGCGGTTGACGCGAGCACCGGCATTGTGACGGTCGCCGATGGAACTTTGCTGAACTACGAGGCACAAACCAGCCACAGCGTCACCGTCAGAGCGACCTCGACGGACGGTTCATTTTCCGTTCGTACGTACACGATTCAGTTGAACGACGTGGATGAATTCGACGTGGGGGCCATCACAGATACGAACTCGGCGGCGGACGCCGTGAATGAGAATTCCGCTGCGGGCACACTCGTTGGTATCACCGCATCAGCCTTCGACACTGACGGAACCAACAATACCATCACATGGACACTGGACAATAACGCCGGTGGTCGATTTGCGATTAACTCAGCGACCGGAGTTGTGACCGTCGCGGATGGAAGCCTGCTCGACCGCGAAACCAGCGGCGCACACACGATTATCGCTCGAGCCACCAGCAGTGATTCCTCCTTCACAACTCGGTCCTACACAATCTCCGTGAACGACCTGAATGACACGGCGCCGATCATTACACCGACACAACAGTACACTATCTCTGAGCTGGCCGGTGTCGGAACCAGCGTCGGCAATGTTATGGCGACCGACGCCGACAGCGTGGGAACAATCCAGAACTGGTCCATCGTGGGAGGTAACAGCGACGGGATCTTCAGTATCAATGCAGCGACCGGACAATTATCCGTCAGCAATGTGGCCAATCTTAACTTCGAACGCATCTCCAGCTACACGCTCCTTGTGGCCACGACGGACGGAGTGAACTCATCACTGACACAATCTGTTTTGATCTCCGTGGTCGATGAAAATGAAGCTCCGAACTTTGGGCCATCTTCCGGATTCACGATTGACGAAAACCTCTCCAACAATACGGTGATTGGACGAGTCAATGCGGCTGACGTCGACGCCGTCGACCAGCTCACTTACTCACTGAGCAGCAGCGTTCCGGTGTCAGCATTCTCGATTGATGCAGTCACTGGCGAGATTCTTGTTCGTGATTCCTCACTGTTGAACTTTGAAGCTCACCGAACAATCACGCTGACGGTGCAAGTCACAGATCGCGCCGGTCTTACGGATTCCCTGACGACTGTCGTCACTCTCCGCGACATCAATGAAGTGCCGACGGCGATCAATTTGACTGGCGGGATGGTCACGGAAAACAGCACTGTCGGAGTCCTGGTGGCGACGGTCACTGGAACTGATGCGGATGCTGGCGATCAGCTCGCCTACACACTGACCAACGACGCGTCGGGACGATTTGCAGTCGACACCCGAACCGGCGTGATCACCGTGACTGCGGGAGCAAACCTGAACTTCGAAGTTGCAGCGTCTCATACCATCACGGTTCGTGCGACAGACAGTTCCGGCCTGTCTTTCGATCAGTCATTTACAATCAATGTTCTGAATATCAACGAAGCTCCAATCGCTTATGCTGATCAATACTTTACGTTTCAGTTGACGACACTGGATCTGCCGTCATTACGCGGCGTACTGGCGAACGATTATGACGATGACGGCGATGTACTCACCGCTCAGCTCATATCAGCACCGTGGCATGGAATACTGCTGTTCCGGCCTGATGGATCGTTGCGGTATGACCCTGTCGATGTCTTTACCGGCACTGTTACGATTACGTATCGCGTTACCGACGGGATCACGTTCAGCAATCCCGTCACTATCGTGATTGACGTCCTCACGACCGTAAATCCGGGTGGCGGTAATGGAGACGGTTCCGGAGACGGCAACAATACTGGCGGCAACGACAACGGTGCCACCAGCACGACCCCAGGCAACGTCATTGTTCCACCGGGACTTGGTGGCGGAACCAGCAACGAGACAAACACAACCGAGACAAACACAACCGAGACAACCATCGTGGAGAATACCGTCGTCGAAAACTCCGGAGGGGGGGGCGAAGCGGCCATCGAGTCTGTCATGCAGATTGCTGCGATTAACGCGGCCGTCACTGAGACAAGAGTGGCCATTGTGGACTCAGGCTTCACTGATCGTGTCGTCATTGCTGACCGCCCTGAAAATTCGACGCAGTCGACGACTGTCCGATACGGCTCATCCTCGTGGCGAAGTTCAGCGGACTTCGTTCTGCCATTTGACGCTTTGGTACGTTCAGTCGAACTTCAAGTATCGCCTGATGTCGTGAGCCATACCAAAGTCGAAGAGCGTATTGCGGGCTTCACCACCGGGGATCTTGTCGTAGGGACTTCGGCCGTCGTATCGACTTCGGTTTCAGTCGGGATCATGATCTGGGTGCTGCGTGGCGGATCACTGTTAACGGCATTCATGTCGGCTACACCAGTCTGGACAGCATTTGACCCGCTTCCAATCCTTGAGAACAGACGCTCTGAGGGGCCGAAGGAAGATGACACGCTCCTTTCTCTGGTCAAAGGATTGAAAAAGTAACGTTGAGGCCGCTGGACTCGGTCTGGAGAAGGTCACAGACCGCATCCCCCCACTGAGCCTCGGAACGCGAGGTTGAGACTCACGGGATGGGTTCCATCCACATCAATGGTGCCAACGTGGAATTACGTGACGGTGCATGCATACGGTGTTTTACGGATCATCGAAGACCGCGTGCGTTTGCAAGAAATTCTGCAACGCATGGTGACCCGATACGAAGCCGAACGACAGCAGCCGTGGTCGATGAATCTCGCAGATGACGGTTACATCAACACGCTGACGGCCGCCATCACAGGATTTGAAATTGAGATCGATCGACTCGAAGGAAAATGGAAGCTCAGCCAGAATCATCCGGCTGAGCGTCGTGAACAGATCATCGCCGGCCTGACGAACACTCAACGCGCCGACGAATTGCAGATCGCTCGACTGATGACGGAAACGTTAACTACTGCAGGTCATACAGTTCGTCTCGTTTAAGCGGATCCTGAAGATTCCCCGCAGAGATAAATCCCAGACGCTTCTTTTCCATAAGCTGAACCTGTTCGGTGGAAAGAAAGTTGTCGCCGGGAACATCGACATGCACGGCATAAGAAAAGCTTTCCACATGGCCATCGAGAAACGCCACGTTGGCCGAGTCGAGATGACGAAAGTGAACTGTCGGGAAGTTCTGGCTTGGTGGTTCCAGCAGCCAGTTTTCCTCGAAGCTGAAAGTCATCGGGGAGAATCCCACCAGCTTGACTGCCGCACTGTCAGAGAATACGGCCGTTCGTCCGGATTCGGGAACATCGCGAAACCTGCGACACAAAGGTTTCGGGCTGAATTGTGCGGCGTAGGTCGGAGGTAACCATTCAACACCAGCCGGCCGTGAAAGATAATGCCCGTTGTATCCAAAGCCAGTCGCTGGACGACCGAATCGCACGACATCCATCTGAGCTGGCCCGAAGTTCGGGCACTGAAACGACTCGTAGCTGGTTTCCATAAACGGACTCAATGGCCCCGCTGAAAAATCAAGCTGCAGCTTGGGATCCGGCTGGTCATAATCCACTGTGCCAAACCAGAATTGAGCTTTCCCTTGTCCTCCAGAGAACGTTTGTAAGTAGCTCATCCGCTGGCGACTTTCGACCACATACGGCACGAACTGTTCCTGAAACAGATCGGCATAGTTGTGCATGGCCAGCACAAGCTGCTTGAGACTGTTGCGACACTGAGTTCGGCGAGCCGCCTCGCGTGCCTGTTGAACAGCAGGCAATAACAGCCCGATCAGGACTGCAATGATGGCAATCACCACGAGCAGTTCGATCAGCGTAAAACCACGAAGCTTTGTTCGTGGACGTCGGGGGGCTATCAGTTCAGCCATCGAAATTCACTCCACCTGAAAAGATCGCTTCAGGGAGTCACCGGCTGAACACAAGGAATCCACTCAGGACGGCGCATTGATCGAGACCTCGCCGAGCGGTTCAAGCAGGCGAAGTCCTCCATCCCCGATGGAGGAAATCAACGCCGTAAACACGACCCGCAGCCGAACTCAAACAACGCCACGCTGAACCGGAGTTCGCAGTGGTTGGTTCATACCGACAACACTCTTCCGCGAAGTGTTTGTCCGTAGCGTTTTCAGGCAGGTCTTCTGGCTTTCGAATCATCCCGATCTCTGCGTCTTCCCATGAACCTGAGCAATCAGCTCTCTTCACAGTGACATTCGGCAGAGTCAGTCCTCGATTACAGCGGCGGGACCGCGACGGATTCCCAGTTGGAACTGGTCACCGTCTTCCCTTTTCATTCGCACCCGCGATTCTGATTTCGACATGAATGTCGACAAATCCCGAACCGCCCGCGAACACCTGAAACACTTCCTCGCAAGAACGACATGCCCTTGCGATTACCTTCGTACTCTACTGTGCCCTGACCAGAATGCAACGACGATTTCCGCAACGCCTACGGCTGGCCAATTTGGCAATTTCACGGGTGTATGGAGCGGAGCGAAACACTCCAATGCGAATTCGTCTAAGGAACAGTCCCGAAATAACTTCCGGCTTGAATCAACTTCAGACTCAACTACTGGAAAACGTTGCAACTTGTAGGGTGTGACAAGTTCGCCCTGGCGAACGCAGGCACACCATTTACGGATATTATTTCGAACCAGTTCCTAAAGCCATGGTGCGTTGCGTTCCGCTCCACGCACCCAACTGGAGTGATTCATCTGTGTTCTCTGTGCTATCTGTGGTGAAAATGCGATTCTGTTTTCGAACACAGATCACGCAGATTTCGAG
>JBIIIF010000249.1:0-10221 GCA_044235005.1 Planctomycetaceae bacterium | reverse complement strand
CAAGATTGCTGGCTCCGAAAGCTCAGGCTGAACTCAGTCGCCTTGATGCAAATCCGTCCGAGTCTGTTTCCGCTGCTCCAGTTCCAGAAGGCACGGCGGACGCTGATCCCGCGAATCCAATGCCCGTGCCTCAGGTCGATCCGGAGAAGATCAAGCTGGGGCTTCAGAAGGCCGTCGATCTCTCACCAAAAGCCGTTGAAGCGATGGAACTGGCCGTCGACCATCTGCAGCGAAGAGACCCAAAGTCCGCCGCCGCGCCGGCCGAGGAAGCTCGTCGAATTCTTGAAGAGATCCAGAATGCTCAGCCCGAACAGCCTCAGCAGGATCAGGACGACAGGGATAAAAACGAAAAGGAGCAAAACGAACAGGAGCAGGACAAACAAAAACAGGACGATCAGCAGAAAGAAAACCAGAAGAACGACGACAACAAGAAGTCGCAGGAGCAGGATCAGAAAAAGAAACAGGATTCAAAACAGAAGCGGAATGAGAAGGATCAGGGCGAAGATCAGCAGAAGAAAGAAAACGACGATCGGAAGAAGCAAAGCGATCAGAAAAAGAATGATGAACAGAAACAGGATCAGGAAAAATCCGGCAACAAATCGGATGACTCAAAGAACAAATCACAACCCTCCGACTCAAACTCTGAACAGCCCCAGGTTTCTCCTGACCGTATTGAAGAGGCCCTGCGAAAAGTCCGTGAACGCCAGCAGGAGAAACGTGAACGAGATCGCGAAATGCGTGCGCGCATCATTGGACGTACACCCGTAGAAAAAGACTGGTAAGCACGACCGATGTCACAAACCCTCTTTAAATTCCTTCGTCGTCAGACAGCTTCACAAATGACGCTCACTGGCAATTCACGCCCGGGCCACGGGCACTGCCGTCATGCCCGCTCAATCCTGCATGGATTTCTGTTCGTCCTGCTGTCCACAATGGTCACCTCGTTCTCTTCTGCCGATGAGCAGCAGCCGGAGATCAGAGTCGGCATGAGTGCCGAAGAGATTTTCATCGGCGAAACGATCGATTATCAGGTGGAAATCCGAAACTCCGAAAACCCTGCAGCGCCCGATGTTTCCACCTTGCAGGAACAGTTTAAAGTGACTGCGAATGGCGATCATTCAAGGAACCAATCCACAACGCTGATCGTGAACGGACGAGTTTCAGAAGAGACGGTACTGAGTCATGTCTATCTTTATCGCCTGACTCCCACGGTCTCGGGAGATCTCACAATCCCGTCGGTCAAAGTCGTGATCGACGGCAAAGAGCTGGCCAGTCGCCCGTTAAGTTTGCGTGTCCTCGATGCGGAGGTTCAGGATCTGGTCATCGCGGAACTCCGGACGGATCGCCAAACAATCTATCCAACTCAACCATTCACTTTGTCCGTGAAGGTCCTGATCAGGCCACTGCCGGAGAGCGACGAAAGTCCGCTTCTGCCTCTGCGTCGTCAGCCACCACAACTGCAGCTCAATTGGGTTGATCTTCCAGCCGGCTTAGCGTCCGCTGGCACTTCAGAATGGCTGCAGCCACTGATGTCGCAAAACGACGCCGGCTTCCGCATCAATGAAATTAGTGCTTCCTCGGGATCATTCTTTGGAGGTTCTCGCCCGGCAGTGTTTGACCTTCCACAGGCACGAGAAACCCGCAATGGCCTTGATGACCAGCCCATCAATTACTTTGCCTATGAGCTGACTCGACAGTTTGTCCCCGAGAAAACAGGCCGCTATGAATTTGGGCCCGCGCTCGTCAAAGGGACTTTCGTTGAGGGGCTGAATGGTCAGGAATTTCGGGGACGAAGAATCGTTGCCATCGCGCCGGCAGTTTCTGTCGAGGTGCGTGAAGTCCCGACGCCTCGCCCTGCGACGTTTACCGGTGGCATTGGCGAATATCTCGTTGCGGCCTCAGCAAATCCCGTTCGACTGCGGGTCGGTGATCCTCTGACACTCAACCTTGAGTTCGCTCGGGGCAGTCAGGCCGGGTCGCTGGAGTTGATCTCCGCGCCGGATCTAACGGCGATTCCGGAGATTGTGGAGAACTTCGAGATCATCGATAAAGCTCCTACAGGTCGAGTCGATGGAAATATCAAGAAGTTTGCGTACGGCCTTCGTCCAAAGCGTGCCGGAGTTTCTTTGCCCGCACTGAATCTGACCAATTTTGATCCAACGACTGAAGCCTTCACGGAGATCAGCACTGAACCTGTCGCGTTGGAAGTCGCGGAGGGAAGTTCGTTGTCAACCGATGAACTTGTGGGAGCGATTTCTCCTTCTGGAAACAAAGAGATTCGGAAGAGTGATTCCGGCATCTTCCAGAACATTACCGATCTGGCGGAATTGCAGGATGATCACGTCGGCCTGACGGAATGGTTGCCGGTCGTCGGTGGACTCTGGTGTCTTTCCCTGTGTTCCGTCGCAGGCGTTATTCTGCATCGTCGGCGAGCAAACGATTCGATCGGACAACGTCGCTCCCAGGCTCGAAAAATGGCGCAATCGCGACTGGCAACAGCCAGCCAGTTTGAAAAGGACGGAAAGTCGCGTGAAGCGTTGAGGCAGATTCGAGCCGCATTGCTGGGTTTGGTTGCGGATACTCAGAATCAGGTCGCCGAGGGACTGACGTCCGCTGATGTCCGGCGAGTTCTTCAGAGTGCTTGCGTCTCTGAGGTTGATCAAATGGCCGTGATTCAGCTATTGGAAACCATCGAAGGCGCGGAATACGGCGGAGGTGACACCGTCGATGTGCAGTCATCTCTTGAGATCGCAAGTCAACTGATCGACAGTATCAGCCCGGTGCTGCAGCGGAGATCGCTGCGATGAACGGTCTTCCACAAACGCGAATGCTTCACTTTGATGATTCCGCGTCACGGCAAACGAGCAACGTTCTTCGGCTGCTGCTCTTGTCAGTAATTTTCTGCCTTTCGAGTTCGCTTGCAACGGCCGCAGAACCGGGTGCTCACGAGCGTGCCTTCGTGAAGGCGCTCGAACGTTTTGATCAGGCAAAAACGCCCGATGATTATCGAGCCTCCGCGCGGGAGCTGGAATCAATCGTTGCAGACGGCGTTCACAGCGGTGCAGTGTATTACAACCTCGGAAATGCATGGTTCCGAGCTGGCGAATTCGGACGAGCAATCCTGAACTATCGAAAAGCGAAACCTTATCGTCCTCGCGATCCCTATCTGGCGGCAAATCTTCAACAGGCTCTTGCGTCAGCTCCCGGACGCCTGCCGGATCCGCCTGCTCCATGGTGGAGTCACGTCTTGTTCTGGACTGACTGGTTTTCAGCTTCTACTAAAATTCTGCTGGCGAGCTGTAGTCTTTGTCTCTCGGCAATGCTGTTTGTCTTCGCCATCATGATGCGACGCAAAAGCCTGATTTTCTCGATGGCAGTCGTACTTGTTTTCGGAATAGCCTTGAGTGCAGAATGCCTGCTGAATGATCCCGCTCGGGCCAGTCGCGCGGTGATTGTCACGGAAACAACTGCTCGAAAAGGCACCGGCAAAGACTATGAACCGGCCTTCGATCAACCGCTCCGTGATGGTGCGGAGTTCACGGTTCTCACGGAGACCAGTGACTATTTCTTTGGTCACTTCGAAGGGATCGGCGACGGCTGGGTTCGAAAGGAAGATGTGGCGCGATAAGCCTGCGTCGAACATCAGTTTCCGCAAGTGACTTCCAGGCAGGTCAGTTCCGGACAACATCGCCATCGCATCGGATCTTTTGCACCAACACCTCTTGAAACATGCATCGTCAGTTTGCCTCGGCGGAACAATCCTGAGACGTAACTGACTCCAAACAAGCTCGGCGAATAAATGGGGCCGAATAACGGCAACACAACCTGACCACCATGAGTATGTCCCGACAACATCAGGTCATAGCCAAACCGTTTTGCTAAAAGATGCTGATCGGGCGAATGACTTAACAGGACTCGAAGATCACATCCCGCATCCCGCACAACGGGCGGAGTCGGTCCGATCCACGGCTGTTCTGATCCGGCGAGCAGGATCTGATATTCTCCGACTCGCAGAATCTCCGAACGCCCCGTCACGCATCGCCAGCCTGAAGCCGCAAACTGTGAGCGAATCTGTTCGTGTTCGTACTTCCAGTCATGATTGCCGAGAATAAAGTAGCATGGGGCAACGGAGAGCAGCGGTCGAAGGATATCGATGGCTTCCGGCAATAGCTCCATTTCGTCGATAAGATCGCCTGTGAACAGAATCAAATCCGGTTGAAGTTCTGTAATCTGGTTCACGAGAAACTGGTAGTAGCCGAGTCCGGGACATCCAATGAAATGGAGATCGGAAATATGAGCCAGCCGCAGTGGCGTTCTTGCTGAATCTCGGCTTCCAGCCGAGGAGTTCACATGGACGGCTTTAGTGTTGACTTCCAGGTGGAATATCTCATTCCACGGCCACAACTGGGAGATATGCCGTCGAGGCCCGCGCACAGCCGTTCGCTCTTCTTCCGTTGACGCATGGCCCAGCACATCGTGCCGCGTTGAGCTATTGCTGTGTTTGAATTGAGGATGCCGAATCCAGTGCCAGCGAATGATCCCAAGCAACAGCGGAATACAGCCCGCAATGGTGACGATCAAAAGGCACTGAAGAAAAGAAGACTGCTCCGAAAAACTGCCGCCTCGCAAAAGACTCGTCGGCTCCGCTCCAGTCAGCCATAGCAATACGACCGGATATGATAGCACAGCAAGATCATGCAGAGTCCGAAATTTCTTTAATCGTGTCGATCGAATGCGCAACGCATGCGAACGATTCACAATCACGACCCACCACTCCGTGTGTCCGGCGATGCTGGCGATCAACAGTAACCAGCCGATCAGATGTTGCATGAAATCCAAATCCTGTCGTTTAGAATTCGTTCTGAATCTTCAGCAACAACGGAACAAACTTCGCAAAGGCTCGTGCACGATGACTAAGCCGATGCTTTACGACGGAACTCAATTGACCAAACGTCAGATGATACTCCGGGATCAGGAAATACGGATCATAGCCAAATCCACCCGCACCGTTCGCGTCACGAAGAATTCGTCCTCGACAAGTCCCTTCGCAGGCAATTCGAATGTCTCCCGCTGGCGATGACAGCGCGACACTACAAAGATATCCCGCGCCACGTTTATCGTCCGGGACGCTGATCAGTTCCGCCATGAGTTTCTGATTGTTTTTCTCGTCGGTCGCTCCGTCGCCGCTATAACGTGCCGAGTAAATTCCGGGGCCGCCGTTCAGAGCATCAACCTGCAGACCGCTGTCTTCGCCAATGACCCACTGGCCCAGACGCTTCGCGACTTCAGCAGCTTTCTTCGCCGCATTGGCGGCAAACGTCAGGCCGTCTTCTTCGACTTCAGGAACATCAGGAAACTCTGTCACAGGAATGACACGAAATCCGGCCGGCGCCAGAATCTCAGCAACTTCGCGAGCTTTCTTATGGTTCCGACTGGCCAGCACAATTGTTCGTGAGGGATTCATATCAAACTCTTTACTTCAGAGATGCCTTCATTGCATCACGAAAATCAGTGGATGGTTTATATCCGAGCTGACGAATCGCTTTGTCGATGCTGAAATCAAGATTCAGTCCCAGGAACTTGATGCGTGCACTGTTGAGCAACGGAGCTTCCTTCTTACCCAAAAGCTTCCATGTGGACTCCATCATGCGCGCCAGCAATTTGGCGACTGGAAGCGGAACAATCTTCTTTGGATGACTTAGCCCGACCGCATCACAGACCGTGTCAATAAACTCACGTTTCGTGACGGCTCGCGGATCGCGAATATTGAAGACTTCGCCGACCACATCATCGCGTTCAATCGCCAGCCAGATCGCCTCGCACAGGTTGCCCACAAACGTATTGTTCATCAGTTTGTCGACGGAACCCAGAAACGCAAATTTTCCGGAACGCAATCGATCCAGAAGCCGCGGGAGCACCGTACGATCGCGCGGTCCGTAGATGAAACCGGGCCTCAGAACAACGGCCGGCAGTTTGCGATTGCGGATGTAGTCGCAGACCAGCAATTCCGATTCGACTTTGGTCAGAGTGTAACCATCAATCCCGGTCGTGCTGGGCAACGTGGCTTCATCAGTGCCGTAATGATCGCGTCCTTCGTAAACACCGAGCGAACTGATCTGCACCCAGCGGGCCAGCTTACCGGACGCGAGGGCCGCCTCCAGAAGTGACCTGGTGCCATCCACATTCACACGACGATACTCGTCCGTCGGCCCCCAGTCACCAACTCGAGCCGCACAATGAATCACAACCGTGACATCACGACAGGCTGCCGTAAGTGATTCCGGCTGGTCCAGATCACCTGTCACCAGCTCACAACCCCATTTTTTCAGCAGAGTCGTATCGGCTCCCGATCGGACCAGCGTACGAACACGAAGTCCTTTTTGCCGGGCTTGTTCGGCGACGTGACTGCCGACAAGTCCAGTGGCTCCGGTCACCAAAAGCAGATCGTTCGAGGAAAGTTGCACTGCGAAGAATTCCATCAGGCCGAGAAAACGGGAACTGCGAATCCGTAATCTAATGCGAACGGCACGAAGTCCGAAGTCACAAAGACCGGTTTCCCGTTTGAGCACTCAAGTCCGCATGGAAAACAGTTCTCTTCAGCCGTCACTGATTTCCCGCGACGAAAGTCTCAGCGAAAAAAAACATCCGCGTTCGCGGCCGGGCTCAGCGTGATTCGTTCTGCGGAAGGGTGATCCGCCGGGAACGCGGGCCAGGGAACCGTGCCGACCTGAGGATCGTCAGAGATACGTCTCTTTGTCGGCGAGAGATAGTCTTTCAGCCCCGGCACATCGTATCGAGAACGACGCCCCCAGATCTGCGCAAGGGAATCCTGATAGAGCAATGCCCATGTCTCCCTGTGCTGCTGCATAATGCGAGCAGAGGGGCGCTGATCTCGAGCCAGCAGCACCAGATCGGGCATCTCGAATTCCAACGCCAGAGATGGTGAGAACGGTGGTGCGTATGGACTGCGATAGCGATCACCCGGATCATCAGTCCCCAGCCAGAAGTCAAAACAGATATCCGTGATCTCGCGAGGATAACAGGTCTCAAATCGTCCATCCACGGCGACTCGAGATTCCTTCAGCGGCCCATCATCTGCAGCAAAACAACCGATGGCATACTGAGCCCAGTTGAAGGTCACCAGAGTACGTCCGTGCAACTGATGGTCGTACAGAAACTGCATCGCACTAACCGGGTACTCGTTGCGGTCCACAGGAACCTGCTGCAGCGTCGGCAGCAGTTTGATCATGCTGATTGAAATCAGCATGATCAGGGCGACAAGACGAAATCGCCCGGTGGGTCGGCCTTGCTTAATTTCAGACTGTGTCTGCAGTTTCTGCAGTTTCTGAAATGTCTGTTGAAAACTACTCCCGACCTGTTGCAGAGCACGAGGAATCCAGAAGCCACACACGATGGCAAAGATCGAAAGATGTCGACAATGACTGAGACTTTGCCAAAGCAGCAGTCCCAGAATCACAAGCTTTGCGTAATCGCGACGCTGATCAGCACTGAGGGCGATCGCTCCGACGGCAATCAGGCACCACAGACGAGTGGCTTCCATTCCAATCAGCTCCGGAGCACCCCAATCAGCGATTTCCGGACGCGGCAGCGTCAGCGCGCTCAGCATAAACTGCCACAACTCAACTCCATAGGGATTGATGAGCGTTGCCAGAACTGCAGCAACGGTCACCATCGACAGATGAAGCAGGAACCTTCTATGCCGGAAGCCTCGACGATGAATCAACTGCAGACAGATCAACCCATGATATGCCAGCATGATGCAGACTCCTGCAGCAAAACCGCCATGGGAGTTAGCCCAGAAGCACATCAACGGCAGCAGCAACCAAAGCCATCTCAAACGCGAGGTGGTTGCGAGAATCGTTTCAGGGTTTCGAGCATCAAAACCTTCGAAGACATACTGCCAGAGACTCAGCAGCATAGCCAGGCTCATGTAGGTCAGAATCTGCGGACGGAAATGCCAGTGAAACTGCAGGTTTGCAGCGACGATCATCACGATCACTCCGATCGACAGCCAGCCAGCTCCTGATCGTCGAGCACTGAAGATCATTAAGCCGAAGATCGTGACCGCGACAGTGAGCTTCATCCATGGCAGACCTGCGGGACCAAAGGTGTCCACGGTCCCGGCCAGCATCAATTCCGCAATGTTCTCATGATTCACCCACGGAGCACCTTCGGCTGCATAGGTCCACGTGGCCGTACGCGGCAAAGTGCCGTCGCGCAGAACTTCTCGACCATATTGCACGTGCCCCCACAGGTCCGGATCGGAAACGTTGGAAGACACGGTCGCAAGGCCGATGAGAAGAATGGCCGGAACAATTAGGAGTCGAGAGATGCCGTGAAATCGGTTCTCTGCTGGATGTGGTGACTCCGAATGCATCGAAACAAGCCTGAAGCGAGGGGCCCTGCGAAGCATCGTCTCCTATTGGATAACGATGAACCTGATGACGAGTGTCGAACCCTAGGTCATCAGTCGGGCCCCGTTGCAAAAATGCCTCAGAGCGATTCGAATGGAGCAATCCCTTCGATTGGGAGTCGCGATTAAACGGGCTGTAACAGTCGTGCAGCCAGCCCGGATTGCATGATCCATGGGAAACGGACCGCTGCCGGGTGTTGCTCAATACCGGCCTCTGCAAGACCGCGAACTGGTCCAGGAAATCAGCCGACAGCGGGCCATCCAAAACCACGGCGATGCTTGAGGAGCCTACTTCTTCACAACCCAGATGTTGCGATAAACAACAGGGTTTCCGTGGCCCTGGAGATAGATCACATCCGGACCGGCGGCTTCAGGGTTCTTTCCAGGTGTTCCATGAGTCAGCTCCAGATCGTCGTGGATCAGGATTCCATTGTGACGAATGGTGACGCGAGCATTCTTAACCTTCTTGTCACCTTCGAACACGGCCGCTTTGAAGTCCATGTCATAAGTTTGCCACGTCAGCGGTGGGAAACAGGCGTTGACCTTCGGGCGAGCAATCGAATAGATCCCGCCGCATTCATTGTTTTCCCCTTCGAGGCCGAACGAATCCAGCACCTGACATTCATAGCGTCCCTGAACGTACACGCCGCTGTTACCCCGCTCCTGTCCTCGAGCTGCCGGCCGAAACGGAGTACGGAATTCAATATGAAGTTGATGATCGCCAAACTTCTCTTTGGTTTCACAGTCTGCCGCCAGCAGATCCGTCATCATAATCTTGCCATTCTTGAACGCATCGGCGGACTTGCCATCAAACAGCACAACAGCACCCTCGGGCGGCTTGGCGTTCAGAGTCGGACTCTTGCGCTCAACCTTCTTCAGAGTGCCCCGCGCTTCCCCGGACTCAGAAAAGAGTGATGCCTGACCGTCCTTCAGGATCGCATAGCCATGACCATCGGCTTTGATTTTTGTTTCGCCGTCCGTGGTGCTGCCATTGGCTCGAAACTTCTCTTCGCCATTCCAGCCATCGCCGGGCAAACCGCCCGGATAAGCCACCGCATCGAACTTATGATCGCCAAGAGCGATGACCTGAAAACCAAGCTTGATCGTCTGATCATCGATCTTAATCTCCCCGGAGTATTCACCCTGAATCGCATAGTCCGGTCCTGCCTCTTCGACGGTCAGGAAAACGCCATCTTCAGCTCGCGATACAGAGCTCATCAGAACCAACGTTGCAAAGCAACTCATTACCAGTGTGCGCATAATAGCTCCAGTCAGGACAGGAATCAGGCCGGTGCGAAGTGGCGACCAACAAGAGGCCACAGGTGGAAAGGAGAGAATTCGCCGCAGAGCCCAATTCGATCAGCCGGAATTGTGAAAGGTCTTGAGCCGGGATGCAAACAACTGACTGGCGAGGTGATTTGTACCGCTTCCCGAGCGGCCTTTCCGAACTTTGACCAGTCCTCAGACTTCAGACCCAGCACCAAGCACCAAGCACCAAGCACTAAGAACCAAGAACATCAACAAAAAAAGCCCCGGGGAGCATGGGGCTCACCGGGGCTTCTGAAAGACGAACATCTGAACGTCGCGTCAAGTTCCGTTAGTCAAACATGTCTGTGAATGATGCGAGTCGCATCTTCGTGAAGAAGCCCGGTTTTGCTTCAGTTTGACGAACCACGTGGGAACCGTTCGGTGTTGCGTACATATTGGAATCACATGACTGGCAGTTTCCGTTGTACCCATTGTTACAGCCACGATTGTGAAAGTTGCCCGGATATGGCACTCCCGGA
>JBIIIF010000047.1:0-33941 GCA_044235005.1 Planctomycetaceae bacterium | reverse complement strand
GTAAGATCGGGCGCTGATCATAACCCGAAGCGTCAGCGAGGGATAAACGTTGCCGCGTTTTCAACAACAACCCCTCGCTCACCCAGCGGGTCAGGATTAAATCAACACGCCGAGAAGACATTGGACGACCTGGACTAAGGACGTGAAGGTCTGTTAGCCACCAAAAAAGAATTGTATCTGATCTGCATCTGGAATCGCTCTCAGGGCTGACGCCCTGCTGCTCGCCTGGTAAACTATCCCACCACCGAAATCATCCATAGCTCCACCCGGAGAGTTTCCCTGTGTCAATCGCCCATGTCGACAACTCCATCGCAGACGATGACGAACCAATGCGTCCTTCCTTTCCGGAAGATCACCGACTAGTGGACGACGAAGATGATCCGGCCCCGGTAAAGAAGAAGGGCAAGCGTCGCAGTACGACTCACCTGAAAGCCGTTCCGGATACTCTGGAACTGCGAGAGAAAGTCAAAGTCGCAGCCGAAGAGTATGCTCGGTCACTGGATCGCAGTCGTGCGTTTACTCGCAATGAACTGGAACATCACGGGCGAACATTGCTCGACCAGATGCAGTTGCCAGAAAAGTATCTGGGCTTTTCGATGGTGATGGTCGGCAACTTTTTCTGGAAGCAGCAGTTCCTGGCGATTCCATTTAATCGACGCATGCTGTTGCTGCCTCACTGTTTAAAACACGCGGAAGGTTGTCCGGCCGAGTACACTCAGTTTGGTCTCGACTGCGAACGTTGCGGTGCCTGTTCCATTGCAGACTACAAAGTTCGTGCGGAGCAACTGGGCTACAAAGTTCTGGTAGCGGAAGGTTCCCCGGTTGTTCTGAAGATTATTGTCTCCGGATATATCGACGGAATTCTTGGTGTGGCCTGCCTGAACGTGTTGGAGAAGGCGATTGATAAAATTCTGATCGCCGGGGTTCCATCCTACGCGGTACCCCTGCATTCAGGCGACTGCCTGAACACAACTCTGGATGAGGCTTGGGTCTGGGACGTTCTGGACAAATATGAGCCGCTGCCGGAAAAGCCCACAACCAGCTATGTGCCGCTAATGCGAGCAACGGCAAAGATCTTCGAAGACGATTTCGAGCGACTCTCCCCAAGAGTGCGCTCGAAGGATGAATCTCGCGGAAACTCGCCGATTGCCTTCACTGAAAATATCTCCTACGAATGGCTGTCGAAAGGCGGAAAACGTTTTCGCCCGTTTATTACGGTCGCCGCGTGGCATGCCGCATTGGGGACCGGTGGATTGACGACCGGAGCTGAGACACCCGTGATTCCGGATGCGGTGGCTCGTGTGGCGATGGCGATTGAAGCCTTCCATAAAGCATCGCTCGTCCACGACGACATTCAGGACGATGATCAGTATCGCTATGGTCGTGAAACTCTGCATCGGCAGCACGGCGCAGGTCAGGCCATTAACATTGGCGATCATTTGATCGGACTGGGATATCGCTTTATCCATTCGGCTCGAGAACTCGGCCCTGAAATTGCGATCGATGTGTTGAACAGTATGTCGACAGCACATATTCGGCTGTGCGACGGGCAGGGTGCGGAGATGGCGTTTCAGAAGTCTCCGGACTGGAATCTGACTCCGCTGGATGCGCTGCAGATCTATTCATTGAAGACCTCTCCGGCCTTCGAGGCAGCTTTGTATGCAGGGCTGCGAATGGCCAACCATCCGCTGGCTTCTACAGATCTGGTTCCGCAGTTCTGCCGTCATGTCGGTGTTGCGTTTCAGGTGTTGAATGACCTGAAGGACTGGCAGGGCGATACCGACAACAAACTGGTCGCCGGTCAGGATGCTCTGGCATTGCGACCAACCGTTCTGCTGGCACTGGCTTTGAAAGATTCCAACGAACAGCAGCGAGCTGAACTGAAAGAGATCTTGTCAGAGACTCCAGGTCGATCGACGAATCAAAAACGAGTTGACCGGTTGCGAGATATCTTTAAGGCTTGCGACGTCTTCGAAAAGGCAGAGATGCTGGTTGAGCGATCGCGGGAGAAAGCTGAATCACTCGTCGCAGACATCGAAGACGAACAGATTCGCGATCTGCTGCATTTCTTTATTGAGACGGTGCTCGCGAAAGATCTGCCGCCAACTCCGCTGGAAGAGAATCCAGGCGTTTTTGTCCAGTTGGATACTCAAACGAACGGCAGCCGCAGCCTTCTTCCAATTATTGGTGGAACAGTGATGGCCGCTGCAACATGTTCGGCCACGGGTGTCCCGGGTTGATGGACGTGACTCTGGCACTCATGAATGGGCAGAGTCGCTAAAGGAAAACTTGGCGAGGTACAAGCGGATTAGCCAAAAGTAGCCGTCTCGTACCGCCGCGACGAGCCTTGCAAAAGGCCCTTTGACAAAGATCCCCTCGGCGATACCGAATGACTGCCGCGCCATAAAGTGCTCAATGGGCGGTGCATTTTTTCGACTTTCAATGTGCAGCCAGTAAGGCTCATCTCGGCGGAGCGAGATGGCTACATTGGGCTGCAGAGACACTTGGATGACAGCATCCGGTATTTGGTGATGTGCCGATTGTGAATGTCATTCTCGAGCTGTTTCCGCCGTTTTTCGTTCCTCAGAATGGCGGATTTTTCCTGAGGAAATTCAGCCAGAACCGCCAGAATCTGAGAGAAGACCAGAATTTACCTGTCTATTTGGACGATTGCTGGTACAATGAGTCGACAACTGACTTTCGAGTCCACTTTACTGACGTGATGTTTTCACGCGGGTGTTGACTTGATCAGGGAAGCATTCAGTTTCGATTCCATAGGCTGCTGAGCCTCTCAAGACTCCGGTTTTGAACTCGCTTTTCAATGGACGACTGCCAGTTCCAATAGTTCTTGAGTTCGCCCTTTTGGTTCCATCGAGAGTCCACTTTCTCGAAACCATGCAAGTCGCGTCTCTCGCATTCGGTCCTGGGAATGTTTCATTTTACCCCAGGATAAAGAATGAATTTCAGAGACTTCGGGCTCGCGGAGCCCTTGTTGCGCGCGGTATTGCAGGAAGGGTACACAGTTGCCACTCCAATTCAGGCTCAGGCCATCCCCACAGTGCTCGAAGGGCACGATGTGATCGGGATCGCTCAGACCGGAACAGGGAAAACAGCCGCTTTCGCATTACCGATCCTTAATCGTTTATTGGATGCCGCTCCGGCCGCGAAAGGTGCTCCGCGCCAAATTCGCGTGCTGGTTCTCGCGAGTACTCGCGAACTGGCTGTTCAGATTCACGAAAGCTTTACGAACTACGGAGCCTTTGCCTCCGTTCGAGTCGCCACGATCTATGGCGGAGTTGGACAACAGCCTCAGGTGAGTGCTCTGCGGAAAGGCGTCGATGTGGTTGTGGCCACACCGGGGCGTTTGCTGGACCTGATCAAACAGGGCTATGTTCATCTGGAAGGTTTGAACACGCTGGTTCTGGACGAAGCGGACCGCATGCTGGACATGGGCTTCTTTCCGGCCATTCGTCGGATTCTGGAACATGTGCCTCGCAAACGTCAAACACTGATGTTTTCTGCGACGATGAAGCCGGAGATTCGAGATCTCGCGAACTCCATCCTGCACAACCCAGTCAGCATTTCGATCGTTCCAAAACAGAAGACGACTGAGCTGGTTGAGCAAAGTGTTTGCTTTGTGCCGCAGAAGCAGAAGACTCGTCTGTTAATCGAGCTGTTGATTCAGCATAAGCCATCCCGAGCAATCGTCTTCAGCCGTACAAAGCACGGAGCGGACCGCATTGTGCGGAATCTGGTTGCGGCCGGATTTAAGTCGGAAGCGATTCACGCGAACAAGAGCCAGAACAAGCGTCAGCGAATTCTGGACGAGTTCAAGGGCCAGCGTCCTCCGATTCTCGTGGCTACAGACATCGCTGCTCGCGGGATCGACGTGGATCTTGTGTCTCACGTCTATCTTCACGACATGCCAACAGAAGAAGAAACTTACGTGCATCGCATCGGCCGTTCTGGTCGTGCGGGGGCAACCGGAATTGCGGTCTCACTGTGTGACTCCGAAGAGCGTCGGATGCTGAAGAGCATTGAGAAGCTGATCGGCATGAAGATCGATGTGCTGGAAGTTCCGGGCTTCGATATGAATCAGCATGTTGAAGACGCTCCGCGATCCGAATCCGGTGATTCACGTCGCGGACAGGGTCGTGGTGACAGGCCTCAACGAGGCGGTCAGCGTCCGGGACAACAGTCCGGTCGTCTGCATCCACTTCAGGCAGCTCGTGGTGAACGTGCGTTTGATGGCGATCGCGAAGAGCGTCCTCGCAATCCAGCGCCGGCCCGCGATGATCGGCCTCGCAGTCCGCGAGCGGGTGATCGGACGGAGCCACCTCGAAGAGATCTGGGGCGTGAAGCCGAGCGTCAGCGACGTCCGGATCCTCGCCGTCAGGATACTCCGGTGGCCAATTCCGGTCTGCGTCGTCAGACGTCCAGACCACAGGAATCGCGACCACAGGAATCACGGTCTCAGGAGACTGGTCGAACTCAACAGTCGGATCGGTCTTCGCAGGGTAGTCGACCACAGGGTTCTGGAAGGCCGCAGCATCCAGGCCGTGCTCCTCAGAGCAGGCCAGCTCAGGGGCGATCAGGTCAGGATGGGCCGCTTGCCGGTCGAACTCAGGCAGCTCGTCGTCCGAGTGCCCATGATTCGCGAAACGATGGCCTCAGTTTTGGTGATGGGGTTGATGTGGAAGAACGACAGTCGTCAGCACGCAGTGAGCGTCGGCCGGAACGCCGTCAGCGACCTGCGGCTCGCACGAATCAGTAGTCTTCTTCCTTGCATCTGCAATGCCCCGTTGAAACCTGTTCGCCGGGGATTTCTCTCATCCCAATTTGGAAATTTGTTCTCATGTCCGTCAGTGAAATCTCTGAAAATATGAACTCTGAAGAACTTGAAATCGAAACTTTGGTTGAATGTGAAGACATGGCTGAAGCAGAAGAAACGATCCATGACGAAGTGGAAGTGATGGTCCAGCCGGAGCCCGAGAATGGGTTTCGCAAGCTGGGTCTGTGCGCACCATTGATGGCCGCGATCGAAGCGTCCGGTTACACCAATCCCACGCCGATTCAGGAGCAGACGATTAAGCTGCTGCTGGAAGGTCGTGATATGGTCGGACAGGCGCAGACGGGTTCCGGCAAGACCGGGGCCTTCGCGCTGCCGATGCTGCAGCGGATCGACCTGGAGCTGAAGCAGCCTCAGGTGCTTGTGCTGGTACCAACACGCGAGCTGGCAATTCAGGTCGCTGCTGCGTTCGAGAAGTACGCGGCGAAGATGAGTCAGTTGCGAGTTGTCGCGATCTACGGTGGGGCTGCTTATCAGCCTCAGCTTTCACAGCTCAAGCGAGGTGTGCATGTTGTCGTGGGCACTCCGGGCCGAGTCATGGACCATATGAATCGCGGTTCCCTGAACCTCGGTCAGCTCAAGTGTCTGGTGCTGGATGAAGCCGATGAAATGCTCCGCATGGGATTTGCGGAAAGCGTGGAATGGGTGCTGACACAGCTCCCGGAGAAACGCCAGATCGCTCTGTTTTCGGCAACAATGCCGGAACCGATTCGCCGGATTGCTCAACAGCATCTCAAAAATCCTGCTGAAGTCACGATTCGCCAGAAGACGGCCACGGCCGATACGATTCGTCAGCGATTTGTTGTTGTCGGACAGTATCAGAAGGAAGCCGCTCTTGGTCGAGTTCTCGAGGCTGAACCGATCGATGGCGTGATCATTTTCGTCAAGCTGAAGTCAACCACCGAACCGCTTTGTGAGTTTCTGAGTTCTCGTGGTTACCGAGCGGCCGCTTTGAACGGCGACATCGCTCAGGCCCAGCGCGAACGAATTATTGAGCACTTTAAAGCTGGCAAGCTGGATATCGTGGTGGCCACCGACGTGGCGGCTCGAGGTCTGGACGTGCAGCGTATCAGTCACGTGATCAATTACGATCTGCCGGGTGACAGCGAAGCGTATGTGCATCGGATTGGTCGAACAGGCCGAGCTGGTCGCAGCGGTGAAGCGATTCTGTTTATTCACCCGAAGGCTCAGCGCATGCTGAAGAGCCTGGAGTATGCAACTCGACAGAAGATTGAACCGATGGATCTCCCGACGAATCGGCAGATCAATAAGAACCGGGTTTCTCGGTTCCATGGCCAGATCGTGGAGAACATGTCTCATCCTCTGGCGGATGCGATGGGTTCTATTGTTGATCAGTTTCGTCGTGAGAATCCCGAGACGCCGGTCGAGAAAATCATCGGTGCTTTGGCCATCATGGCCAACAGTGGCAACCCGCTGTTGCTGAAGGAAGAACTGAAGCAGGAAACTTTCTTTGAACCTCGTCGCCGTGACGAACGCGGATCACGTGATTCTCGCGGTCCGCGAGATGATGGGTTCCGTGGTCAACGCCGAGATAGTTTCTCGACCAACGGTCCGCGGTATGAACGTGCTCCCGGAGATCGTGGATTCCGTAATGATCAGGGTCCTGGCGATAACTTTTCTCGCCCGGAACGCAGCTTCCGTGATGATCGAGGACCGCGCGATGCCCGTGGTCCGCGAGAAGATCGCGGGCCTCGTGAAGATCGTGGTCCGCGGACTCCTCGCCACGGCGACGAGAACATGGAAACCTTCCGCATCGAAGTCGGCCATATGCATCAGGTCAAGCCGGGCAATATCGTCGGTGCGATTGCGAACGAAGCCGGTATCGACAGTGCTCAGATTGGACGCATTGAGATCTTTGAAGACTTCAGCACCGTGGATCTTCCTCAGGGGATGCCACAGGAAGTGTTCTTCGCTCTGCAGAAGGTCTGGGTCTCCGGTCGCCAGTTGAAGATTGCAAAAGCTGAGGGAACACGATCCGGTGGACCGTCTTCAGGCGGACCTTCATCGGGCCGACGTCCTGATCGTCCATTCCGCCCGAACCGTCCGGCTCGCAAGCCCGGCGGTCGAGGAATGCGATCATAAGAAGGCATGATCTCTCTGACGCATCGCATTTATAGGACCTGACAATGATCGCGAACGCCTCCGAGTGAACCTCGGAGGCGTTTGCATTTGTGCACCTTTGGACTGCTGCAGCCTGCTGCAGCTTTCCCGTCCACAGCCTGCTGTGGACCGCGATTTCAAACAGCTCTCTCCAGCTTGTCGTTCTGCAGCAGGCTGCATGCACCAAAGCGGCAGCAGGCTGCCGCAGTCCAAAACGACGAAGTCTTGCTTCACTGGAGCGGCCGAACAATATCGTAGCCCAGTTCCGTGGTCGTCCAGTCGTCGGTGATGTTGAGCGTTTCGCTGCTGGAGCGATGTCCGGTGCAGAGCATGTCGACATCAAACTGGACGGTGGCGGCGAAGACTTTGATGTACTCTTTCGCGGCAGCGGTCGTCGGGTCCGACGGGGCAAACATCAGCTTGAATCGAGATGTCTGCAATGTTCTCCCGGGTTCCACTGCGACTTGCTCACCAGTGAGCTTCGGCCAGATGCGACTGATGGATCCGTCGTAACCAAAACTCAGGATCTGACAGTACAGCGGCTGAAGAGAGTTGTTTGTCACTTCGAAACAAACGGAAGTGCCGCTAAGAACTCGTAGATCGCCTCGTACGTCGGCGGTCATGAGTTCGTATTCCGGGGCCGATGCTTTTGCGGGCGGTCCTCCGGAAATTGCCGGAACCGAAGCACTCGGCTTGAGCCGTTTTACCTGAAGCGTGATCTTGCCGGCTAGATTTGATGGTTCTGCGTTGCGAATCTCCAGCACGGCTCGCTGCTTGTCTGCAATCACGGATTCCGATGAGGTGCGAAGACTGGTCACCGGAAGGACTCGAGAACCCACAGCAACTGTCGCAGATTGGTCGACGACGGAGCAACGGCTGCTGACAGGGGCAGTCTGCTCAAGCTTCAGTCTCGCGACAGGTGTACCGGCGTTCTTCAATAAGCGGGAGTTCGGCGGATAGACGTCGAACTCCTGACCGTTGCTGAGTCCATGAATACGTCCGCCGTCGATCACACAGAGATCGTTCTCCACATTGGTCACGATGAAAGGAAAATCTCTGCCCGGTCGTTCAGAGCTGAACAGCAGGCGATCCCGATCCCCCTCGCATTGCGGGACTTGTTGCGGATACCACGTACGAACCTTGTTGCGAGTCAGTTCGTACAATTCTCGACAGGTGATTTCCTTCGAATCAAGCCCCGCGAGAGTGTCGGCCAGAGCATATGTCATCGCACCGTAGACGACGGTTTGACCGGATGAGTCATCGGAGTATTCCTGAGCAATTTGTTTTGCGTGGCACGCAGCCAGCAACACATAGTCCGCCATTTTTGTCTCCTGGGAACTTCTGAAACCCAACGACTGAGCGGGGCCGGGCTTTACCGGATTTCTGAGCGGAGGCGTTCGCAGGTCCGGCTCGCACATCCGGCCAGTGCTCCGTGTGCCTGACCCGGAATGGCAGCAGTCCAGAACAATTGTGATGCACGATGAGTATTGTCCGAGTTCGTCGATCAGTGCGCCGAGTTCCCAGTCCCGGATGTCGAAAATGTCAGCCTGACGACTATCGTACGGGACGACGGTCTCGTCAAAGCCGCTGGGTTTCGTTTGTGTCACATCGCGGGTCAATGAGCCGTGGCCGCTGAAGTGAAACAGAAACGCAGGCTCGGGCGACGGGCGTCCGGATTGAACCCAGATCTTCGCGGGTTCGATCAAGTGGCTTCGAAAGGATTCAAAAATCGCGGCTCGAGACGCCTGAGCCTCGGTGAGAGTCAACAAATGCAGTTCATCCGCAAAAATTTGCCTCAATACGCGCGACATGCGTTCCACGTCGTTCACGCAGCCTCTGAGCGGATAGTTCCTGAGTTTCTCTGACTTGTAGATGTTGATACCCACCACGAGTGCGTGCAGGTGCGTCATTTGCGTTTCCTTTTGAGCAGCGTCGATGCATGCTCCATTTGTCGTTCCATTCAGGAGAGGCCGAGCTGGATCGTGAATCGTCGATTTTGCTGCCTTTTCCGGGCCTTGACAGCGCACTAGGACTAGATTTACTGTGAGGATACAATACGGCGACGTGAGGCCGATTCACATTTCGGAAGGCATGTTTTCGCAAATAGGCTGTGCAAAGGACTGCACCCATGCTCCTGATGATCACGATTCTGGCCACGCTGATTCTGTACTGGATCTATGACGGCTATGGTCGCTTTCTGCAGCTTGTGGTGTTCCTGAAGAGAGACCAGCCGCCGACGATCGCTACTCCAGAGCCTGGAAGTGCGGAATCCAGGGACGAAGAATGCTGGCCGACGATGACCGTCCTGCTGACGGTTCATAATGAAGAGACGGTCATTCGCAGGCGGATCGAGAATATTCTGCAGTGTGATTATCCGGCGGATTGTCTGACTGTACTGATCGCCTCCGATGGATCAACGGACTCAACAAACGAAATCGTACGATCATTCTCCGATCGACGTGTTCGCTTATTTGAGAGCCCCGGGCTTGGCAAGACCGGGACACAGAATGCCGCTATTCGCTCGATTGAATCAGACCTGATCGCATTTACTGATGCCGACATACTGTTTGATGCGGACTGGTGCAAGCAGACAGCTCGCCGCTTTCAGGATGCGCGGGTCGGCGCTGTGGATGGTCGTGCGTTGTATGAAGCACCAGCGTCAGATGCACTGCAGGCCAGTCAGGGATTTTACTGGACCTACGAATTGAAGTTGCGCCTTCTTGAGTCGCAACTGGGAATTCTGGCCGTGGTGGCCGGGGCGTGTTTTGCGATTCGTCGAAAACTGTTTGTCCCCATGGATCCGGCGATTGGAGAAGACTGCATCGTCCCGCTGGATATTGTGACGCAGGGATACCAGGTTGTGCATGAGGCACTTGCGATCAGCCGTTTTGATTCCGAAGAAGACAGCTCGATCACGCTGCGACGGCGAATCCGTATGACGCTGCGCAATTGGCAGGGCACGTGGACTCGCAGTCATCTGCTGAACCCGCTGCGGCATCCCCGCTACGCTTTTGCGTTATGGTCGCACAAGCTTATGCGTTGGCTTTCGCCATTGTTTCTGGCCACGGCGACTGTGTGCTCATTGGCCCGGCTGATTGTGACCCCGTCGCTGTCCTCGGTCCTGATGTTTGCTCCTTTCGGCGGATTGTTTGCGTTGGCGTGGGTCGGATGGATTTCCGCACGACGCCACCTGCGAATTCCGGTGACCGGGGCTGCATACAGTTTTCTCCTCGCGAATCTGGCGTTTCTGATTGGCATCTGGCGCGCTGTTACCGGGCATCGGATTCACTCGTACCGCAATGCTTAGCTGGACATCGCCATGTTGCCCCCTCTCCCCAGATTTTTTTTGCGGATGCAGCTTGGCGTCACATGTCAGCGTTCTTGCAAAAAAATCGGGGAAGAGGGCCGGGGTGAGGGGGCCCGTTTTTGCACGCTGTATCCGAGGCCCCCCTCATCCTGCCTAACGGCCACCTTCTCCCCCCGAGGGCAGAAGGTGCTGCGTTCACGCGGCAAACATTGATCAAAAGTCAACTTCGGTGAATCCGACTCTTCAAACATGGCGTTGTCCAGTTAGGCAGGCAAAAATTTCCATCGTGCTGGAAGCTTGAGTCTCAACACAGCACTCGTTATTTGAATGCTTCGTACGGTGTGACCAGCGGAACGCGAGCACACGGGTGGAGTCGCGGATGGTTGTTAACCTGGGAGGGCGAGGCTCCTGCCGAACCACTGCACTACGGAAACGCACGGCTCGGCAGGAACCTCGCCCTCCCGGAATTGCACTTCGTTGCGAGCTACCGAAATCCGCGACTGCACCCCGAGCACAGGAGCACACCTTCCTGCGGCCATCTGGTGCCTTCGGCCGTTGCTGGTGATACACTACGACCTGCAAGATTTTTGACCTCGCGCCGTCGCGATTCTCAATGTGATATGCCAGTGAGTTTCAGAACGCATGAAACCTACACTTCAGGGTTTCAGGTCTGGTATTGCTTCACTGTTTGAAACTCTGCGCGATCAGCAGCGACTGTTGCGATCTCTGCGTCGAACGCAGCAAACCGCCACGACAGCGATCGACAGCAAGCTGACAATTGTTCCCAATTGAAACGACTGCGGTCGATACTGCCATCGGATCACGTGCTTGCCTGCGGGAACCATCACGCGACGGCTGATTCCGGACAGTTGAGATGCCTCGACATGAATCCCGTCGACAGTGACGTTCCAGCCGGGAAACATCAGCTCAACCAAATGCACTTCCGCGGCGTCACGGAGTTCCACCTCAAAGTCGACATCGCCGGAACTGCGACGCAGAAAACGCAACTGACTTAATGCGGCGGCTGGTTCGACAACCAAACGTCCGCGAGCATTCTTCACTCGATACAAGAAGCAGTCAGCGCCTCCTCGCCCCCAAACGCGATTGAGAAATGCATCAGGTCCAGAACCGATCAGTTCACAATCCTCCGCCAGTGTCTGCACCGCTTCTGTGGTCAGGATATGAGTCACACCGAGCGAATTCAGTCGCTGCATTTGTTCGACTGACGGGAAGACAGAGTCCGCAGACTTCGGTTGCGTATCAACGGCCAGTTCCTTCGAAAAGTACTCAGCGGGCCCCAGTCCCAGATACTGAGGCACACTACTGACACCGAACAAGTTGCCAATATTCGGTCCGCCTGACAGAAGTCTCACGGGCGAACGAGCATCCTCCTCCTGCAGTATCTTTCCCAGCCAACTGTCAGCCAGACCTTTCAACGGCGGGTATTCTACAACCTGCGCATCACAAACGGGGTACTCGGCTGACTTCAACAGATCAGGCAATGTGATCAGACCAATCAGCGTCGTGAGTATGATCTTTGTTGCAGAACTGCGTCGACGTAAAAGCCCGTCGAGCCCTAATCCGGCGATGATGGCAAAGCCCAATGTTGTGATGATTGTGTAACGCCCCGGCCCGATGAAGAATCCAAAACCTGGCAGATTTCGAGAAATCGGCACGAACCAACCGAACGCATACAGAATTCCTGCTATAGCCAGAATACCCCATGTCTTCCAATTCGTGGCTCGAATAAATCGACGCACAGGTGTACTCAGCAAAGACATCATCAGCAATAGTGGAATGAGTCCCACATACAAATGGGCTTCGACCGGATTGGTGTCTCCCGCGCTAAGCAGAAACGGATGTTTGAGATTCTCGCGGGACGCGGCCATCTCGGGTGTATGCCAATACCACCAGGATGCAACAAGCTGCGTCAGATACATCGGCGGCATGTGGCCATCGGCCGGATTAAAGACTGCGTGAGTTCCATCGCGCTGGCTTAACTGTCTCAGCTCATACGTCGGCAAGAGCTGGACAGCAGCGAGAGCAACGGCCATCACGATTGCGGCCGTCACGCCAGCCGCAGCACGCCATCGGCTCAGAACTATCGTCGAAACAGTATCGGCCTGAGGCGACTCAGCACGCGATTCCGTTGATTCGCCAGCCAGACGTTGTCGGGGACTGCTGATAAACGCAAACGCCATACACGTCAACTGAGTAATAAACGCCAGTGTATAGTGTCCTGCCAGAAGATGGACGGCAAGACATAAAGCAAGGCAGGCCAGTCGTCGTCGATTGGGATTCTGCAGAAATCGTTCGGTCATCCACAGGCAGAGCGGAAACCAGACGCCACCGATAATGCTCCACTCGAGGGAAACTCGAACGGGAAACCAGCCGTACACGAACACCATCGCCGCCAAGATTGCCGAACAAGAACTCAGTTGTTGACTGCGGCAGAATCGCCATGCAAAGACAAACGCAGCCGCATAGTGCAGCAGGATGCTGACATGATACGCCGAATGAATATCCAGCAGACGATAAAGAACCTGATTCGTGGGATAGAAAACACCGGCCTGGCTTTCGGCCAAAAGCGGGTATCCCAGCGAAGTGCGATTATGCCACAACGGGATTTCCCCGCGAGCAAACGCTTCGCTCAGCACCTGTTTCTGAGGGAAAAAATAGGGGTACGTATCGCCACCGACGAGTCCGCCCCCTGCAGGAAAACCGCGCCAGACGTACAGCGAAAGACCGCAGCCGATCACGAAAGCAATCAGCCATTCGCGCCACGACGTCTCGCGGCCATTCGCTGCGGTCGTTCGACTCATGTCACGTCTGCATCAAAGACGCGAACCTTTTCCCAGCTCTCTTTGTGATCCGCAATAAACTTCAAATGATCCGGAGCTGTCTGATAAGCATCATGGGATGCTCGGGAATCAAAGACGACATTCAGACACACATGAAATGCATGATCATTCACAGGGCGAGCATACTCTTTGGCCAGCGTACCGGCGCCAAAGTAGACCACGCCTGGATGGTTTTTCAAATACTTATGGCAAGCATCCAGTAAAGTCTGAATCGCTGCGTCTGAGGAATCCTTCAGAGTAAAAAACACGACGTGGGACAATCGCTTCTCGGACATGAGCCGTCTTCGATCCTTGCTGAGAGTGGAAACTCGTTAAAAAGGGTACTGAAGGCGTAAGTCTAATGCGATTATTCGGGCAACGCGAAGCTCAAATGCATTTCTGCATGCCGCAACTGCATCAGCAGCCATTCCTCATGAGTCATCTTGCCAAAAGCCGGATGATCGGCTTCCATGCGTTCCGTGAGTGCTCGGGAGAACGCGGCCTTCAGATCAGCCAGTGCCTCATAAGCAGAATTGCCAGGAGGGAACGCTGCCGGGATGACTTCTGCCGGCAGTTTAATCCCCGGGCTAAACTTCTTTCCGTAAACAACGCTCCGCTTGATCAGCGGCCCAATCAAACGAATCAGAAACGGGGCTTTGGAGGGAAATCCATCGATCGACGAATGCATCGTCATGGTCAGGTGATTGATCAGGACTGGCAGCGACCAGTTGCCAGGCATCCGACAGTTACGAGCAGCAGCCAAATGTTCGGCGTCGGTGACCACATCGTGAAAAGTTTCGAAAGTCAGATCTCGACGACCTTTCACCGTTTTGGGATTCACTGGCATGCGGGATTCTCTGTCGCTGTAGAAATTCGAAATTGAAACCACCTGATTCGCAGCACGTCTGAACCGAACCCGAGTGTAGCCAGGTCGGGCGGCGCTTCCGGAAAACTGTCTCTGACCGGCCTCCGATGAGTAACTCAAGGCTATCAGCCGGGGGCAGGGTGCGGACAAACGGTAGTATTCAAATCCCGTCGCAGAATTCAAATTCACAGCCGGAAATTCGAAGCGAACGGCGTTGGACATTCGAAACAATGCGGCGATGAGAAGGCCCTTAGGCAGCGGCAAAGAAATAAGAGACCAGCTCGGTGAGCGGCCCGGTGTGAACCGGCCGGTAGAACGGCATACCGGTCGACTAACGCCAACCGCTCGCCATGAGTTGGTGGGGAGGTTATTTGTCCGCTGGTGCCTTAAGTCCTGTTTGAATTCTTTCTGAGGTCCCCCGCCGATTTGATTCAACATTTGTGGAGAATCTGCGAACATCGAGAGGACGAGAGGCGATAGTCAGTGATCAGGAAGAAGAGAACCTGCGGATGCGCTCACAGTCATCATTCAGAATCACAATCCGTTTCACACTCGACACTTCCGGAGCATCAGCAGCATGAACAAGCATCTGGCCTGTCATTGCTGTGGCCTGATCCACGAAATCCCGACTCTCCAAACACAGCAGCGTGCGGTTTGTACTCGTTGCGGCACTGCCTTTGCGCAACCGGGGTGTCGACGATCAACCTCCAGTCGCACAGCCGCGGCAACAGTGGCCGCACTGGTCTTGTTCTGGCCGGCCGTACTGTGTCCCATATTGGAGATCGAGAAGATGGGGATGCGGCAACAATCCAGCATCCTTGGCGGTGCGATCGATTTACTGAAGCAGGGCAACTGGCTGGTGGGCGGAGTTGTTCTGCTGTTCTCTGTCATATTTCCTCTGACGAAAATTGTCCTGTTGCTGGAACTGAGCCTGCTGGAGTTTCTGCACAGGCGACACAAAGCCGCGTCGCTAAAACTGATGGAACACATGGGACGCTGGAGCATGATGGATGTCATGCTGCTGGCGTTTCTCGTCATGCTGGTCAAACTGGGAAACATCGTGCAGTTTCATTTTGGACCGGCTGTTATTGCTTTTGTGCTGTGTGTTGCGATGAGCATGGTCGCCTCCATATCCTTTGATCCTCACGCAATCTGGGAGGACAGTGAATGACACCTCATGCTGCTTCTGAGTCATCTCCCTCAAGTCATCTCCCTCAAGTCATCTCCCTCAAGTCATCTCCCTCCAGTCATGTCCTTCGAGCCAATCTGCGATCGGCATCAATTGAGGCCGAGTTTTTGCAGAACAGATTCTTCAGATCACTTCCTGAATCTTAGGACCAGTCCGAAAACAAGTTCCCTGAATCACAAACCGACGCGTCCGTTCTGAAGTTGCGCATTGGAGTCAGGGCTGGAAGCCCGGCACATCCTCTGCCGGTTGCTCACGCCTAATGGCACTTGGTTTAGAAAATGTTTCAGCCGACCAATTTTTGAGGGATCGCAATAAGATCGCAATAAGGGAATGCAGCTCATTATCGGTGCCAAAAAAAAGAGCTGCGAGCCCCCCCCTTTTTTTTTTCACTATCCCAACCCGAGGCGTCAGCGAGGGATTGCGATTCTGAGTTTCGGCGATTCTGTTCCCGGCCGCTCTGTATCTGGGCGATCCCTCACTCACGCTTCGTTTTGTGATGCTGAGCCACGCGCTCAGCTTCGGGTCGAGCCTAAAAAAAAGAACCCGGCAGCCTTTACGGATGCTGGGTTCTCTGGAATTCACAACTTAACAGATCGCAACGAAACTACGCCGGCGTAGACGCTGCTTCCGCCTCTGCAACCGGGGCTTCATCGACGCCACCAGTGAACTCAAGCTGTTTCTGGTCTCCGACTTCTTTCACACTGACGTGGATCGCGTTCTGACCATCGAAGGTACCTCGCAGAAGTTCTTCTGAGAGTGGGTCTTCAATGAATCGCTCGACACTGCGACGCAGTGGGCGAGCACCGTAGTCCAGACCATCGTCCTGTTCGCCCTTGTCGATGATAAAGCCGCGAGCTTCATCGCTGAGCACCAGACGCTTGCCGCGTTCTTTAAGACGATCGTAGACCTTGGCCAGTTCGATATCGACAATCTTCATCAGCTCGTTGCGAGTCAGCTTGCGGAAGACCACAACTTCGTCGAGACGACCGAGGAATTCCGGCTTGAACTGACGCTGCAGTTCGTGCATCAGATTGGTCTTCATGTCGTCATAAGACTTCTCCTGATCACGATCACGGAGCGTATGCAGCCCCATGTTGCCGCCGTGAGCCATCTTGCTGGCACCGGCGTTCGTGGTCAAAATCAGAATCACGTTCTTGAAGTCAACTCGACGACCAAAGCTGTCGGTCAGATGGCCTTCTTCCATAATCTGCAACAACATGTTGAAGACATCCGGATGAGCCTTTTCGATTTCGTCCAGCAGCACAACCGCGTAAGGACGGCGTCGAATCTTCTCGGTCAACTGACCGCCTTCTTCGAATCCCACATATCCCGGAGGAGCACCGATCAGACGGCTGACGTTGTGCTTCTCCATGTACTCGGACATGTCGATTTGAATCAGAGCGTCCTGGTCACCGAACATGAATTCGGCCAGAGTCTTCGCCAACAGAGTCTTACCCACACCGGTTGGACCGGAGAACAGGAAGACGCCCGTTGGACGCTTTGGATCCTTCAGGCCGCTGCGACTGCGGCGAACCGCTTTGCAGACCTGAGTAATCGCCTGATCCTGACTGATCACACGCTTGTGTAGTTCAGCTTCCATCTGCAGCAGACGGACAGCATCTTCGCTGGACAATCGGGTCAGCGGAATACCTGTCATCTTTGCGACAACTTCGGCCACGACTTCGGCGTCAACCACACCGTCAGTCTGACGTGATTTCTCACGCCATTCTTCGGTGAGCTGATCCTTCTTCTTGCGAAGCTTGTCAGCCTGATCACGGAATGAAGCCGCCTTTTCGAACTTCTGTTCGGCAACAGCTTCTTCTTTCGCTGTATTCAAACGCTGAATTTCTTCTTCGAGTTCCTTCAGGTCTGGTGGACGAACCATCGACTTCAGACGAACGCGAGCACCCGCTTCGTCGATGACGTCGATCGCCTTATCCGGCAGACAACGCGCTGTGATGTAGCGGTTGGACATTTCCACCGCGGTCTCCAGAGCATCGTCGGTAATCTGAACGCGGTGGTGTTCTTCGTAGCGATCTCGCAGACCTTTGAGAATTTCTACGGCCTGCTTCGCAGACGGTGGCTCAACCATAACAGTCTGGAAGCGTCGCTCCAGAGCAGCGTCTTTCTCGATGTACTTGCGATATTCGTCGAGCGTTGTGGCTCCGATACACTGGATCTCGCCACGGCTCAGAGCTGGCTTCAGCACGTTTGACGCATCAATCGCACCTTCAGCACCGCCCGCACCGACCAGAGTATGCAACTCGTCGATAAACAGAATCGTGTTCTTGGCACGACGAACTTCGTTCATCACGGCCTTGATTCGTTCTTCGAACTGACCACGATATTTTGTACCCGCCACCATCATTGCGAGGTCAAGCACGATGATGCGACGGTCTGCCAGAATGTCTGGCACGGCATTGTCGACAACCATCTGAGCAAAGCCTTCGACGATCGCTGTCTTACCAACCCCGGCTTCACCCAGCAGAACCGGGTTGTTCTTCTGACGTCGGCACAGGATCTGGATGACTCGTTCAATTTCGCGTTCTCGACCGATCACCGGGTCAAGCTTTTTCTGCTTGGCCAGTTCGGTCAGGTCGCGACCAAAGCTGTCGAGAGCTGGAGTCTTGCTGCGGCTTGCGCCTTTGGCTGCTGCACCAGTGCCAGCGGCTGCTCCACCACCCCCACGTTCTTCTGAACCCGGCTCGGCCGATTCCATGCCATGGCCCAGCAAGTTCAGAACTTCGTCGCGTACATCTTCCAGCTTCATGCCGAGATTCATCAGAACCTGAGCAGCGACGCCTTCCTGTTCACGCAGCAGGCCAAGCAACAGATGTTCGGTGCCGACGTAGTTATGGTTGAGGTTTCGCGCCTCATCCATGGCGTATTCAATAACTTTCTTCGCACGAGGCGTCTGAGGCAGTTTGCCCATCGTGACCATGTCTGGTCCCGTCTGAACAATCTTCTCGACTTCGATGCGGATCTTTCGAAGATCGACGTCAAGATTCTTCAGCACGTTGGCAGCAACGCCTGAACCTTCTTTGACAAGACCAAGCAGGATGTGTTCCGTGCCAATATATTCGTGATTGAATCGCTGGGCTTCCTGATTAGCCAGCTGCATCACTTTACGAGCACGATCTGTGAAGCGTTCGTACATTCGACTTCCTCGTTTTCGAATCTTCCTGAAGTCCTGAGAGCTGTTCGTTCTCAGGAACCAATTGTTCCCCGACTCACCGAGTCAGCAACAGTTCCGTTTAATTTCAGGGATGCAGCCCTGTGGGGCACACATCCTTCAACTCTGGTTGGCTGACGGTTCCCGGACAACCGGGAACCACCTCCCTGAACTCTAGCGCCGAAACGAACGCATTTGACGAATTTCTGCGGAAGTTTGGGGATTGCAACGATCGACGTGTCGGAAAAGTCTGAGCGCTCCAGCTTTCTGGCCAACACTCTCCCCTGAAAACCCGCACCACTTTGACAGTCAGAATCGCGGCAATTGCCTCAACCGCAAAACCCCTTACAACCCACGCCGCCACATTGACATTCGTTTGTTCAGAACTGACAACACCAAATGGCAGAGCGAATTGCATACCGGATTCTAGGGAGCATTGTTCAACGGGACAAGACAAGGGATCTGCCGATTCGAAACATCGAGATGTTCCGAGCACCATTTTTTCCAACCCTCATCAGCGTGTTGACTTCATTCTGACCCGCTGAGTCAGTTCTGAAGTTGGTCTGTTTGATACCGCCGGGGATCAACGCAGCGAGAACAAAGGGAATCCTCCCAACCCGACGCATGAGTTTCGACGCTGCGCGTTTGCGGCCATCCCAACCCGAAACGTAAGTGAGGGATCGAGCTGGAGCGTTTTACCAGTGTCTCCGTAAATCCCTCGCTGACGCGTCGAGGCTGTGAGAATTCCCTGTATTTCCAACCCGTTGACCTCTGGAGTCTGGAACAGCGGAACTTCAAAAACTCGTCAGCGAAGGATTTACGGGCAACACGGGTGCAGTCGAGTCTCTCGATGGGTTCTGTCCGTCAGATAAGGACCTACTTTGACAACCATCCGCGACTACGCCCGGCGACCTGAGCGTGCGACTGGCTTCAGGGTGAATTCGATTCGAAAGCTGACCATGATTTCTCACGGAAGTCGGCACTCCAAACGGGATTTCTTCTTGCGGACAAGACTATCCGGATCACTTCCGACTATCATACGAGCCTGTGCAGCGACGCTTGCTTGCAGTCCGCCGTTATCGAACTGAACGCTGTTGAGAGGAACGCCTTCGTGATCATTACAGGAATTGATGTGTGTCCGTTGACCGGTGCAACCGTCGACGGTGGCTGGCCACAGGGGCATGAGCCTCAGGAGAATCTGCATACACTGGTTATTGTTCACACAGACTCAAAGCATGTCGGCTTCGGCAGTTGCTTCACGTCCGGAAAACTGATCGTCGGAGCAGTCGAACTTCTATGGCCCCTGTTGAAGGGCAAACTGGCGATCGAACCAGAACGCGTGTCTGAAAAACTGCATCAGTCGACGTTCTGGCAGGGACGAGGCGGCTCGGTGACTCATGCCATCAGCGGTATCGACATTGCTTTATGGGACATTATGGGCAAGGCGTGTGGCCAGCCAGTTTCGCGTTTGATGGGTGGCAATTATCGAGATCGCATCAAGCCGTATGGTTCCATTTTGTTCGATGAACCAGAGGCGCTGGCAAAGACTCTGGAGAGCGTTGTCGCTCGCGGTTTCAAAGCCATTAAAATGGGCTGGCGTCCGTTCGGTCGCCGAGATCGAGCCTTCGATGAGCTGCTTGTCCAGACTGCTCGGGATACTGTGGGCGATGATGTGGAATTAATGGTCGATGCCGGCGGAAGCGAGCAGTTCTGGCCCCACGGAACGAACTGGGCACGCAATACGGCGATGATGCTGGCGGACTACGATATCACGTGGTTTGAGGAAGCTTTGCCACCAGACGACATCAATGGATTTGTCGAGCTGACGCGAGTCTCCCCCGTACCGATTTCTGGTGGCGAAGTATTGACTCGACGCCAATCGTTTCAGCCGTGGCTTGAGCGTCATGCCGTTGACATCATTCAACCGGATGTGACCAAGAACGGTGGTCTCAGTGAGTTCCGCCGCATTGCTCAGTTGGCTCAGGATCACAATGTGCAGGTTGTTCCTCATGGCTGGAACACGGCCGTCGGCCTTGCGGCAGACCTGCAGATTTCCGCATTTCTGCCGGTCGCGCGGTATGTCGAGTATCTCACTCCCTGTGCTTATATTGATGAATTGCCAGCGGAGCCGTTTGTGATCGACAGCGAAGGGTTCCTGAAGATCCCAACTCGACCCGGCCTCGGGATCGATATCGATCCTGCTCGATTAAAGCGATTCTGTCCCAACAGAATAGAGTTTCGATAAGGACACGCATGTCGGAACCGAGAACCGTCCTCGGAATCCGCTTAGCGTCGTTCACATTCTGAATTCGGCGAGCGGAGGGTGTGAGCCCTCCGAGATTTTTGCTTTGCACTTCAGCGTCGCGTTGAGTTGCAGGGAATCGCACTCGGTGGGCTGACTAACGCCATGTTCCCGTGACGGGATTGATCCAAACGACCAAGGGATGCTCCTGACGTTCGATATAATCGATTGCATTAAGGATCGCAGGCAGGTCGCTCTTCTTTCGTTTCGAACCCGACTCGGTCCACCACGTTCCTGAAGCAGGCTTGGTATAGGTTTTGTTTAGCCACCGACTTCCCCAAGCCTTGAGATCACGCAGCAGGTCTTCTGGATCCGGGTCGCCAGGTACACCGATCAGCGAGTGAATATGGTCGGCCATGATCGCTGTCACCACTAGTCCTCAAACAAGCGAACATTTTGCGGTTTAGAAACTTATGTCTGCGCGTAGGTCGTCGTTCGCTCTTTAGCGCGGCGCGTGGATCGAGTTGTTTGTGATCTATTGGTCGTTGTTTCTGTCGTTGGATTTCTGTTTCGGAGTGGCTTGCCGAAGACATCCAGGCCTGCGGCTCTTGTGTCGAGCTGTTTCCAGTTCGACGTCACCTGGCTAAATCTGCAGACTATCGCATAGACGGAAGAACACCGGTGTCAGATCCGTCCAGTTCAGCAAGCGATAAATAGTCTTGCGAGCGTGCCGGATGATCTGACACGGCACATGGATCATCAGGTCCAGAAAGGTGCGAAACTCCATGGTCAGCAGTCGTGTGCGTTCTGCTTCGTGCTTCGGTCGGTGGCGAGGTGACATCGGCAGCAGCAGAGCGAACCATGCTTTCAGCGTCCATGCGAGGGATGTCATCAGCATGTACGCACCGTTGCTCAGCAGGCTGTCCGTCGGACCGCACAGTGAGCGAACACCGCTCTTTAGTTGGGCGATCAGGTTCTCCTGATCACATCGCTTGTTGCAGTTGATGACAATCTGCTCAGGGGGCACAGACTTGTCATCGTTGCTGATGTAGAACAAGGTAACGAGTCTCATCAAATAACGCGGTTTCACCCTGTTCCTTCGTGATGTTCTTTCTGACGACCACCATTCGTTTGCAAAGCTGACGAGTAACGGATGATAGCCCCAGATCTTCTTATACGAGATGTCCATGCCTTCCTTGCATTCACCGGTTGTCCCGACGATGACTCCATCAACATCAATGACCGCTTCGTTGAAGAACTGGTCAGGCTGCTGACGCCAAACGTTGAGTCGCGCGGAATGAATGGCTGAGGTCAGCGAGTTCAGGTCATCCGCCATGAACCTGCGACAGAAGTCTCCGGCTGTCGTGGGGTCAGGAATCGAATCCGTTCCCACCGCGTTCAGCAAAGCTTCGTTGTTGCGGAGGAGTTCGAGATGTTCGAGCCGGGTTCCTCCGCACAGCATATTCAGCACATGGGCCATCACATGATTGGATTCCTGGTACGGTGCATGCACTTTCAGCAGATGAACTCTCCGATCGATCTCAGTGATGAGCCCAGTGGATCGTGCCAGCTTCATCATCATGCCAATACCGCCATGATTGATCGCGTGAACTCGTTCTGACAGTTCATACTGAATTGAATTGGCCCCGATGACACTTGCGGAATCTAATCCCCGAATAAATCGGAGTTCACGAGCTCGCTCCAGCCTCTTAAGAACTCGACGCTTGCGTCTTGCGACCTTGTTCGCGACATTTCTCTTCACCTGAGATCCTCCTTGTGGCCATGCGATTCGATTTGTTGTGATACCGAATCTACGCATTTCCGCAGGGAATTTTCAGGCCTTTTCAAAACTTTTAACCACATGAGCGAACGAGGTCGCTTGGTTGAGGACCAGATTGGCGTAGCCACAATCTCACCTCCGGTGAGACCCACATGAACCCGACCGACGCGTCGAAGCCCCTGGCCGTTCACTGCTCCGGTCACATCGACCGAGCGATGTTCGTGCGGCAAAGATCACATGGTCGATGTCGTCTTTTCGACCTCGCGGCGGGGTGAGATTTGAGCGATGCCGTGGATCAGATTGATGCTACATCAGCGTGTCGGACCGGAGTGTTGAAGTGAACTTCTGTCTTGGCTAAGAACGTGACGACCGTTGCTGTTAACAAAGTCTGTTGTCATGGACGCGACGCCACTGGTTGGCACTTCCACGGAGTGGGATTGTGCCGGTGGCGCAAGAACCCTCAGTGAGTGCTCTCTTCTGGAAGCCGGCAGAGCATGAGAATTCAACGGGCAAACTTTGTTTCGTTGATCCCTACCGCCTGCCCTGCGGCAAGAGAGCCTGGAAGTGGGAGCAGTTCCACTTTATTCCACCGGATGATGACGCCGATGCAGGCCAAATTTCACAGACGCTCGTCATGAGGGTCGATGACAGGGAATCGTTGCGTTTTATCTCTGCCATACCTATCGCGTCCAGGAAGCATGACGGCGCGGACCACTATGAGTATCACCACATCTGTTTCATGCGCCGCCCAGCGGTGAACTCAGAACAAGCGGCCCGTTAAGCTGGGTGTGACAGAGCACTGGTGCGGCCGAGAAAAGCGAACAACCTGAAACCAAACAACAATGAAACAGAACACCTTCAGACACATCGCAATGAATTACATCGCCACATTACTCATCACGACATTCTTTGCTGCTGCCAGCGTCGAAGCGAATCCACTGAAGGTCTTTATCCTCGCCGGTCAATCCAACATGGAGGGCCAGGGCGTGGTGTCTATGGATGGAGAGAGGGACTACAACGGCGGCAAGGGTAACCTGCTCTGGTCGATGAGAAATTCGAAGAGCGCCGGGAAGATGAAGTGCCTTAAAGACGATAAGGGCGAATGGGTGGTCCGGGATGATGTGCAGATCTGGTTCAAGGCTGGCGAAAAGGTTCGCTAGGGCGGGCTGACTGTGGGCTACACCGGCTATGGCGGCAGCAGTCATATCGGACCTGAGCTGAGCTTCGGATTCGTGATGGGGGACTACTTGACGGACCCGGTGCTGTTGATCAAGACGGCCTGGGGCGGTAAGAGCCCGTTCGTTGATTTCAGGCCGCCCAGTTCCGGTGGCCAGGTTGGGCCCTGCATTCAGAAAGGCGCAGGAAGAAGGGACCAGACAAATCAAGAATGCCTTGTTCATCAAAACAACAGACTTTGCTCGGTCTGCGGAACTTTCGCCGAATACAGGTCACGGACATCACTGGTTCGGCAATGCGGAGAGCTACTTTCTCATTGGCGATGCACTCGGGGAAGGGATGAAGAAGCTGTTGAAGTAGTCGATTTCCGATCGCCAATGCCTATGCGCATTCTTAAACGACACGAAGAGTCCCGAGATCTGCGCGACGCGGTAAAAGCCGAAGATGTGAAGCGCCGCTTGTATGAGGCGGAAACATTCATCAAGGAGCATCAGGACGCAGCCAGGAGGACGGCGCCACAAAAATCAGCCCAGTCGAATTCAATTCATGAAACGCCCACTGCCGCGGCTCGCGCCATCAAAATCAAAAGGCAAACCAGGAATGTCGAAACTAAGATATTCATCGGCGAAGCTGTTGGAAACGGTGTTCCTTGAAGAACCGACGCAGCGGTTTGGGTGAGATTTCATCAGGCCCAGCGTGACGGGATATTTTTTGGCAAAATGTTCCCGTTCATGGAGTGTTATCATGACAGGTCTGCCGATTGCCTCCCCGGACGCCGAGATCTCTGCAAAATGACGCCGTTTGAGTCCGAAAAACACGACCACTTTATCCGACTTTACGTCGAGAACGAAACGGCGTTGCGGGGGTTCGTGCGTTCGCTCGTGCCGACGCTGGAGGATGTCGGGGAGGTGATGCAGGAAACGGCCGCCGTGCTGTGGCGGAAGTTCGACGACCTGGATTCGTCAGCCAATTTCCGACGCTGGGCCTTCGGGGTGGCGCGGTTCGAAGCTATGGCCCACTGTCGCGACCGGGCGCGGGACCGGCATGTGTTCGGCGATGAATTGATGGCACTGCTGGAAGCAGAAGCGATAGCAGCGGGTGAGCACAGCGACCAGGAGTTGCTTGCGTTGGAATCCTGCCTGACGAAACTGCCACACGCTCAACGGGCTCTGCTTGAGGCGGCCTACGCGCCGGGGGTACGAATCGACGAGATGGCGCGGGAGTCCGGCTGCACCGCCATGTCGATCTACAAAGCTTTGCACCGCATCCGCATTGTGCTCGTCGATTGTGTGCGGCAGACGATGGGCACGGAGGGCATGGTATGAAATCCGACAGGGACCTGATGGATCTGGTGGGGCGCTATCTCAGCAGCCAGGCAACTCACGAGGAAGCCAGCATGCTCGAAGCGTTGCTCCTGGAGGATTCGCAACTGCGGACCGATTTCCTTGCTTATGCGCGGCTTGATTCATCGCTCCCCGTCGTCGCCGTGAAGAAACAAAACGCAGCATCGACGGCTGCCGCTAAGTTCCGTGGACTGCATCGGCTGGCACTTGCGGCCGCTGCGGTGATGCTGATTCTGTCAGCTGGTCTGTTTTGGTTCCCGCAACCCTCGGACGCACCTGCTGTTCTGGGAACGATCACTCGAGTTCATGAGGCTGAGATTCAAGGTGACCGTCCGCGACTCGTGGCCGGACAACCCGTTCAAGCCGAACGATGGAATCTGGTGAGCGGCCTTGTGGAATTCACTCTCAATAACGGCGTGACTCTTGTCCTCGAAGGGCCGGGCGAACTGGAGTTTTTCTCGCCGATGCGGGCGGCAATGCAGAGCGGTCAGGTTGTCGTGCGGGTTCCGGAAAAGGCGATCGGATTTGAGCTGGATTCTCCGGCAGCCCGGATTGTCGATCAGGGGACGGAATTCGCGGTCAAGGTGGGGCCAGACCTGGAAACTGACGTGCAGGTTTTCGAGGGTGCCGTCGTTGCGACCCCTGTCCGGAGCGGTTTTTCGAGTCGAATGGGGGCCGGAACCGCCTCGCGTTTCAGCATGAATGCGACATCGGCACCGCTCAAGCTGGAGTTTTCGGAAACGCGTTTTCTGCGTCACATTCCCAATAACATCAAACCTGGGGTGCCTCTCCCCGAAAGCATGGGGGGCGCCGATCTCGCGCCTCCCGCACGTCATGCCGAAGTCGATATTCATGCCGTCCCTGCGACCACTCCCATTCGAATCGACGGAAATATGTCGGAATGGAGCGACGACGGTCGGTTTCGAACTGCCATGGACGATTCTCGTTCCCTTGAAGGGCGAATGCGCTACGACACCGAGGCATTGTATATCGCGGCGCAGATCAAGGATCCATTTCCGATGCGGAACGTGATTAGCCCGGAGATGGATCCAGAGAATTCCTGGCGGGGTGGTTGTCTGGAACTTCGGCTGGGGCTGGATCGGGCGGCGGGCTGGCCGCTCGACGCGAGTGGATCCAACTACTATCGCTGGCACAATGTCACGGCCAGCCCCGAGGACATCGCCCGCGCTGCCAACCCGCGAATCTCGCAACTCATGCTTTGGCATTGCGCCGCGGCAAAACGCGATGTTTTTTACCTGCGGTTCGGGATGGATTTCCATGGAGCCTTAATTGACCCGCCAGGGCATGAACTGGTTTTCAAACGCGATTCGGACGGAAAAGGTTACGCGGTCGAGGCCCGTATTCCGTGGGCGTTGCTCGGCGTCGCCGATGATCAACCACAAGCCGGCGACGTGCTCAGCGTGTGCTGGCAGATCCACTGGAGCGACGAATCGGGCCGGTTGCCGCTTGGCAATCTTGTGGAGATCCGCAACCCCGATGAACCGCAGCGGATTTACACTTACACTCGTGCCGCGACGTGGGGACGAGCTGTTTTCCAGTAGATCACCGGTTGGAAAACATGACCAAATTCGCCTTTTGTGTCGGCAAATCGGCAGATTCGCAGAGTGTTTCGATGGAACCACCCTCAACGCCCAAATCATTCTTGCTGAGACCGCTGTGAAAAACATCTTGCGTCTGATGGTCGTACTTCTCGCCTGGGGAATGGTTCAGGCGGGCCATGTCGCGATACGGACTGCATCGAAAGACGGAATATCATGAAAACACTTTTAGCCGTTCTCCTTCTGAGTTCCAGTTTCAGCCTTGCTCAAGCAAACGACCTCACGTTAACGCGTGACAAGAACTGGCTTGTCATTCAGGGATCGCATCTGCCCATGGGTGAGATTCGAATCAACTATCTCGAAGCCTATTGCCGTCCGGATTCAGCAGACGCCGACTGGCATGACACGACGATCGGCCACACGACGGAACTTGTTTCGCTCAGCGATGACAAGAAGACGATGAAGCTGCGCTGCTCCGTTAAAGATGGCGTGGTGGTCGACCACACGATCACCGCCAGCAACGACGACGTCACGTTTGCCATCACTGCGCACAACCCGACTGCGACCGCTTCCGCTGCCCATTGGGCGCAGCCCTGCATTCGGCTCGGCGACTTCACGGGCTACGACCACAAGGGCAAGGACATCGACGACTACTTGCCTAAGTGCTTGATCTTCCTGGATGGCAAGCTGACACGCATGCCGGACATCAGCCCGTGGGCCAAAGAAGCCCGTTATACTCCCGGCCAGGTTTGGTGTCCCCTGCACGTCCCGCGTACCGACGTCAACCCGCGACCGCTCAGCCCACTGGTCCCGAGCAATGGACTCATTGGCTGCTTTAGCGGCGACGAAAAGCATATCTTTGCCGTGGCATTCGAACCTTACCAGAAGTTGTTTCAGGGAGTCGCCCGTTGCCTCCACTCCGACTTCCGCATCGGCGGCCTGAAGCCCGGTGAGTCGAAGCAGATCAAAGGCAAGATCTACATCGTCCCCAACGACGCGCCTGCACTGCTGGCCCGTTACAAGAAGGACTTCCCGGAACAGCAGGCCGAAGACAAGGTCGGTTCGCTGCTGTGGTCGCGGGAGTTTGCCGAGGGGCAGTTAGGCCTGTCGCCGGCCGACGGGATGACAATCATCGGTGACCTGGGCGTGCTTCGAGGCAACGGCATCGAGACCACCGCGCGGTCGTACTGGCACAACAAGACAACCACCTTCGTGAGCGGCATCCCCGGCGAGGTCGAACTACTCCCCAGCCTCCGGGGCCGCATCGAGTTCTCGCAGGCTCCATGAAAACACCGAAACGAGCAGGGAGTTCCCAAATCTTCCCGTTCAATCACCACGAGAACTCAATCCAGGAATCATCAATGAGAACCACAAACATCACCCGGCCGATTGCCACGATGCTGATCGCACTTGCGACCGTCGTCTTGGCGGATGAGTCGCCATCAAGCGGCGTGCCGATTGCTTTCTCGGTTGAGCAGCCCGGCCGGGTGTCGCTGGCGGTTTATGACAAGGACGGGGTGCAGTTGCGGTCGTTGTTGGTGGGTGAGTGGTTGCAAGCGGGTTCGCATGAGGTGCGTTGGGACGGGCTGGATCGAGACGGACGCGCGGTCGAACCGGGGAAGTTTGAATGGAAGCTTGTCAGCAGTGCGGGGATTGAGGCCGATTATCTCGGTGCGATTGGAGCCAATCCAACAGCAGGTGGTTGGACGAAGTGGGTCGGTAATCACACCGGGCCGTCGACGATTGCAGTTGGTTCTGAAGGGATTGTTGTCGGTGCTCCGATCGCAGAAGGGCCGCCGAGCATTCACATGTTCGAGCCCGACTTCTCGACCTCGCGCTGGCTCTCGCCTCATTTAGGATGGGCTGCGTTCGGAGCTCGATCTGTGGGGATGACGGACAAGTTCGTGGTTGGTCTGCGGCAGGATGCTCAAGTCACCGTTCGCGATGTGAAGAGCGGCAACGTCATCAAGATGTTTGATGTGCTGTGGGCCGACGATAAGCGACCTGATGCGAACGGCGGACAACGTTTGGATATCGACGCGTCGGGTGGGCAATGCGTCGTCTCGCACTTCGACCACGATGCCGTGCGTTGGTATGAACTGCCCGCTGGCAAAGTTGTGCGCGAGGTCGCGATTGCGAAGCCGAAGCGTGTGGCGAGTGTCGTCTTTCGCTCCGCGAAAGAACGTGGTCGAGTCGCTCCGCAACTCGACGCCGAGTCGCGGAGCGACTCGGCCACCAAGCGCACTTTCGCGGAGCGAAAGGCGACGATCGGCGAAGGCTCGGTCTTCGTGCTTGCCGAACGAGGCGTTGTGCTAATCGACTCGGACAACAAGCAGACGCTGATCATCGATGCGAAGCAACTTGTGCAGCCGGTTGCGCTGGCATGGGATGCCTCGAATCAAACTTTGCTCGTCGCGAATGGCGAACCGGATCAACGCATCTTGCGGTTCTCGGCAGAAGGCAAGCTGCTCAAGACTTATGGTGTGATCGGCGGACGCAAGCCGGGGCCGTACTACGCGGATCGTTTCGCCGAAGTCGCGGATATCGCAGCGGATCGTGGGCGGTTCTATGTCGTCGAGGGCGGGATTCAAGGCGGCTTGCGGCGCATCGCGCATGTGGGTGAAGACGGAACGATTCTTGATGAGCGGTTCGGCGGCGCGGAGTTCTTTGCGTGCGCAGCCGCCGTGCCGGGGAAGCCGGGTGAGATTTATTACAGCTCCAGTCCGCAGACGATCGGTCGTTACGACTTCGATCCCGAGACGGGTAAGAGCCGCCTCACGCATTTGTTCCGCGTCCCCGAGAAGACTTGGGGCGATGGTCTCTTTCCGACGCCTTACAACTTCCCGCACTATCGGCCGGTCGTTCGCAACGGTCAGGTCTTCCTGGTTTCCAACGGGCGCTTCATTCTGCGACCTGTGCCCGAGACCGGTGAGCTGATTCCCGTCGCGCTGGCGAGCTTTCGACGCAACAACGGCTGGCCGAAGGTCGAGATCCCCGAACCGATCGCAAAGGCGGCTGAGTTTCACAAGCTTGATGTGAACTCGCCGAAGACCGACGCCTTCACCTGGTCCGACACCAACGGCAACGGCCAGCTTGATCCCGAAGAGTTTCGATTTGCCGAGACAGGTCCGGGCGCAGGCTATGCGTTTCTCGACGATGATTTCAACGTGCTGTTCGGCTTCTATCAGGCTCCCAACCACACTTGGACCGGCAAGAACTGGATCAACTTTGAGTTTCAAAACTCGCTGTATGCGACGCTGCCGAATGACGATCAAAATGCTGCGGTGCCGAGTTGGGATTGGAAGCACATCGTTCGATCGACCGAGAAGATTCCCGAGGACTCGTTGGGCATTCTCAAGAGGCTTAGCCCGCGCGCGATTCATAAGTCGGCGGACGGGCGCATAAACGTGTTCTTCGATGGAGGTGGCGGCGGGCATCTTGATCTGCATACCGATGCCTGGCCGACCGCGCAGACGACTCATACCCGTGTCATCTCGGCGCATGGAGGACGCATTACCCATGTAGTCGGCAAGCATGCGTCGGAAGGTCCGCCGCGCGATGCGCAGTTCGGCATGCCGAGTCATCTGCTGGGGACGGTCAACGGCCATCTCATCGTCTGCGATCGCATGCAGTATACGACTGCCTGGACGTCGGACGGACTGTTGATTGGCACGCTGCTCGATCGACACGTCAACGACGAATTGCCCGACGCTCACTACGTCCCCGGCGGTAAGCATGGCGAGCAGTCCGTCATGATGGGCGATGATTGGATGTCGGCGGGGTCGATCTCGGATCTCGGCAATGGTCAGGCGGTGTGGTTCGCTCCGGGCGGCGATCGAGTGATGGCCTTCAAGCTGCGAGGCTTTAACAATCTCACTCGCCAAAGCGGTTCGATCGACGTGCCTTCGCTGCCGAAAGCAGCGTCGGTGAATGGCGATGGTTTGAAGGCCGAGTATTTCTCGTCGGTTGATCTCAGTGGGCAGCCGGTTGTTTCAAGAGTTGATCCGCGACTTTGGTTCTCTGAGAGCACGACGGGCGGGCAGATGGTCGCGGCCTGGACGAAGGATGGTCCGTGTCCAGGGATCGCTGCCGGCAAGCCTTTCAGCGCGCGATGGACGGGATCGATCACGGCTCCGTACAGCGAACCGTTCTGGTTCCGAATCTACAACGCACGACCCGGACACGGCCACACGCCGATGCAACAAGGCTGGCTGGAGGAAAAAGGGTTCGTTCGAGTCTGGCTCAACAACCAGCTGGTGCTTGATAAGTGGAATGGTTCGCCCGCGACGAATGCGTGGCAGACTCCGCCGTTGATGCTGCAAGCCGGAGCGACTTACGACCTGCGCGTCGAGTACTCGCAGACCGGAGTCGCGGCACCGCAATTCAGCCTCTCGTGGTGCAGTTACACCGGCGAATGGCTGCGCGTACCGGCTCAATATCTGCACTCGACGGTCGCGAAGACTCGGCCTCGCGTGTCGATCGCGGCGACTCAGCCATTGGCCGCCGAGCAAGACTCGAAACCGGGAGTCGTTCGCTTCACGCTCGATCGTCCGAGCGACAAAGACATCGAGATCGCCTATCGACTCAGCGGCACGGCGAAGCCGGGTAGCGACTTTCAGATCCTCGAACAGCGAGCCGTCATTCGTGCCGGTCAAACATCGACCGAGATCACCAATAAGCCGCTCGATGACGAGCAACTCGAAGCCAATGAGAACTGCTTCATCACGCTGCTGCCGAGCCCCGACTTCATGGGCGACGGCACTGCGGGGCAAGCGGTCGTCACGATCAAAGACAACGACAACGTGCTCGTGGATGTCGACTGTAAGGTGTATTACACGTTCGAAGGAACGGACCTCGAAAGCCGTTCGATCCGCAATGAAGCGGGAGCCGATCATGCCGCCGTGATGCACACCTACGGCGCACCGCCGCCGAGACTGGTAGCGAGCATGCCCAACTATGGCGAGGCACTCACATTTCCCAACGGTCGAGAAAGCGTCGGCTGCGAGAGCAAGCTGGAACTCGGCGACTACTCGGTCTCGTTCTGGTTCCGCACGACTCAGTCGACAACCGGCATCCTCATGGTCGGCTCAGCGAGTTATTTTCTGAAGGACGGCACGTTTCAAGTCATTCACGGCGGTTGGCCCAGCAGCCAACCCGCTGGAGCAAACCTCGCCGATGACAACTGGCATCACGCCGCCTTCGTCTGGCACAGCGAGCCGCGTCAACAAAAGCTCTTCATCGATGGCCAGTTGATCGCGACGAACACCGGCCCCGGAGGCAACACCGGCCTGACCGGAACCATCACGCTCGGTCGAGCCAACAGCGGCGGCAGTTTCAAGGACGGCAGCCTCGACGAATTTCGCGTCTACTCGCGCCGCCTCACCGCAGAAGAAATCAGCCGGCTCTCGAAGTGGCGGAGATAGGAATGAACGCGCCCCCCCCGCAACAAATCCCCGCTTCTTTAAAGGACGCGGCGGCTAATGAGAGTCCCCGAATCTTCCCGTTCAATCTCAACGAAAAACTCACTGCTGGATTTACCAATGAGAAGCACAAACATCACACAATTCATCGCCGCGATGCTGATCGCGTTAGCGTCCGTCGCACTGGCGGATGAACCGCGAACAGGCGGCGTGCCGATTTCTTTCTCGGTGGAGAAGCCGGGGCAGGTTTCGGCGGCGGTTTATGACTCGCAGGGGCGGCTTGTTCGGGAGTTGCTGCATGCGGTGCCGATGGCGGCGGGGAAGCAGTCGGTGATTTGGGATGGGCTTGATCGCGATGGCAACTCGCTGCCGGCTGGCGAGTACTCGTGGAAGTCGTTGCAGACTCCGGGGCTGAAGGCGACTTATCTGATGAGCGTCGGGTCGAACTATCCGCCGGGGAACGATTGGCGGACGGCTTGCGGGCCGGGGACGCATCATGCTCCGTTTGGTGTCGCGGTGGATCAGACCGGGATCTATGTGTCAGCTCACACGACGGAGAACATCGAAACCTGCATGCTCAAGATGACGCCTGACGGCAAGGAGCGGCTCTGGACCGCGCTGCATGCTCGACCGTGGGATGGTGCTCTGAGTCTGGCCGTCGATGGCGGTGAGGTCTTCATGCTCGGACATGTGAAGACTGAAGATGGCCGCATCGCGCCGGAGCAGCGACGGAAGCAACTGCTTTATGTCTACGACGCCGCGACGGGGCAGCTGGCGAAGCGAACTGTCGTAGGCACAGCCGTTGGCGAGCAGCCCGTGATGATCGACGTGCAATGGGATCCTGCCAACGACGACATGGACGCGAGCGACATGGATGCCCACGCGGGCGTGCTGGTCGTGGCCTATGAAAAGAAGAATGCACTGCGTTGGTATGACCCGCAGACTGGCGGCCTGCTCGATACGGCTGAGGTTCCGAGTCCGGCGGGCGTCGCGGTCGGAGCGGATGGCGTGGTCTTCGTCAGCAGCGGCGACCGGGTGGTGAAGCTGTCACGCAAGAACAAGACGCCGACTGAGTTTGTGGCTGGTCTCGACAAGCCCGGACGGCTCGATGTCGATCACTCGTCCGGCGACCTTCTCGTGTATGAAGCGGGCACGCAGCAGATCAAAAGGTTTTCCGCCGATGGGGTATTGAAAACGACATACGGCGCGAAAGGTGGTCGCCAGGACGGGCTCTATGACGACGTAACCAAACGCAGCTTTGCGGGCTTCGCCGATCTCTGCGCCGATGGCAGCGGCGGCTTCTATGTCACGGAAGCAATCAGTGCTCCGCGACGCACGGCTCATTTCGCCGCCGACGGTTCGGTCGTCCGCGAGTGGTATGGCGGGCAACGTTGGGCTCCTCATGCCGCGACCGAAGGCGATAATCCGAACGTGCTGTGGGTCGGTTCGCAGTACGGCTGGGTGATGCGCGTGCTTGTGGACTACGAACGGAAATCCTGGACCGTTCATTCCTGCTACCAATACAGCAACCTCGCCGACGGCCTCGTGGGAGATAGTCACAACGAAGGCGGGTACTTCCACGTCTACAAGCGAGATGGCGTGACCTATCTCGCTCTCGAAAAGCTGCCCACCATCCTCAAGGTGGATGAGGAGAACTGGAAGCTGTTGCCCGTGACGATCTGCGGCACAGTCCATCATGCGTCGTCGGCGATCAAGGGGTGGGCTGGCAAGAGTGCGGCCTATCAATGGAACGATGCCAATGGCGATGGCGTGCCACAGCAGGCTGAGGTCACCTTCTATGAGTCCGACATTGCGAACTCCTGGGAGCCGCACATCGCGGCCGACCTGTCTTGCTTCACGGCGAGCGAAACGCAGGGCAAGCGTCAGGTTCGTAAGTTCGCAGTGACTCACTGGAACGGTGTCGGCGCGCCGATCTACGGCACGATGCCGCAAGGTGATGCGTTCGGCGACTGCCCGACTCGATTCCATCCCCAGCACTTCGCCGACTCACGCTGGTCCGTCTTCATGCATCAGGACCAGAAGTCGGGCAAACTCTACGCGGCTTTCAACGACTGGAC
>JBIIIF010000281.1:0-8719 GCA_044235005.1 Planctomycetaceae bacterium | reverse complement strand
CCGTAGCCATAGTGTCGATTGGAATCGATCCACGATTCGTTGTCGGAAACGTAGATGATCAAATCTCCCTTGGCCTTCGTCTCGTTCAGGTGCTTCAACGGCAGGCTGCAATTTGTTCCTCCGGATGGCAACTTCATCAGCTTTTCAGCGTTTGTCATCACCGTATCCCGAGGATTCAGCTTGCAAGGTGTGATTCGGTCACTGAATGGAACAACAATTGTGTCCGGATTGCTCCGCATCACTGCGGCGGCCACCAGAGCGGCCACGTCGATACACTTCGCGGCCGTTGTTGAACCTGCTCGATGACCCGTCACAGGAGAATGCATCGATCCGGACACGTCCGGGAACACATAAACCTGTCCGTTGATCTGTGGCACATTGCGAATCGCGATTTCCATCGCATCCTGCAAAGCATCTTTGACTGGTCGAGGAACCTCGTCGGTAATACTGATCCAGGCTGTCAGCAACTGATAGGGGAAGACCTTGGCCTTCTCAATCAGGTTCGCATTCTTCAGCCGGTTCGCAATAGCTCCGATCAGGTCCTTGTCTTCAAACACCCCCTGTCGCACGAACGTGTTAAGGTTCATACGAGTCATCGTCCATGATGCATTCCGAGCAATCTGCTGCCAGTCCTTCTTTGTCAGAGGAAGAGCCGTCAACATCTGAAACGGAACATCAGGTGCCTTCACTTTGCCAGGATTCGTGTTTCGCTTGAAGGCCTCATACTGCTTCACGATTTCCGGAAGAGATTCCTCATTGAAGGTGCGACCGATCAAGTAAGCGTACAAAGCTTCTCGCGAAGCATCCTTTGGCTTTGGATGAACCATCTTGATGACATCCGCCAGCGATGGATCGTTTCCTACGGAACCAGAGAACAACTGTTCGTCCGTACGATTCTCCAGCCACTGCAGGATTAATCGCTTTGGCAGCGTTCCAAGACTCTTTCGGCCAACAACTCCGGAACGCATGATCTGCACAAAGTTTCGCAGCATCTTTGGTGAGTCGATGACTCGATCAAAGATCTCGGCCAGCAAACCCGGAGAGCGAACCGAAAGCACAGCACAAAGAAGTGCAGGCATATCCTTCATGTAACCCTTCGCTCGTGCGAACAACGCCACCTGAGCGATGTATTCGGGCTCATTGGCCCCGCACAGCTCGAGAATCGTTGCGAGCTGATCTTCGGCCGAAACGTAGAACGTGTTGTTCAGACACCCGGTTGCGGCATACTGAGCCAGCTTGTGCTTTGCGGAGAACTCATACGCCGTTCCGCCAGCTTCGTTAACAGTATCAGTTTTGGGAGCCAATAATCCAACGATTGATTTGAAGAGCGACTTGCTGGCCATGATCAGATTCTCCTGTCTTTAATTCCATCTCATTGTCGTGTCGTTTGATGAGATGGGACAAAGCAGGCTCTGTGCCAGTTCGGAAAATATTTTCCAATTAGCGACGTAAGTTGATATTTTAAAACGGTTTGCGAAATTCAGGGCCACAAAGAACAGAAGTTTCATCTGTCATGAGGCGTTGACTAATGTTGATTTAAGCATATTTTAATATCTGTAAAGATAAAATCTATTACTTGAGGGCTTGTGGCGTAGAACTCACGGTCCCCGGATCCACAGCACGATACACAGATAAGGGACTCTGCTCCGCACCTTCGAACTCGAGTGGGAACGGCATCGGCTGAGTAGCCGCAACCATGACGAGACCTCCCACTTCGGGGCGCGGCAAAAGTGCGGGCGTTGCTGGTTTCGCTGTGATCACAAACCAGCGGCGGTCTTTCATCAGAATCTGAGCACGCAGGACGCGAGCGAACTCCGGCGTCACTCCGCCCTCGCGACTGCCAAAGATCGTGTCGCCAATCGTTCTGGCTGTCGTCTCAAAGTTTGCCGTCGCGGCACTCATGGCCTCCTGAACTTCTGCGCTGCCCCAGTAGTCACGCATCGCGGTTCGCAGCGACTGATTGTTGATCACGGAGTCCTGCACGATGGACCAGACGATCGATTGCAACTCCTTGTCGGTCGCAACCTTCTTCAGATTCTCTCGGATCACCGAGCGGACTTTTTCATTGCGACTGATTCGTCCCAGGATTCGCTCAGTCACCGCCACAAATTCGTTCGAACGTGATTCGAGCGCGGGTGTGACTTCCTCTTTCATGAAGCGATCAAACTCCAGCTTCACGGCGTTCTTCTCCGGCAACGGAGACACGTCGTAAAGATATCGCCAGGTAAATGAGAACAGAGAGACTCGATTCCAAAGATCTTTCCCCAGCTCAGTGGCTAGCGGGCGAACTTCCTCCTGAACAATGGGCAGAATCTCGGTGCGGACCAGCGGAACAATCTGATTGCGAATAATCTCCACCTGATAGCGATCAGCCAGCTTCCCAAAGTCGCCTCGGTGAGCATTCAGCACCATTGGCAATTCCGCCTCGATTGCTTCCACACATTTGCCTATGCCCGTTTCAACAATTGGCTGTAGCTTCAACATCACCTGTTCGCGATGCTGTTCCCAGTCCTTCGAGATGATCTCGGCAATCTGCTGTTGCCTTTCCGGAGTAATCAGTGTGGTTGCCACCCAGTCCAGAGCCGTCGGTGTCGTGTGGTACTCAAGCTGATAGCCGAGCGGAAAGGCCTGATCGACAGCGCACTCATAAAGTACAACGGAGGCTTTTTGAGTATACGCCTCGGCATGAGGCAAAACCGGCTTACCTGAATCCGCAGGACGCGGGGCGAAGTTGTTACGAACGCGCCCGACCTGGCGATAGCGACCGTCTTCGGTCCTCAGGAAAATGGGATCGCCTGAGGCCAGCAGCAGATGGGTCGCGGAGACCGCCGAATATTCCCGCGGTGCCCCAGTCAGCCAGCCCGCGATTCCCACAACAGTCTCTGACGCTCCACGACCGCTCGCGGCAAACTGGCTGTTAACGGCAAAGGCGCCACCTAATGCCAGCGCAAGCCAGGTTGATGTGCCGAGGATGATTTTTCGAGTCTGCATAGGGTAGAATTCGATCTCGGTGCCATTCGCCTGGCGGAATTTTCGGAAACTGTCTCAGACTCCCGCGTCCTCGGCAACGTCCTGCCCCACGACATCCGTAGAGGTGACAAATCTCATTGGTCAGGCCTGCCGTTACGGACTCTAACCTGCTCCGAACCTCAATCTTCAGGAAAAAACTGCCGGAACTGCTCAACGAGAAGGCTTTCCCCAACTTCGCAGGTTTATTAGACTTCTCAGCGACTGGCAGCTTACCGAATCCCCGTGAGGTGCCATTCGTCCAGATTATCAGACAATTCAGGCAGTGTTGTGTTGTTTGCGAACTGGAACTTTGATCGGAGTGGGTCAGAAGCAATTTGCTTCTGAAGGAGTCATTTGTCGCCCTGGGAAGCCTCGGCACCAAATCGTATGTCGGAAGGGACTCTGAACGATGGCGTTTGAGCCACAACGATTTATTCATGCCGCCAATGTTCGTCTGGATGTTCCCGTCAGCGTGCAAACGACGGAGAAACTGACTGACGAACTTCGCTTTGCATTCGAAGATGCGACGCTTTACGCCTTTGATGAAGTTATCGAAGCCAGCATCAAGCGCGACGTGGATTTTCTGCTGCTTTCCGGCAACATCTTTATTGAAGCCGATCGCAGTCTCCGCGCGAGACTTCGCCTGCTGAAGGGATTTAGTCGGCTCGACGAAAAGAACATTCAAGTATTTGTGCTGCCTGGTGACGCAGATCCTCCGGAAGCCTGGCGAGCGATTCCTGAGCTGCCTGAGAACGTTACAGTTTGCTACAGCTCAAGTCCCGAACCCATGGAGCTGTTTATCAAGGATCAGCTCGCGACGACGGTCTCCGCGTCGATGTGGTTTGGAGAAGTCGACGATTTCGGCATCCGTGTGATTGCTCGCGGTGGTGGCGGAGTTCAACCATTTCGAATCGGCGTCGTCAGCAAAGCCAAGTTCGAGGAAGCGCGTCGCATGGCCTCAATGGCCGCCTCGGCCTCTGATGAAGCGATCGCGTCCACGATGCAGAATGTCGTTTCAGGGGAACGTATCGATGTTCCCGGATCGAATCTGGACGCCGGTGACGATGACGAATCAACTCGCGTCTGGCGTTCGATTGATTCAGAAAACGGCGATAAACCTCGCCGCATTGCCGACAACCGCCGACGTCAGGTCCAGCGATCACTGGACAGTCTGGAAGCCGGACCTGCGGATGAGCATCCCTCGCTGGATCCGGATTTCATCAAATACGCAGACGAAATGCTGCGAGAAGGCCACCTGAATTATCTCGCGCTCACCGGTGAAATGGCTCGAACCACTCTGTGGCGCGAGGATGGAGTGGTGCATTGCCCTGGGACGACGCAGGCTCGCAGTCAATTGGAAGCCGCCGGCGGAGCGTGTTCCATGGTCGAGATCGACGTGAACGGCGAAGTTCGCATCACGTCCGTCGACACCAGTTGTGTGGACTGGAAAACGATCGAAGTCAACGTTCGCCCGCACACGACGTTGTCGGCCATGCTCCAGCAGATGAAAACCTGCCTGATGGAACTCAAGCCCAGCACGGCTGATCGAATCTGGTCCATCAACTGGGTTCTGCGAGGTGCGTTGCCGGCATTGCAGGAGTTGACTCGCAGCGATCTCGATGTTGCAGCCGCCGTGGAACTGGATGAACTGCGTCATGCCGGTCGAACGATACGACTTCTGCATGATATTCGAACTCTTCCGAACGGCTGGCCTGCGGGAGATCCTCCGACAAGTCTGGCAGATCAGTTTCAGACCTTCGTGACACGATCGAAGCAGCTTACAGATGAGGCTCTGCTGTCATTGATCGATGGTGATGAAGATCTCACCGCTGGCTGGAAGCAACGTCTGACTTCACTGCTTCCATCCGTGAATCCGGAGCAGATTCTGGCTCGCATGCGCACCGATGGTGCTGCGTGGTTCTCACCGGACTTCGGGATTGATGGCGTCTTTGCCGAAGGCGATTCGGACGATTCGTTTTTGGATGAGCCTGCAGCGGAAGATGCAGACGGAGAAATCACCGACCTGACAGACGCGGAATCTCCTGAAGATGAGGATTCCGATGACTAATCAGGCCACGAGTATTACTGTACGCGATGCAGTCTTGCAGAGGACTTCGGCATGAGGCTGACGGAAATCGATATCGACCGTTTTCGAATCTGGCGAAGCCTGCTGCTTCGTCTGGATCCGAAGGGCCTGAACGTAATTTACGGTCCGAACGAAGCCGGCAAGACAACGCTGATGCGATTTATTCGTTCAACGCTGTATGGCTACGAACCGCTTTCAACAGAGCCTGCATGGCATCGCCCCGACGCCGAACAACCCTGGCGTGGTGCGCTGCGATGTGAGCATGGCGGTCGAACCTGGCGAATTCATCGGCGAGCGGAATTCGAAGGACGCGGAAAGCTGCGACTTTCCGGCGGTCCGGAAGGGATCGACAAAGAACAGGCCGTTTCCAATTTGTTGTCCGGAACCAGCGAAGAAGTCTACACGGACATCTTTGCAGTCGGTGTGCGTGAATTGCAGCAGTTGGCAACGCTCGGCACAAATCAGGTGGCCGAGTACATTTACGGACTTTCCCTGGGACATCAGGGTCGCCAGATTCTGGATGCTCTGGGAGATGTTCGCGAACGTCGGGCTCTGATGTTCGGAGAGGACAATCGTTCGGGCAAGATTCCTCAGTTGTTTGATCGCTACGCCAAGCTGACGGCCGGACGAAAGAATGCCGGGGTCGCGCGGGATAAGCACGCTAAGCTGACGCGTCGTCGCCGGGAACTCACGACGGAAATTGATGAACTGCAACAGCGTGAAGATGCGATCCGCAACGAGCTTCGCGGCCTGCGATTTTTGCAGACCTGCCATAAGCCATGGAAGCGAATTCGCGAATTGCAGGAAGAGCTGGCGAAGCTGCCAGTGATCCCGACGAATCCGACCGAGGCTTTGAAACAGTTTGCGACGGCCGAAAAAGACTTTCAGGAAGCCAGCAGCCGGCGTGATAAACTGAATGAACAGTCGGCTCAGTTTCGAGGCCAGGCTGAACGCATCCAGATGGATCAGCAGTTCGATAAAGAACGCTATGCGATCCAAAGTCTGGTTGATCAGGCAGACTGGTTGCGACAAATTGAGGAACAGATTCGCACAGCCGAAGATCGATCGTCTGAACTCCGAAGAGAACTCAATCATCAGCTCACACAGATGGGCCCCGGCTGGAGCATCGACCGTCTGAACGCCGTTGACACATCTCCCGCTGCGCACAACAGACTGCTGGAAGCCGCGCGGAAGTATCATGATGCTTTGCAGCGACGCGGGAAACTTCGTCGCTGGAATCGCAGCATGACCAAACGCAGCCAGAAGGAGCTTGTCGAGCTGAATGCTCAGCTTGATGAGATCGGCATTCCGGTGAATGAAGCGATTGAGATGGAGCAGGCTCGGCTGAAGGAACTGGAGAATCTTGGTCGCCTGCGTCTGCAGGAAGAACAGCTCGCTCTGAAGATTCAGACAGTCCGCCGCGTGATTGATCGCGTTGACCTGAATGAGTCGATTCCGGAGTGGGTCGATAAGACAATCACAACGATGGGCTGGATCGGAGCAGCGTTGTGCGTCTTCGGCATGGCGACGTTCTCGCTGGGCGGAGAAGCTCAGCGTTCACTGGGCGGAGCACTAGCGGCGGCAGCGTTCGGCTTTGCCGGCATCATGTGGTGGGGCATTCGGAACGGCCTGCGAAATAATTTCGATGCAACCGTAGGCGTCAAGCTGGACGATATCGCCGACGAAGCTCGCCAGGCAGATCGCCAGTTAAGGCTTCTGCAGGATCGCATCCAGCGTATGGCGGTTGCGGATCGTTACGGCAAAAATCGCTCAGAGAATGCTGACAACTGGAGATCATCCACGGCCGAAATGGTGGACCGTATCGGCGATTGTTCGCAGCGAATTGCGGAACTGGAAGTGTTGCAGAAGAAACAGATGCGAGCGGCCGCGCGACGAATGCGTCTGAAGATGCTGCGAGATCGCTTCCGGGGTGCTCAGCAGGATCTGAACGTGCAGCGTCAGGAATGGTGTCGCCTGCTGACTCAGGTTGGTATGGATGAGACCATTCATGTCGAACAGGCGTTCGACTGGTGGCGTAAGATTCAGGATGTGCGCGAACTGCTGACACAGTGGCGAAACTCCGCGCCAGAGGTTGAAGGCCTGCGTCGCATGTTCGAAGCAATGCGTCTGCGAGTTGAACAGCTCGGCGGTCGTTTGACGAACGCCAAAAAGATGAACTTTGTGCGTCCACTGGAAGTTCTGACGGCGTGGCAACTGCAGTTGAAATCGCACGAGCGAGATCGATCGGAAAAAGAACGACTGATCACGGATGCAGAGACACGTGCCCGTGACGGTATTCATGCTCAGCATCAGATGGAAGCGGCAGAACTCCGCCGAAATGCGATTCTGGCGAGGTCGGGTGTGGGATCTCGCGAGGAGCTGGTTCGTCAGCAGGAAGTCGAAACTCGTCGCGTGCAGCTTGAAAATCAACTCAGGAAGGCCAACGACGAGCTCAACGATTCGACCTCGGCCGAAACCGAACTGGCGATCGTGGAGGATGATCTGTTTCGCTTCGATCCTCCGCGTGCGAAAGAAACCATTCAGATTCGCACGGCGGAACTGACGGAAGTTGAGCACAAGCTGAATCGGAATCATGAAGAACTTGGCAGCCTGAAGCAGGAGATTCGGCTTCTGGAGTCTGGTCGTGATTCGCACGAAGAGTTCTTCCGGAAGTCGCAGTTGGCGTCAGAAATCTACCGTGCAGGTGAGGAATGGTTCTCGCTGCAGATCGAACACGAAGCCGTGATTCAGATCCGTCGGCGATTCGAGCAGGAGAATATCTCAGGTACGCTGATCACTGCCTCGCAGTACATGCACCGCATGACGTCCGGGCGTTATCATCGGATCTGGGCTCCGCTGGGAGAAGACTATCTGTGCATCGACGATGAATATGGTCAGACATTCCGAGTCGAACAGCTCAGCGGGGGAACTCGTGAGCAACTGTTCCTTTCAATTCGCTTTGCTCTCGTCAGAGAATTCGCAAAACGCGGTGTGGAGTTGCCACTGGTGATGGACGACCTGTTCGTTAACTTCGACCAGGAACGTACCGAAGCCGCTGCTGATTGTCTGCTGGATGTTGCGAAGGATGGACAACAGGTTTTGTTCTTTACCTGCCATGAACACATCGCGCATCTGTTCCAGAAGAAGAATGTCGAACCACTCTGGCTGCCCGGTCACAAAGTGGCCTTCGACACCATGAAGCCGGAACTGGAGGATCATTCTTCATCATCGCCCGTCGAAAACGACTCGAACAGTGCCGACTTCGTAGCAAACTCGGATGATCTGCTGGACGAGCGTTTCGAGACATCGGCTGACGGTGACCCGGCCAGCGCGATTTAAATATATCCTGCACAATTCCTCCGTGATGACTCACCTGACATCTTTGCGTGAAACCTGATGACCTCATCAACTCGCTCGGATCGAAAAATCACGGTCGAACTTTGTGTCGGCGGAATCGAGGACGTCGCACTGGCAGCCCATCGAGGCGTTGATCGAATCGAATTGAACTGCGGGATGGCTGTCGGGGGATTGACACCTACAACAGCGTTAGCGACTGCCGCAAGAATGATGTTCTCCGGGCCGATCATCGCCATGGTGAGGCCTCGGGAAGGCGGTTTCGTTTAC
>JBIIIF010000420.1:0-4031 GCA_044235005.1 Planctomycetaceae bacterium | reverse complement strand
TTCGAAGAACTCAAGTCGCAACCGTGGGCCACCGGGTATGGGGACGAGTAGTTGTTAGGCGAGCGAATGAATCACTTTACAAACGATCAACGCATGGGATCCAGTGAAACAACGACGCTCCGGCGCGTCCACTATGGTCGGTGGTTTCTGAAGCTTGTTGCTTGGGATGGCGTATTGCCCGTCGTTGTCCTGCTTGCACCAACCGTTGTGGAACTGCAGTTCCCCAATCGCCGCGAGGCCATGGAAGTAATGGCTATGATTTTGCCCATCACGGCATTCTTCGTCCGGTTCTTTGTCGCCAAACGTCACATTAACTCGAATCAATGTACGCACCTTGTTCGATGTTTTCAGATCATCGCCCTGTGTCTTGCCATTCTCGTGCTGCTTCTGATTGACTCGCTTATTATTCTGGCTCACGAAATGCCGAAGGGAGCCCTGTTTGCCACCACCGCCGACCGAATCGCTTGGGTTGTTTTGTCCTCTGTCTATCTGACGACCATGGCGTTTGCGATGTATCCAGGTCGCACCAGTGAACTGCGGCCCGTCGAATGGCGCGACTTTGTTCCTCCTGCGGATTATGGCCGGGGCGTCGGAAACTCGTAGTGGAACGTCAGCAGCGGGGATCGTTGCCTACTGCCATTTCAACGCGATGGCTCGAACAACTCGGACCAGCATCAGGAGACGGAATGCGGGAGCGGGCGGCGAGATTCGACTATCACCGTGAACCAAGCCGACCTTTCGTGAACGACATCCGGCCTGTTCGCACCGACAACAGAATCCAGTGCGACTCCTCCAGACAATGCATGGATTCAGGTCGGCGAATCGCGATGAAAACGGTCCAACATCAGATTAGAACTTAGAGTTGCTGAATATCGCGAGCTCCGTGCAACACCCTGATGAGTTCGATGCCTTCCGTGACCGGCTTGTAGTAGACAACGAACTTTTCTACGGAGAAACAACGAACCTGACGCCCAAATTCAGGGCGAGATTCCCCAAGGCTCGGCTGATGGGCATACGATTCACACCGTGCAAACAGTCGGTAAAGAACGCATCAGCGGCATCGGGATTATCAGCAGCGATGTAATACCAGATGTTGTCCAGATCGATACTTGCCGCGCGCGATTTGTGAACTTCTCTCATGACTCAGTCGCTTGGGAAGCTGCGAGTCTCTGGCGACCACGTTTGATGATGTCTTCAACGTCGAACGGTGAAGTCCGGCCGGCTTCGAGATCATCAAGGCCAATTTGGATATCTTTACGGAGTGCATCAAGTTTTTGTTCGCGACTGCGGAGCAAGGTTAATCCTTCCTTCACAGCTTCTTCTTCAGACCGAAACCGACCACTTGCAATTCCGTCCACCACAAATGGCTGGAACTCAGGGGGAATAACAACGGACATTACGGATCTCCGGTTGCAAGACCTTGACTGGATGATAACCCGATAGGACGCACTAATATTGTAACCACGGCGAGGTCCATTCGTCACCACGATTTTTGGAGTCGTTTTATGGCCAGCCAAATTCCGATCGAGGTCTACGCTGCGGGAGAGTCTCTGCAGATATCTTCTGAACAACGTCGCGATCAGCATGATCTTCGCGTTGACACGTTGATTTTTGAAGACTCGAGCGAAAATCCTGACGACGCAAGTCCTGCTTTCCCGGAATCGCCGCTCCGAATTGAGTCCCTCCACGCAATGAAATACTGCGAGCGGCTGTTCTACTTTCAGGAAGTTGAACAAATCTCCGTTGCTCATCCTGACGTCTACGCGGGCCGCCCGCCTGCACGATGATGTCGTCCCAGAGGATGATATCAGCCCGGAGAAACGATTTTTTAGTCTCCAGCGAGACATCGGGGCTGAGCACATGTTTCCAGCGATCGCATTAACCGCTCGGCTTGTGTGATTCCTTCGTTGATGCCGAAAGGCGTTGAGCACTGCGACTTCCTGCTCCCGAATAAGACCGGCAAAGGTGATTCTTTCGTTGATGCCGAAAGGTGTTGTGCGAAGTTCGTGCGGCTAACTTCAATCGGCTTGTGTCGTCTTTTTGACCGAGCGTCGGGATGAGATATGAGCGATGCCGCTGATCAGATTGATGCGACATCAGCGTGTCGGACCGCAGCAGCCAAGACAGATTGCGTTCAACACGTCGTTCGTGACCGTCGCGGTGTGTGAACTGCCATCTGCCAAGAAGAGGCGTGTAAAGTAAACTCGCTGAAGGCATACACGTTGGGAGTAGGCCATTACTGTCACTGGCGTGAGCGATCAGTTGAAACACCTGGCCCCAGTTCTGCTGCCGCGGCAATACGAACAACGGGCGGAGGGGTTTTACGACATACGGGGGACGCCGTGGTGTCAGATTGCCCCGGACCGTCAGGTTGCTCCTCTGTTCCGCGAACGGGCGGATCCATCTCTGCTCGCCGGTCTCCACGCGAAGATTGACTTCTGGCAAAACATCGCCGGCATTGAACTGGATTCGCACTCGCAGGCAATGCTGTTACTTTGGAGGATTGTAAGGATCGGGCGTGCCCATTTGGATGAGAGGATGGTCCTTTACGCTCGCCTCATACGCCCCCACGATTTTCAACATCGGACCAACCACCCAACTGTCAGCCGTCGGCGTTTCTTCGCGAGGGTCTCTAAAAAGGTTGTAGATCGTGGGTACGGGGTTCTTGACCGGCGGGTCAAACATGGTGTCCTGCCGCATGAAATGCATCTTCCAGTTCCGCCACTTCACGGCCTGCAATCGCTCCGCGCAGAATATCGGGAATCCCTCCCTGGCTGACTTCTCGGTCCTGCCGAGGAGAAAGTCAGACTGATCCAGACTGTCCATCGGACGTCCGTCGTCCGGCACTTTCGCGTCGGCGATCCTTGCGAGTGTAGCGAACATGTCCACGCCATGCACAATCTCGTTGCTCACGCTCTCGGATGCTATCTTGCCAGGCCACCGAATCAGGAACGGCACACGGATGCCGCCCTCCAGAGCGGTGAAATACTGTCCGCGCCACGGACCGGCCCAGCCATCCCAGGGTTTGAAAAACTCCGGGCCGTTATCGCTGGTAAAGATGACGATGGTGTTATCGCGAACGCCCGCCTTGTCCACCGCGTCAAGCATCTGTCCGACGTTGGCGTCCATCTCCGCGAGCATGTCCGCCCAATCGCCATTGCCTGTCGTGCCTGCGAAGGCGGGGTTTGGCAGCGTGGGCAGGTGTGGTTGAGTGAGCGCCACGTAGGCAAAGAACGGCTTTTCGGACCTGGCCTGCCGTTCGATGAACGCCACCGAGCGCCGGGTAATCTCAGCGTCGATGAGCTGGCGTTGCTCCACGTCATAGACTTTCAACTCACGACTCTTCTCGCCCTTCTTGCCCTCCATCATCTTTTCCGAAGGCATGATGTCGGGAGAGTAGCCGGGGGCGGAAGGCCAGAGCGCCTCGTCCGTCGTGCGCGGGATGCCGAACCACTCATCGAAGCCCTGGTCGTTGGGCAGCCGTCCGTCGTGACTGCCGAGATGCCACTTGCCGTAGTAGCCGGTCGAGTAGCCCGCGTCCGATAAAGCTTCACCGATGGTCACTTCCCATCGTGTCAGTCCATCGGCCACGCCGCCAAACGGCACGGAATGGCAGCCCGAGCGAATCGCCCAGCGTCCGGTCATCAGACACGCTCGGCTCGGCGTGCACTGCGTCTCCATATTCATGTTGAGCAACCGCAGGCCCTGCCTGGCGAGACTGTCAATGCGCGGGGTGGCCACGCCTCGCGTAATTCCACCGCCGTAACACCCGATTTCACCATAGCCTAGATTGTCGGTCAGGATGAAGACGATGTTGGGTTTTTTCTCAGCCGCATTCGCCGGAGCGACCAAGCCCAGTAGGGAAACTGCCGCGACTCCGCAAGCGAGCGCCACGTTGAAAAATTTTTTGGTGCGAGTCATTTTCAATGTTGTGTCCTTCCGGCAGTCAAATCAAATGGTCTGTACCCGTCGATGAAGACGAATGCGGCCAACGATCTTCGCTAATTCTCCATCAAGCGGCAAATAAGGTC
>JBIIIF010000248.1:0-10293 GCA_044235005.1 Planctomycetaceae bacterium | reverse complement strand
ATCGTAATATTGTGGTCGAGCATTCCGAGGTAAGTACCCTCATAGGTGCCTGCAGCTCCCATCGCATCAGAGAACAGCTCACCGCCAATTTTCACGTCATGTCCGCGAGACTTCGCGCCATCGATCAGGGCCAGAATGTTCTTTTGAGGCACACTGCTTTCTACGAAGACGGCTGGGATCTTTCGCTCGACCAGCAGATCAACCAGTTCATTAATTCGCTGCAACCCGGCTTCGGATTCTGTCGACAGCCCCTGAACTCCAAGTACCTCCAGGTTATAAGCACGACCGAAATAGTTGAACGCATCGTGCGATGTCACGAGTACTCGACTGGATTCCGGAATGGAACCGATCGCGGACAGTCCGTACTCATGCAGAGCCTGCAGACTCTTTCGATACTCAACAGCGCGAGATTGATACTCCGTGGCATGGTCGGGCAGTGACTTGCTGAGCCCTTCGGTGATCACATCAAGACAATTGGCCCATGCGGCAACATCCATCCAGACATGCGGATCCGGGTGATCACCTGCGCCGTCAGGTTTCAGGAGAAGATCCTGCGGTAAATCTCGGGTCATCGCGAAAACCGGCTTTTTCTGCGCGATGCGATTGAAGGTGTCCTCAAGTCGACCTTCGAGCATCAGGCCATTTGTGAAGACCAGATCAGCGGTCATGATCTGCTGCACGTCATCTCGCGTAGCCTTGTACAGGTGTGGATCAACCCCCGGACCCATGAGTTGAGTCAGCTCGATCCGTTCGCCGCCAATCTCTCGCACGATGTCGGCCACCATGCCGACGGTGGCCACAACTTTCAGTCGTCCCTCGTTGCTCGAAGTATCGTTTTCGGTCGGTGCGGTTGAAGGATCGCCGTTCTGACAACCGGTAAATAGCACCAGCGAAGTCAGCAAAATCCGGAGCAAAAATGACGAATTTCGATTCGCCATGCGAAACGCTACTGCGTCAGCACTGAGCAGCCACTTCTGCATAACTCCAGCTTCCTTTTTCTTCGCCACCGGATGTAGCATAGGCTACAAATCGTTCGTGCAGTCTATCTGCCGGTCTGCCTGCGTCAAGACGCGATATCCTGAGCCCCGATAATCTCACCAAAAGGAAGGGCCTCTGCACAATGTGTGCGGAAATGACGTGAGGGGGCGGAAGAGTGATTATCGATGTGATGACTGAGCCACCAAAGCTGTCCGAACAACACAGCTGTTGTCCTTCATGAGACGACTTCTGTCACCAACTTAGCGTCAGGGTGAAGTCAGGAACGTCTTGTGGTTCAAGGATTTCTGCTTGACGCAATCGACTTAACTCATCTATAACCCCTGAAGGTTGTCACAGGTGGGTCTTTTTTGGCCCCACCGCAACCTAAAAGTACTCGCGGTTGTTCGTGCCTGACACCGGCGGACATCCTGCAAATTTCATCGGTGTCAAAGAATCCTCACGGAGGAAATGGTAATGGCCGCAAAGAGCACCGCAGCAAAGACAACTGCAGCAAAGTCCACAAAGGCAAAGACAGCCGCTGCAAAGCCAGCTGCACCAAAGTCAACAAAGGCAAAGACTGGTGCCGCCAAGTCAACCAAGGCTAAGACCGGCGCTGCCAAGCCTGCAAAGGCTCCAGTTGCTAAGAAGCCAGCTGCTAAGGGAAAGTAGTCTGACTGGTACTTTCCAGCACAGAAAACACGAAACGGCTGAGTCGCCTTCGGGCAGCTCAGCCGTTTTTTATTTGGTGGGTAGTGGATTGTAGTGCTGGCTTCAGCCGGCATTTCGCTCCGAATTCAAGCTTTGCCGCCGACTGAAGTCGGCACTACGTTTGAGTTCAATGTGCGACATCGATCATCCAGCCGTCGTCGTCGACCGGAAAGTCGAACGGTTCCCCGTCAAAGCTGAGATGACTGCTGGCCCGGACCAGATCGAAGTAGGCTTCTGACACTCGGACTTTGGTCAGATGCAATGTGTCTGAGATCTGGACGACTCGAGCGTTCTCCGGTTCAACCATTCCGATCGTCTGCAGAGCCGTCTCGACTGCTAACGCATCATTCGGCAACGTGACGGGAATCATCGCCGCTTCCGGATGATTGCCTGTGACGCAGTTGATCCGAGTAATCTCATGATCGATCTGATCGACGCATCGCTGAGTCGTGTACTCGGCCAGACCAATTCCTGTGGCGTTGCCATAGGTTTCCTTCGTCAATGAACGCACCATGATGCGTCGGCATCGCACGAGGTCTTTGTCGGTGGCCGCATGATCGATGTACTTGCGTCCAATGGTGTTTGCATCCATCCCGACACCACTGATGTTCTTGCCCATGCGATCGACGATCAGAAGATCGATGTCGTCAAAGGGAAGCCGTGGCAGCCATTTATTGGCCAGTTTGAGCAGCTCCGGTTCACGCGTTCCGAAATCCTCAGGACGAACGGCTTCCAGAAGTGCGGTTTCGTCTTCGGCATTTTCGAGAATCGCCATGCCGCCACAAACGCGGCAGACGTCTAATACTCGTTCGGCGACCGATGCGATGATTTCCGGAAAGCTGATCGTAAGAATACCCTTGTGGTATATCTTTGCACCCTCGTGTTTTCCGAGGCCGATCAGCATCATTTTGTGGAGGCCGGATTCGACCGGACCGACGAATTTTGTGTGCGGTTTGACTCGCCCGACAACAAACACGTGGTCAGCTTCAGAAGCGAATCGGTCGAAATGCACGGGCATGCCGTTGGATGTCTGCGCGACAATTCGAGTTTCCATGGTCGCTCGAATCGGGACTTTGACGAATTCTTCCGTGATGCCCAAACTGGCCAGCATCTTGACCTGGCCTTCGGCGGTTCCTCCGCCATGGCTGCCCATCGCGGGGACAAGAAACGGGGCTGCTCCGATCGATGTAAAATAGGCGGCGATTTCCCGGAGAATCAGAGCAATATTGGTAATGCCTCGGCTGCCCGCCGGAATCGCGACACTCTGCCCAGGTCGAATTTTCTCCGTCAGGCGAAGCGATTCCATCTGAGCACGGATTTCGCTGGGGATATCCGCCACACGAGGTGTCTCGAATCGCTGGATGATGTTGCACATTCGGGGGAAGCGGGCCACGGGAATTCCTTATTTGAGCCGGATGGGAAGTTGATCAATCCTGGCAGCAAGGATGAAGTCATTCAATGACAACCCCTGAATTGCGTGAGTCCAGATTTCGATCGAGAGATTTCGATAGCCGACCAAATGCAGATCGGGATGATGGGCCTCAGCCTCGGCGACGGCCGCTACGCTTTGAAAGAACTCAAGGCCGGCGAGGAAATTTTTGACCGTCCAGTTCTTCTTGATTCGATCCGGACCGGTGAGCAATTCCCATCCGGGTAGTTCTTTGAGTTGCTCTTCTGCTTCCTTCGGCGTCATGCGAGGCACGCCGCCCTCGCAAGGTACGCAGCGGGTTGTACACAAGGTCGCGGCGGTAAGGGGCTGCAATTCTGGTTCGGTCATTTGCCTGGTCTCGGTTGGTGCTGTAAGTGTTCGGCGAGGAATTGATAAGCTCGCTCGCGCGACACTTTGGGAAATGAGTGGCCCGCATCAATTTTGAACGACTGTAAATGCGTTTCACTATTGTAGAGCTTGTAGACAGGCTCGGCCTGTTGCAGCACATGGCGAACACCGGACGCTGAAAAATCATCATCCTTTTCAGCATAGCAGGCCAGAACCGGCCGCGGGGCGAGGGCTGCGATCAGCTCATGGAAGTCGACCGGCATTTTCCGGATGTCGTTTTCAAACGACGTCGCGATCAATGGCATGTAGCGAGGACCTGTCCAACTGGGAAGGTCGTCCTCTGAGAGACTCGTAAAGCCGCAACTGGACACGATCGCCCGAAATCTCGGCTCAAACATCGCCGTGAAAATGGCATTGTGGCCGCCCAAAGAATGACCGATGCAGCCGATTCTGGTGCGGTCCACTTCTGGTATCGTTTCGAGCAGATCGATGGCTCGGGAATTATCCCAGATCGCTTTCATCGTGCCGCTTTGGTACTGATCGGCATCAAAATCATGCGTGTATTCGCCGAATGAAGGATAGTCGGGCGCGATCGTGACGAAGCCCGCCTCAGCCAGCTCAATCGCATATTTCATGTCCGGGTCGCCCTGAAGACCGGCTGGCTCATCTTTTCCTGCCGACGTTGTTTGTTGCAGACATAACGCGGCGGGATAGGGCATTCCCGTGTTCTCCGCGTTCTTGTCGCTGTCTTTTTCGCCCTGTGACCCAACGTGGAGCGGAATGAAGACATAGGCTGGCACGCGGCTCTCAGCGTCCGACTGATACGTCAGCTTTCGTCTCAGCAAAGGGCGACTCACCTCTGGAGGATTCAGCCTGACTTCTTCCGAAACTATCGGGTTCAGCGGAACTCGTTTGAGCGGAGAAGGATACTTTCCAGCGATCCGTTCCAGATGTCTGCGTATATGATCGCGGCGATGTTCCCAGTCAGAAGCCTGTTTAATCTCTCTCCGCTGACCTGTTGAATCGATTCGGTATGTCAGATCATGGTGATCCGGATAGTCCGGAAGAGAAGTCTCGGCTTCAAATCGGCCGACTGGAAAACCCTGGCTGTAGTCTATCAGAAATACTCCTGAGGATGTTCGATAGCGAATCACGTCTCTGTGATCGAAGTCGGTTTGTTCCTGACTTCGAAGGGGAAGTGACACATCGCTGAGTGTCGACTGATCGCTCACAACACCGGCTTGTTCCAGAACAATCCGTGTTCGATCGCCCAGTGAATGTCCTGTTGAAGTGTAGGTTTTGCCATCTATCCGCGCCTGGTCAACGAAGATGGGCTTGACCTTAAGGCCTCCCGCCTGCATCAAAGCCACCATTTCCTGAGCATCTGAGAAAGGGCAGGTCTTGTCATCGACACCGTGAATGACGACGATTTGTGACTCGGTGCCCAACCGTTTCATCTCACGGAGATGATCCGGATTCCCAACGAATCTGAGCTCCTGTGCGTCGAGCGACAGGTAAAACGGGTTGGAGCTGTCCTGACTCCAGCGAGCATTCAGATCACTCCCGCCCGGCAGATTAAAGGCGATATCATCGGACAGTTTTTTCATCCCACACATGTCAATCACACTGGCGAAGGTTCGTGGTGCGAGTTTATTGGCCATGAGCGTCACGTTGCCACCGCCGGATCCTCCCGTGGAATAAATGCGACGATCGTTGTACCGGATGTTCTGCTCCTGCAAACTGCTGCGGACAAACCAGAGAGCACGCAAAGCATCGAGTCCCTGAAGGTAGCCGAAGTCATAGGGCTCCGGCCCTTGAATCGAATCCACTTGTCCACTCTGCAAGTAGTTGACGCAGATCGCCACCACGTTCAGCTTTCGAGCCAGCACGACGGGAGACGCCGTCCCGACACAATCGGTTCCTCCCCAATTGTGAAGCGTCAGCATCAGTCCGGTCTCTGGCCGTACACTTTCCTTCGTTCCGTCCGGGAAGTGAATCAGGATGCGGATGTTTCTTGGCCCCGGACGGAGCGACCATTCCTGAGCCGGTATTTCCACCGCTCCATCCTTGTCCGGCATGGCTGGCCATTCATCGGCGATTGCTGGTGAAATGAGCAAGGTGGACATAAGTCCCATGAACAATAGTTTCCGCATCAGCATCGTTATCCTTTCTGAGAGTTGAACCACTCCAGTCGGCTATCAGAAATCGTATGTTTCTGAAGGGTCTTCGTCCTTCGACTAGCGACACTGTTCTGAAAACTTTCTCTCCGGCATTGAGCAAAGTAGGCTGAAGCCCACGCTACATTTTTCCTGATGCCAAAGCAGGCTGAGGCCCTATTGTTGGGGCTAACCCTGGTTCGGCTGCGGATCGATCGTTTGGTCGTTATGATCGCCGAACTTGTTGCCCGGTCTTTTGTTTCTTTGGGAGCCTTCCTGTGCTGTCTACTCGGTATTTTCTCCCGTCTATAGTTCTGGTTCTCCTTGCTGGCTGCGGAGAAAAGCCTGCTCAGAAACCTGCACTTCCTCCGATCAGTGAAGCCGAAACTTCTGCGATCAAGGCTCTTGGCGACGCGAAGGCCGTTGTCAAGACCGATGAAGCCGGAGCGGCTGTTGATGTGAGCCTCGCGAAGTTGGAAGTCACGCCCGACATCATCGGCCTCTTGGCCAAGTTGCCTTCGTTGCGAACATTGAATATTTCCGAGTCCACTATCGGAGATGATGGTCTCACGGCCCTTGAAAAAGCTGTTCCAAAACTGGCCAGCTTGGACGTGCGTGGTTGTGAACTGTCCGACAAATCGGCGGAGCTGCTCGCTCATTTCGCCGGCCTACGTGCACTGCGATTCTCAGGAAAGAGCGGCAAGACGACGATCAGTGACGATGGCCTGAAACTTCTGGCGGCCTGTAAGTCACTGAAGGTTCTGGCACTGGATGACCTGTGGATCGGTACTCCCGGTTTGGAAGCTCTGTCGGGTCTTTCAGAGCTTGAGGAACTTTACCTGGCTGGGACGGTTGTTGATGATGACACCTGCAAATTGATCGCAAAGTATCCGAAGATTCGAAAGCTTCGTCTGGCTCGTACTCAGGTCAGTGACGCTGGTCTGGATGCTTTGTCTGGCTGCAAAACACTGGAAGAAATCGATCTGAGCGAAGACTCGCTGATCTCTGATGAGGGGATGGCCCACCTCGCCAAACTGACGAATCTCAAGAAACTCAACCTGTGGCGAGTTCAAATCACGGATGCCGGAGCGATTCAGTTGGCTCCTTTGACCAAGCTGGAGTGGCTCAATCTGGACAACAGTAAGCTGGCAGATGGTGGTCTGGTGTTGCTGAAGGACATGAAGTCATTGACGTTTCTTCACATAGGGTCAACTCAGGTTACTGAAGCCGGAGTTGCCTCGCTGTTTCATCTGAAGACTCTGAAGGATCTCAAGGTCACTCGAACCGCCCTCGGTGCCAGTGAAACGGCCCTCGCTGAACTCAAAAAGAACCTGCCAGACACCGCGATTCAGACCGAGTATGTCGAGGCTGAATAATTCTTCCGTTGCTGGATCGCCCGGATCGCCTTCTTCACCTTCTTCACCTTCTTCACCTTCTTCACCTTCTTCACCTTCTTCACCTTCTTCACCTTCTTCACCTTCTCCGGTTGTTGATAGTTTGTTGATAACTTTCATCTCGGCTGTTCCCATGTTGGTTGGTCTGCCAACGTGGTTCTTGCCTGAATCAAAGCGGTTGTTGATGCGTGGAGTGATTGTCCGCCAGATTTCCACGCCGCTTCCGGTTTTTTGCCACCACTTGTCCGCTTTTGTCGATATCGTGTAACTCTATTCAATTAAAGGGTTTACGCTCCTCTGATAATGAGTTATCAACATTTATTATCGCTGTTATTACTGATACTTTTATCTTTTAAATCCTTTTACAAACATAAACGCAAAGCCACAAAAAATCCCGGTTGATGTGACTCAACCGGGATTCCTTTGGATCAAGCGATCTTCGCTCTGAACAGATCAAACCACTTCCCAACCTGCTCGATATTCCTTCGTGATCAGCTTGGCAGCTTCAGGAACATTCGTCGCCACAAGATTCTCAGCATCCCATTCGATCGCCTTGCCTGTGCGATAAGCCACGTTGCCCAGGAGTACGGTTTCGGTCAGTGCTCCGGAGTAATCAAAGTTGCAAGTGGTCGGCGAACCGTCCTTGCAGGCCTTGATCCATTCCGCGTGATGCCCGATGGAATTAGGGATCGTCTGAGCAGGTGGCTTGAAGTCGGCAAACTTGTCAGCCGGGAACAAGCGATAGCGACTGTAGTCGGAGAACAGTGAACCGTTCTTACCGACAAACATGACGCCGTTTGCCGGGACAGGCTGACCGGCAACCTTCTTTGGAATCAGATCGCCATCGTACCAGGTCAGTTTGAGAGCTGGCATAGAACCGCGAGCAGGGAAGTCATACTTGACGATAAGACCCAGCGGACAAGTTTCCGGGTGAACTTTCGGGCCTTCGGCTTCGCAACGGACAGGGTGCTTCAGATCAAGAGCCCAGAATGGCAGGTCCATGTAATGGCAGGCCATATCGCCCAGTGTTCCCTGACCGAAATCCCACCAGCGACGCCAGTTGGCCGGATGGTACTGTCCGTCGGCGTATGGACGCTCAGGAGCTGGACCAAGCCACAGATCCCAGTTCAGGCTGGCAGGAACCGGATCCGCTTTCGCTGGCCGTTCACCGCCGCCCCAGCCTTTACCAACCCATACGTGAACTTCTGTCACATCGCCTATGACACCCGCCTGAATGATTTCGACAACTCGGCGATAGTTGTTTTCCGCGTGAATCTGAGTACCCAACTGAGTCGCCAGGCCACGTTTTTTGGCTTCCGTGGCGATCAGACGAGCTTCAAAGACAGTGTGCGTCAGAGGTTTTTCGCAGTACACATGTTTGCCAGCCCGAATAGCTCGGATTGACGCGGGAGCGTGATGATGATCGGCGGTGCCAATCACGACAGCGTCAATCTTGTCACCTTCTTTTTCGATCATCTCGCGATAGTCAGCGTAGGTGCGAGGTTCGAGCTTATTTTTCTCAGTCAACATCGCTTTCGCTTTGTTGAGGTAGTTTGAGTCAACGTCGACGATAGCGACGATGTTTTCGCTCATGACCCCGTTAACATCTTCTGCCGCACGGTTGGCGGTCCCGATGCACGCGATATTGAGTTTTTCCAGAGGGCTGAGAGAGGCTTTGGCAGAAGCTTCTGAAACAAACAAAGAAGACGACAGAGCAGCGGCCGAGCCAGCAGCGGTAGTCTTCAAGAACGAGCGACGATTCCGGGAGGAATGAGACGACATAGGCGGGAACCTTTGGCAAAGGCCGAAAAGCGAGTTTAAAAGCACAAGAACATGGTGTCAGAATAGACTGAACCACGAGGGAAAAACAATGAAACAGAAAGAAAACTCAGTCTCAGCGAGATCATTAGGGGTGATCAACGAACTCAAAGCGGAAGCCGAGGAGCCTTGCAGATGACAACAAGCCTGATCATTGGGCAGGGCATCGCTGGTTCGGTACTGGCCTGGTCGCTTCATTGGGAACATAAGACCGTTCATGTTCTTGATCGAGGCAGGAACATCACGGCGTCTCGCATCGCGGCGGGTTTGATCACACCGTTCACAGGTCGAAGATTGTCGAAAGCAGGGGACTTTGACGAAAGCCTCACCGTGGCAAAGGAGTTCTATCGCCGAGTCGAAAGAGAAACCGGAGCATCACTGTTCAAAGAAGAGCCCGCAGTTCGGTACTTTCAGGATGACATAGAGAGAAACTTCTTTCTCAAGGAACGCTACGAAACACATCGCAGTGAGATCGAACTGATCAGCGATGAAAACGGCGCGGTGAAAGGATTTCGAATGCTGCGGGCTGCTCGACTGCGAGTGACCGAGTTCCTTGAGGTGACTCGAGCTTTCTTCGCAGCAAAAGGCGGTTTTCGAGAAGTGGATTTGGATCCAGTCAAAGACATCGAGATCATAGAGAATGGCTTACAGATCGGAAAACAGGGACTAACGGGCGAAGAGTTGTTCTTTTGTCAGGGATATCAGCGCGAAGAGAATCCATGGTTTCCGGGGATCCCGGATGCTCCGGCCCGTGGGGAAATTTTGAGGCTGGACATCCCGGGTCGGACGGCGAGGGAAGTGGTTCATCGGGGTTTATGGTTGGCCCCGGTGACGGATCAGAGAGAAGACAGTTCAGCCAACGAATATCTTCTGGGTGCCACCTACGACCGTGGAAACCTCGACCAAAATGACACACAAAGTGGCCGAGACGAGCTTTTGCTGGGGTTGAGGGAGATCACAAACGAGAGCTATCGTGTCATCGGGCATTATTCCGCGATCAGAGCCGGCATGAAAACACGACGATCGGTCGCGGCTCGTCATGCAGAATATCCGCATGTGGCGATTATGAATGGCATGGGTTCGAAAGCTTCATTGATGGCCCCAATTACGGCTCAGCGACTTTTGAGTCTTATGGCATTGAAACCCGAAACGAAGGGGCAGGAAAATCGGGTGACCGGGACAAAGGCCATATCTCTGACGAAGTTGGCTCACAGTATCGTGCGACGAGCGATGCGTACGGGCGACACCGTAGTCGATGCAACAGCCGGAAACGGATATGACACGGTGTTCCTGGCAGCTTGCACCGGGCCATCAGGGCACGTTCACGCAATCGACATTCAGCCAGAAGCGATTCAGTCAACGCGATCCAGATTGAAAATAGAATCCATCAGTCACGTCACTTTACATCAGGATGATCACAGTAAGGTGCTGAAGTCACTAATTACATCGTCGGAAGTCGTTG
>JBIIIF010000460.1:0-2880 GCA_044235005.1 Planctomycetaceae bacterium | reverse complement strand
TGGGTGCAAACAAAAATTTGCATCGGGATCGTCGCTCGAATCATCACCAACCTCCCTGATGATGCTCAAGGCAGGACGTGGCGATTGAAGAAACTTCAGCGGTCTGGCCTGCTTCCAGAAGAATGCCTGGCACACGACGCAGCGAGCGATCATCATTGGGGACCCGAACGACAGCCCCGCATGGCAGATCAATCTCAACGACAGGCGAAGTGAGGACGGTCAACGGAACTAACTCGGGGCCGGAAGACACCGCCTTTTTGGTCCCCGACAACCTTTGGGCCTCATGTTCTTTTCTTGCCGGCGGTCTGCCTTTCGTGGCCAACTTCTGACGCCATCGATAGAACGAGTTCAGCGAGACGCCGATCCAGTCGCAAAATTCCGCCACACTCAGCTCAGACTCTCGCTGCTCGCCGACCCACGCCGCCCACTGCTCACCTGAAAAATGCTTTCCCACCTGTGACCCTCCCGGAAAAATCCAGAGAGTACCCATGCCCACAACATGCTCTTCGCCGGGCGCTTACTGTTGGAAATGATTTCGTGGAGAGGAAATGTTTGTTCTGAGGCATTCCGGGGTTGAATGTTATTTACTGTCATTTGGGCTGATCGCCCTTGTCTGCGGGACTCGTTTGCATGGCCTTATCAATCAGACACACAAGCTTTTCATACTGGTCCATCTGGCGTTGACGTGCGGGACGAGATGCCTGCAGGCGATTATCGAGTGCTCCGGTATCGCGTTCGTGGCGGGATGAATTCGCCTCCTGAAAACATGGTGGAGGTTTATGATTCATCCGACGTTCAAGTCCCCTAAATGCCAATTGGAAACGTTATGGAAGAACTACCCGTCCGGCAGCACCTGTCGGAGGCGACTTGAGGAATGGACTCATATGGACTTTTCGAAGCCATGTGGTCCGAACTCCTGGCCGACTCGGGTATGCGCCCGGCGGGGGCACGTTGTGGTGACGTGTTTGCTCTGGATTTTTCTGGGAGGGTGTTAGATGGCGATGCATTATTCGGTGGCGCAGTGGGCGGTGTGGGTTGGCGATCAGAGGCTCTCCGCGCTGAGTGTGTCGCTGCGTCACGGAAGTTGGATGACTTCACCACCGCTGATAGTGAAGAGTCCAGCGATAGCAGAGGCATCGACAGAATCTGGGAGCCCGCGGACGGATCCGTCTGCGAGGGCGATCATGCGTCTCTGAGGATGTTCTGATCCCAGCCCTTCCGGAAACGCGAGTGGACCCGAAGCCCATGTGAATCCGAGGGATGATGGGAGCTCTCCAAACAATAGAGTGTTGGAAGTTCCATCGATCACTTCGCTCAGGCGGCGAGTCAGTATGTCTGGATTCAGAGCGACATTTGATGCTGGATAACCGTCCGCCTGAATCGGCAAATCCGAAGGACAGTTCAGCATAGGTATGCTTGTCTTGAGAATTCTCTGACGGTCTCCAGAGTTGATCCGTGGATCCCTTGAATACTGGGCTCTGAGGTTCGCACCCTCTGCAAACTCTAGAACGTCCAGCGGCCATGGCAGTTCAAGATTGTCCGGAAATCGCCCGTGCACGTCCGTTGAATGGATGGTCGCCAGCGCAGTCTGCCGGAAGTTATTCTGACAGTGTGCCTGCCGAGCAGACTCCCGTAGCGATACGACAGCTGGAAGAATAAGTGTCATGAGAAGACTGACTATGGCAATAACCACAACCAGTTCAATCATGGTAAAGGCTGGCCTGGTCACACGACGCACGGTGTCGCGAATAGTCGTCTCACACAGAGACCTTTGCCGATACCGGTCTACGACTGCACATGAACGGCGAGTCTGAATCTTGATGCTGGAACTCCGACGGTGATGAATCATGGTCGTTTTCTCTCGATCCTTATCTCTTCAGGCGTGGAACACAGATCACTCGTCTCAAGACCGTATCGATTGAACGCACAGACTGCGGTCCCCGTGTAAACGAGGACCGCGTCCTGAGCACCCACAAATCCCGCGACTTTTCAACTCCGCGGAACGCTATCCCTTACCGGATGACAATAGGATCACTATCAACGACGGCATTGCCTCGGCGGAGAGTGACGTTGCCACCGTTGAAGACCGGAGATGCGTTTCGGACTCCAAGAAAAACGCGAGTTTGACCATCACCCAACTTCTGCACGGAATACCGAACCAAAGGGGCGAGCTGAGCATCGGAACGTGTTGCCAGATCTCGAACGGACAGGCTCGCGAAAGGTCCGAACCGAGAATTGACAGAAGCAACGTCATTGAAAGCACCAGTGACCGAGAACCGCAGCAGTTGACCATTGCTTCCCACAATAGTCGATGCATTTCCTCCTGTAGAACTCCCCCCCTGAACATTCAGTTCGCCAGCAAAGGCACTTGCTGATGCGACAACAAGAGCCAACGAAACACTCAGAATCTTTAACATGAACCTGTTTCCTGTGAAAATTGAAATTGAACCAATGTGTCGTCAAATGGCAGCATGAAGACTCTCTACCAGTGGCATTGTTTGTTCTACATTAACGCTTCTCCTCAATATGTTGCTTCCGAAACGGGTCGTCACTGCGGCTACCATCAATACGGGAAGAACAATGACCGGCTGCGCGGACTGTTTGAAATTTTTTAAAGCGAGTTCAGATCCTTCTTGTTTGAATGCAATTGCTCTTGCCGATTCCCGTTGCTTCTTGATTGCATTTCCTCCAGCAGCAGGGAACAACGGGAGCAGGGAACAACGGGGACACCGCACTTCGTTCACAGGCACGAGGGCCATCCCCTTGTTGGATGTGATCCTCTCGTCGGATCTGCCATGGAACCGAACACGCGGGGAGAACTCCCGACCTGGAGACAGGTCGGGCTACAGTGGCTCAGCAGCAGGCGGCTGAACGGGAAAG
>JBIIIF010000046.1:0-34210 GCA_044235005.1 Planctomycetaceae bacterium | reverse complement strand
CAAGCAATCCGGTTCCGGCAACAACAACCTCGTCTCCCTGATCGGTCTGACAGATGACAGGATGAGAATAATTGACCGCCATATCATTGCGATCGTCTTTCCAAAGGATATTTCCAGTCTTTGAATCGAAGGCATACATCGCCGGGTGCAGATCATCGTCCTGCACAAAGTAGACGACGCCATCGTGCAGCACCGGCGACATCCCAGCGCCCCACTTAAAGACAAAATACGGAACAGGAAGTGCCTGCTGCCAGACATCAGCACCGGTTTTGGCATCAACGCTGACCATGCCCAATGTCGTAAAGTAGAAGTAGACACGTTCAGCATCGGCAGCCGGAGTCGTATACGCATGGCTGTTGGTCAGATGGATCTCATCCACATCTCCAACCGGCCAGGATCGCATCCAAAGTTGTTCGCCGGATGCGGCATCAAACGCGTACAATCCGACTGTTTTCTCGTCGACCATGGCTGACGTGAAAACACGGCCCGAAGCGATCACCGGGCAGCCGATACCATCGCCAAGCTTAGCCACCCATTTGACGTGTTCCGTCGAAGAGAACTTCTCCGGCAGCGGCCCCTGTGCCGTAGAAACTCCGGAACAGTTCGGCCCGCGAAACTGAGGCCAGTCTTCCGCCTGAACCGAACAAAACATCATCGCAGCGAGGCAACACAGCAATCGAACCATGTGCGGGTCTCCGTTTTCGGGATGTTCACAAAGCGGTGAGTGACAAAGGCGGGAGGCCATGGTGTACTGCCGAACAACGAATTACAAAGCTCGGAGGTGAACGACCGAGTTCGATCAACATTGTGAGGACAAAACATCCGGGCTTTCACGGTCAGGTAACGGCAAACGCTAATCGATTCAGTGCCAACTGCCAACCGATCACTTGCATTCTGTTCGCAACTGTCGTGCAATCTCCGCACTGATCACATCCCAACAACGCTCTGCGGCCATCTTCTAAACTTTACGATTGGATCGCATTTCTGATGATCTCAACGGATGCATTAACGGCGTCACTGACTCTGGCTGTGGGTCTGCAACCAGTCGATTACCTCATCGTTTTCCTGTACATGATTATCATGATGTGGATGGGGTGGTACCTGTCGCGCAAGCAGGTCAATATTCAGGATTTCTTCGTCGCCGGAAGATCTATGCCATGGCTGGCAACCGGCATGAGCCTGATCGCCACGCTGATGTCAACGCTCAGCTACCTTGGTGCTCCCGGTGAAATGATCAAGCATGGTGTCGCCCAATTTCTGGCGATCATTGCTTTGCCTTTTGTATTCCTGATCGTGTGGAATCTCTGGGTTCCCTTTTTCATGCGGCTAAGACTCACCAGTGCGTATGAGTACCTTGAAATGCGATTCGGCTCAGGTGCACGATTGCTGGGCGCCGTTCTGTATCTCTATATGCGATTCCTCTGGATGGGTGCTGTTATTTATTCGGCATCACTGGCAATTTCTCACATCACCCAGGACACCGCACCTGGAGCGATCTCGACGCTGACTGGCGGACTTATCAACTTCAATGAATCGTCATGGTTCTACTTTGTGCTGATCGCGACTGGAGTTGTCAGCACGGCCTATACGGTTCTGGGCGGAATCTCCGCAGTAATCTGGACCGACGTCGTGCAGATGGTTGTGCTGTTTCTCGGTGCCGTTGCGACTCTGATTGTTGTCGCCGCCAAGACCGGAACGGGGCCAGTCGTCTGGTGGACAGAAGTCACAAGCATCAGTCATGAATTGCCTCCGCTGGCCAGTTGGGATTTCTCCGAACGCAACACGATCCTGTGGGCACTGCTGGGAACATTCTTCTGGCACGTGTGTACTCATGCCTCCGATCAGGTTGCACTGCAACGATACTTCTCCAACAAAGACGTCAAGGCCGCTCGCAAGACGGCGTTGGTTGGCATTGCTCTGGATATCACCATGCAGACTCTGCTCGGTATGGTCGGGGCTGCTCTGCTGGTTTATTACCTCAGAAACCCGCTGGAACTTCCGGCAGGGGTCACGAGCCCTTCTCAGGCTGGTTTCTCGGACAAGATCTTCCCTCACTTCATCAACTTTGGACTGCCTGTTGGAGTCAGCGGATTCGTAATCGCGGCGATATTTGCAGTCGCTCAGTCGAGCATTGATTCCGGCATTAACTCGACCACGTCCGTCATCATGGTCGACCTGGTGCAGAAGTACAGGAAGACTTCAGCCTCCGAAGCAAAGGATCTGCGCACGGCGCAAATCCTGACTCTGGTGATTGGCCTGATCGTCACACTGATGGGCATTTTGCTTTCGTTGACTCCAAAGCACTACAATCTGATCGATCTGCAATTGAAGAGTTTCAATTGTGTGCTCGGACCGCTCGGAGCCATCTTTATGTCCGGAATGCTGTTGCGTCATGTGGGCCAAACGGCTGTCATCATCGCTGGCATCATAGGAGCGATTTCCGGACTCATGTTCGGCTTTATGGACGTCTTTTTCTCGCCGCTGGCCCAGGCGATTTCCGGAAACCCCACATTGATGGTCTTTTGCCCGTCGCCGTTTATGGTAATCCCTCTGTCGTGGCTGGTCACCTTTCTGCTGTCTGCGCTGCTGGGCGGCTTCTTCGACGGCCCCACCCTGGATCAGGTCAGAAGATTCACCTGGCGTGGAGCCTTTTACCCTCAGAACGATCGAGTCTGATTCAAAGTCAGTTACCCGACGATTCACGGGGCATTTCGAGCATGCAGTCCGTTCGGCACACGCTGTGCACAAGGGAACAGGCGTGGAATTTCCCCGTTACCGTCGCAGCATATGCCCAATCTCTGATCGAGATTGATCAACTTCGGCGCGAAACCCTGTCATTGATAATTCCCGACTGCGAATCGTTGCGCATGAAGAACGCATTGCGATCCTCGATGCCAGCCGGTCAGCCCCATCTCCTTTTGTTTTTGAACTGGAACTCCGCATATGGTGGAATCAAGTGATTTTGCGGTGAAATCTCTTGGTGTATGCCGCGTGGATTCGCCGCTGGCTCCGTTACTCGCGGCGCGAAAACAATCCATCAATAACGTCGATGAATCTGATCGAGTCCTCTTTGACGACATCGCCTCAATGGCCATCGAACGCGGCGTGCCGACGAATGAGCTTCCAGGCTTCGAACCCGCCGGCCCGCGGAAAAAGATCTACTTCGATCCTTCGAAAACTCACGCAGGAGTTGTCACCTGCGGAGGACTCTGCCCGGGTTTCAACGATGTCATTCGCGCACTGGTGATGGAGCTGACGTTTCGTTACGGCGTGAGAAAAATCTCTGGGTTTCGCAATGGCTATCAGGGCTTCGTCGCTCGCCACAGCCATCCCGTCGTTCAACTGACCCCGGATCTCGTGAGCCACATCAACGAAGAAGGCGGGACGATGCTGGGGACCTCGCGAGGTCAGCAGGATCCCGCTGAAATCGTGGACTGCCTGGAACGCATGGGAATCAACATGCTGTTCGTCGTGGGCGGCGATGGCACTCTGCGCGGAGCGTTGGCGATCACAAGGGAGATCGCCGACAGAGGACTTCGCATCGCGGTAGTTGGCATCCCTAAAACCATCGACAATGACATCATGTACATTGATCAGAGCTTTGGCTTTCAGACGGCCTTCTCGATGGCGTCGGAGGCGATCCGGTCAGCACATGCAGAAGCCATTTCTTCACCAAACGGAGTCGGTCTCGTCAAAGTGATGGGGCGACATTCAGGATTCATTGCCTGCTATGCGGCTCTTGCCAAAAGTGATGCCAACTATGTTTTGATTCCTGAGATTGGATTTCAACTGGATGGCCCGCAAGGCTTATTGGCCAGTCTGCAGGAGCGTCTAAATCGACGAGGACATGCCGTGATTGTTGTGGCCGAAGGAGCAGGACAGTCACTGCTCAAAGAATACCCCACATCCACCGATGCCTCCGGGAATGCTCGCCTGGGTGATATCGGCTTATTCCTGAAAGACAGGATCAATGCTCACTTCGCCGAAAAGGGCATCGAATTAAATCTGAAGTATATCGATCCCAGCTATCTGATTCGCAGTGTGCCGGCGAATCCGTTTGACAGTGTTTACAGCTTAAGACTCACGCACAACGCCGTTCATGCAGCGATGTGTGGCCGAACGGAAATGGTCGTCGGTCGATGGCACGGGCGGTTCGTACATGTGCCGATTCCGCTGGCCATTCGCCAACGCAACACGGTCGATCCATACGGAGACCTGTGGATGTCAGTACTGGAATCCACCGGACAGCCGCCATCTTTTGGCGAATCTGCCCCTGGCCATTAGTCTCCGCTCGGTGCAAATCAGAGTCTGGTGTTCGCGGGATACATTGCCGAAGAATTACTCGATCGTAGCCGCGAACAGAGAAGCTATGCAAAACACAGCAGTCGACCACTCTGCTGATCTTCGCCCACGACCAGACAACCTTCACCAATGGCGACTCCCGCACTAATTCCCTTGCCGCCATTAAACTTCCACACCTCAGCGCCGGTATCCAGAGAGACTCCATAAAGGTTACCGTCGTTCGATCCAAAAAAGATCCGTCGATCAACGACCGTTCCGGAGCTCTCGATCTTCGCCCGAGTCGCGAAGGTCCACGTGGCAACTCCGGTCGCTCGATCAACCGCATGCAGATGCTTGTCGTGACCGCCGACCAGCACAAGGTCGTCCGTCACGGCCGCAGACGCATGAAACGGCATCTTGCGAGGCCCCTCGTAACGCCAGACGAACTCGCCCTTCCGCCAGTCCACGCAGACAATCATTCCAGTATGCGTGCCAACGTAGAGCAGATCACCGACGATCGCTGGAGATGCAATCAGGAACGACTCCAAAGGCATGTCACGAAACTCTTTGCCGGTCTTCAGATCGATGACTCGCAAATGCTCATCACATCCCGCAAGGAACGTGTATGAATCCGCGATCCCCGGTGAGCAATTGATGCGGTCGTTGGTCTGAAACTTCCAGACTTCCTGGCCATCCTTCGACAGGCAGTAAAGGTAACTGTCATGAGACGCCAGCAGCAGCTTATCTTCAAACAGAGCGACACAACCTGCGATCTCCGCGCCACTGGCGAATACCCAGCTCTTCTTCCCGGTCGCTCGCTCTACGGCGTGCAGAACACCATCTTCATCGCCGATGTAGACCATCGTTTCTGTGATCAGCGGAGTCGCTTTGAATCCAGCCGCAAACTTCTTCGGATCCGGATCTTCGATGGAACGATACTTCCAGATCTCCTGTCCGGTCTTGAGATCGAAGCAGTGTAGATAACCACACAAGGCCGCCGCGAAGACATGTTCACCAACAATAGCAACTCCAGCCACCCAGCCGTCAGGAGAAACGACTTCCCATTTCAGTTCAGGCTTCTCAGACAACGTGCATTTGGCAATGCCACGCTGATCAGGAGTTCCTCGAAAAGATGGCCAACTGGTGTCTGCAGGCGCATCCACGACTGCAGGCTGAGCCGCCGCCAGACTTTGAAGCGACCAATTGGAAGCGGCCAGAATCGAGGCCACACCCGTCGAAAACCGCCCCAGTGCGACTCGACGAGAAAATTGCTCAGAAGAAAATGAACCCATGACTGATCTCTCCAGCAGCGTGAGACGATTGGCCATCAGACTTCAACGGGCCAAATTCAAATAGACTTTTACCGCAGAGCATTTCGATACAGCTCAACAAACGCGGCTGCATCCATTTTTCGCGGGTTAAACGTTCCTGTCCACTGTTGGCTGGCTTCCTCCGCCAAACCTTGCAGATTTTCTTCAGTGATCGGTTGCCCAACGGCCTGAGTGATCGAAGTCGGCATTTCAGCAAGTCGCAGGAACTCAACCAATCCCGCCGCCAGTTGACCCGCCGCCTCTTCCGGCGTCGGATTGCCATGCATCCAGCCCGCGGTGCTCAGCAAATCCTGGTAAAGCGAACCAACCGATGATCCATTCCAGCGAATCACATTAGGCATCATCAGCCCCACGGCGATACCATGAGTCGTCCCGAAATGTGCCGTCAGAGGATTCGCGGCCGCATGAGCAGCCCCGAGCATACTGTTCTCAATCGCAGCACCGGCCAGAAACGCTCCAAGCTGCATCTTTCCTCGAGCATCCACATTGGCGGGCTCACGAATGACCACCGGAAACGCTTCGGCCAATAATCCCCAAGCCTTACGAGCGAACATCTTGGAAACTGTGTTTCGCTTCGTCGTCACATAACTTTCAATCGCGTGTGTCATGGCGTCAATGCCGGTGGCCGTCGTGACAGACCGAGGCATCGTGACGGTGAGCTCCGGATCCAGAATGGCGATGCGACAGGCCGCTTTGACGTCTCCACACGCCATCTTCATGTGAGTTTCAGAGTCCGCGATCACAGCAAACGACTGCGCTTCGCTGCCTGTCCCGGAAGTTGTCGGCACGGCAATCATCGGCAACATCGGAAGAGTCGCCTTGCCAACTCCTCGATAGTCGTGCATCCGACCACCGTTGGTCAGCAGGAAATTTGCGCCCTTGGCACAGTCCATACTGCTGCCACCGCCAAGCCCAACGATTAGATCAACATTGGCCGGTTTGGCAAACGCAACACATCGGTCCACATCGGCCGTTGTGGGATTCTCCGTGACTTCATCAAACACAACGGATTGCAATCCGGCCGCCGTCAGCGATGCAACAGCGCGATCACAGTGTCCGACTTTCTTCAGGCCGGCATCCGTCACCAGAAGAACTCTTCGCCCCGACAATTCGCGAGCCAGCTCCCCCAGTTGATTGAAGGCCCCGCAACCGTAAATCAATCGCGTGCGTTGCTGGAAGTCAAACGGACTCAGCGCACTGTTGAGTTCTTCACCAGCAGGATTTAGGGAGGCGGCAGAGGCAGTCATGGAGACCCAGAATGCAGGACGGCGTCGGAGGGATTTATTCAGCCACAGGAAGGGAGAGAACGAATTCGTTGCCTTTTCGATGGTCAATTTCCCATGACGATACGCAACCCGTCTCGAACGTGCAACCAACGGCATCCTCGGCCTCGCACGAGTCTCATTCCTCAGGCTTTCACTCACCTCACAGGCGACTTACCAATAAGTCGCCTTAACAAACCAATCTGACCGGCATGCAGCATTTCATGGTGTGAGCAAAACAACAGCCCACCAAACTTTGTCGGATACGCGGCATAGGGCAAATCCACGGTTTCATCCAGCTGCGATTCCGTGACTGACGGCAACTCCAGCATTGTCTGTTCGAACACTCGATCAAAGACACCGCGAATCTCTTCGATAGACGGATTCGCAGCAGGATCCGGATCGGGAGTTGTCCCCTTGCTGAATTTTTTTCGAAACGACGATGACATCAGCTCAAGGTCAACTTCCGCTCGGCCTCTCATTCGAAACAGGCAAAGCCCATACTGAGCCATCGCCAGATGTCCGATCTGCCACGCCAAATGCGATACGCCACCCGCAGGCTGTCGAAACCAATCGTCGGGAGACAGATCGTTGAGAAGGCTCAGCGTATACTCGCGAGCAAATCGAATCTGACTGATAACGAGCGATAAACGATCAACCTGTGACATAGGAGATTTTCAGGAAGAATCAATAAGAATTGACAAACACAACGGGGCAACAGCGGGCACGGCTCGGATCTTAAACGGCGGCCTGTTATTGGGCCATCCAGTCGACAAGTTGCAGTCCCGCAACCGGCTGGAAATCGGCTATGTTATGTGTGACAAGCGTGAGATCGTGAGTAAGGGCGGTTGCAGCGATCAGCATATCCATGTCTGGCATCGGCGTGCCAAGATCCAGCATCTGCGCTCTCAACTCCCCAAATCGCAACGCCACTGAGAAATCTATTTCGATAACATCCAGCAATTCGATTAGTTCTGCCACGGCATTCGTTGCCTGCGGTCGAGTCTTTCGCCGCTTGGCCCACGTCCAGAGTTCACCGACGGTGATCACGGAAAGCGCCATTCCACCGCTATGTTGCAGGAATCGGCTCCACACGAGGCGATTTCCTTTGATATAGGCGGAGCAGATGTTTGTGTCGATCAGGAAATTCACAGATCAAGCTCCTGCCGACCGTGCTTACGCTGCTCCCGATTCCACTCGAGGAAGTCATCCAGCTCCTCCGCATCGGTTTCGCAACAACCAAAAATCGCTTCAAGTCGCTGCTTGCGCTGCTCGGGACTGATAGGAATGGGTTTCACGATCAATTCAATTGCTGAACCATCTGGCATTTGAAGAGGATGCTCCAGTTCGATCGACGTGCCGTGGACGATCCCACGCAAGACTTCCGTCGTTTTGGACATTCCGAATTCCTTCCTGCTGCGTTTGCAATGAGGCTGAAAACGTCATTGGGCTTGACGCAAAACGTAAGTGCCTCAAGATTGTAGCCAACATCGCAACGACCGTCGTCATAAAAAAACAGAGCTCCATCCAACTCATTCCCAACTCCTTCCGAAACAGCAGCATAGGAATGTTGCCAGACAACGGGCTCGAATTCCATCGAGACTCAGTTCCGTTGAACCTTAAACGATCGGAGACACCCAACAACGCAACACTGCGATGTTGGATTGTGGCATTCGCTGCAGAACGTGTCATTCATTTGATGAAAAAATCCCGTCAAACGGCAACCAGTCCTGCATACTCGTTTCGTGTCGCATCAAGAGTCGACAGGAAACAGAGACTTACTTCCATTTTCAACGCGATGATCCACCGCCGATCATACCGGACGGAATCCCTGCTCGCACGAGGCGTTATCGGCGACTATTAGGTTCCGGTCCATCGTACAGAACATAACAAGCGCACTGTCGCACACTGGCATCTTTGTCCTTAATGAGCAGCTTCATCTGGTCGCGATATGGCCTCGCAGCGGCCTTCCAGTTCGACAATTGCAGGAGTGCCAGGCGTCGCAATTGGCGACCGAATCGTTTAGTCGCTCGGCCAATGCTGGAAGAATTCTCTTGCCACACTGAACCCCTAGTCTTCGGTCCCCAAGGACGCAAACAGCATGCTGACGGAGGATGAGTTTGTCGGATGCGAGGCCACGGAGCGCCTCCTCGATGTCTTCAGGGGCAATACGAATCTTGGAAGAACCGGGCTTTAGCTCATCTGCTACCTGGCGACGAATCGAGGCAGATCTCATTGCCAGAAGTCGCTCTGTATATTGATAGTCAAAGGGGAGCGGCTCGAGCCTGTTGAGCCGCGTTCGCGACGGAAAAATATCCAGCCATGGCCAGTCAGCCGAATTCCATTCCCAGCCAGTCTCCTCGAAGTTGGTCACGAATGTCTCGGGATCAGAAACGTTGATCCCTAGTTGCGGGATCGTGACCACGCCGTCCATCTCAGCGTAACACTCATGAAAAGCTATGGCATACGCCTGACGATTGGGATTCCTTTTCATCCACCGTGAGATGGCCAGTTGGCACTCTTCTCGAATGGACGCTTCGAACTCTCGCCAGTCTAATTTCGTCATCGCCGGGCAAACCCAAAAAGTTCAAGAAAGCAAGGAAAGGGCCTCAGAATCGCACGACACATCCGTCATCCATAAGTGCTTTCCAAAGTTGGTGTTATATCAACAGAAAAGTTCTCAACAATCAGGATTTGAATAGGCTCAGGTTCAATGTCCCGGGGGTGGCAAAGCCAAGTGCCGCGTTGCGAAGCAACAAGAAGTTTATGTGTAGTTGACAAGACCTCATGGCTTACTCGCTTCCAGAAAAGAGTCTTCACTGAGGCTTCTTCCGGCTCCGGCACACTCTCTGTTTTTGGAGGTGCCACCCTGCGAAACGGACGCAGCTTCATTCACTGGCAGCTTTCTCGTTTTGACGATGAGAGCCCTCATTCTCAGCAGCAGGCTGCTGCGGGAGAAAGCTGCAGCGGGCTGCAGCAGTCCAAAGCGGCGATCGTCCTCTGAAAAACAACTCTTCCTTGCCTCAGAAACTGTGGTATTATTGTGGCATGACAACAACCATCGACAGTACAGCTTTTAATCGCGGAACCGATCCGATTCTGCAGTTCTTTACTGTGGATCAGGCTCGGGAGATTGTCGAATTCCATGGCGATGCTGAATTGCGGCAGAGAATTGACCACCTTGCTGAACTTGCCAATGAAGGCGAGTTGACCGCAGAAGAGCGAGCCGAGTACGAAGGTTACGTTCGCGCGAATAAATTTGTGGCGATCTTTCAGGCAAAAGCTCGCAAGCTGCTGGGCAATTCCGTGTCATGATTGACGCTGACACAAGACGGCTGGTCCGGGAACGAGCCGGTAATCGCTGCGAGTATTGCCAACTGCACCAGGACCACTCGCCTCTTGCGACGCTGCAAATCGAACAAGTCAATCCTCGGAAACACGGCGGAACCGACGACATCGAGAATCTTGCTCTGGCGTGCATTGACTGCAATCTTTCAAAGTCCAGCAACATCGCGGGACGAGATCCACAATCTACCGGCATCATCGCACTGTTTGATCCTCGCCGAGACGCCTGGGCGGATCACTTTCAATTTGATCGTGCGTTCATTGTTGGCAAAACACCCATTGGTCGAGTTACTGTTGCCGTCCTGAACATGAACTCCGACTACCAGGTGGAACTCCGAGCGACTTTGCTCGAAGAATAGCGTCGCCTGCATCAAGAGACGAAAGGGAAAGGCAGGAGTTGCCTCACAGTTGGAGGCAACTGCGTTCGAACTGGGACGCAGGTAAGTCTCAGTCATTGGAGGCGTTCTCGACTTGCCAATGAGAGCCATCATTCTCAGCAGCAGGCTGCTGAGGGGGAAAGCTGCAGCGGGCTGCAGCAGTCCAAGGATGGACTTGGCTGTTTCTGGACGGGCTGAGGAACTATACTCACAGCTTGAAGAGCGATCAGAAAATGCCGTCGATGGATTCGGCTATGGACTTCAGGAATCGACCAATGACTAACAGTCTTCGCTTCAATGTTGCCTCACTGGCCCTGATGGTTTGTGCAAGTGTTGCCACAGCTCAGGATGTCATCGAATTCAATCGAGACATTCGGCCGATCCTGTCTTCCAATTGTTTCGACTGTCACGGTTTCGACGCGAACCATCGAAAAGGAGATCTGAGGCTCGATACTCTGGATGGTGCCACGCTGGAACACGACGGCACCGTGGCGATCAAACCTGGCGATCCTTCGGCCAGCGAACTGATCAATCGAATCCTGAGCGACGATGCCGATGTAGTCATGCCGCCGCCTTCGACAAAGAAGACTCTCACGGCGGCCCAGAAGGATCTGCTACGTCGCTGGATCGAACAAGGTGCGAAATACCAAAAGCACTGGGCGTTCGAAAGCCCCGTCTCGTCCGATGTTCCGGAAGTCGCTGATTCCACATGGGTGAAGAATCCGGTCGATGCCTTTATCCTGAGCCGTCTCGAACGCGAAAAGCTTAAGCCTCAGCGTGAGGCGGATCGTGAAGTTCTGATTCGTCGAGTCGCCTTTACTCTGACTGGCCTGCCTCCGAAGGTCGAAGAGGTCGACCTGTTTCTCAACGACACGTCGCCCGATGCCTATGCGAAAATGGTGAATCGATATCTGGACTCACCACGCTACGGCGAAGAACAAGCTCGATACTGGCTGGATGTTGCTCGTTACGCGGACACACATGGACTCCACCTCGACAATGAACGAGAAATGTGGGCTTATCGCGACTGGGTCATCAGTGCGTTCAATCAGAATCTTTCGTTCGACAAATTCACGATCTGGCAATTGGCCGGTGACCTGCTTCCCGAGCCTACTCTTGAGCAGAAAGTTGCCACCGGTTTCAATCGCTGCAACGTCACAACAAGCGAAGGTGGAGCGATCGCCGAAGAATGGCTCTACCGCTACGCTGTCGACCGTACCAGTACGACGATGCAAACCTGGATGGGCCTGACTGCCGGTTGCGCCGTCTGCCACGATCATAAGTTTGATCCCGTGACTCAGCGCGACTTCTATTCGATGTATGCGTTTTTCTACTCCACGTCGGATCCGGCGATGGACGGGAACATTCGCAATACCAACCCGTTCCTGAAAGTCCCCAGCGCTGAGCAACGCCTGGCTCTGGAAGCTGCTCAGTCCGCCGAAGCGGCCGCTCGAGTCAAGCTGGAAGAGGCTGTCACGAAGATTGAGTACGCAGATCCCGCGTTATCGGCTGGCAACGTGTCACCGACAAAAGAGATCTCAGACGAGATCATCGATGATGCGTTTCCTTTCGGATCTCGTTCCAGAAACACGTCGCGAAACGATGCGGCGTGGATCCTTGACCCGGAGTTCGGCACAAAGTCTGGTCGGCGAGTTCTGGAATTGGCGTTTGGCTCACAGTATGACGTGACCGTAGAACTGGCTTTGATCCCCGTTGTCGTTCCGGAGGAAGGACAATTCGAATTCTGGGTCCGAGTTGATGCCTTCAGCCCGCCGAAAGGGTTTGCTCTCCAATTCGACGACGGCAAGAATCACCGCGCGGTGTGGGGAGAAGGTGAGAGGTACGGTGCCTCGAATTCAGACATCAAGATGGGCCCCGTTCCGACTCCCGGAGAATGGTCGAAACTTTCGATTCCATTCTCTCGTTTCGAAAGCAAACCCGGCAGCCGCATCAAGAGCCTGGTCCTCAGCCAGGACGGTGGAAAGATCTGGATTGATGATGTCCGTCTCGTCGGCAAATCCGATCCCGCGAAAGATCCGCGATCATCATTTCAACAATTCTGGACTCACAGCAAAGGTGGCAACCCTGGTGGCATCAGCGGCGAACTCAGCCCAGTATTGACTGGCGGGCCGAAAGACGAAACCCCAGCGGACCAAAAAGAAAAGCTACTTCGTTTCTGGCTGCAACACGTTCAGCGAGCTGAAGAATCAACAGTTACCGAACTCCGCAAAGCCTATGCCTCGGCTCAGGAAGCGGCTCAAGTCATCTACGATTCCATACCGGGAACATTCACGTTCAGTGATCTGCAGAAGCCTCGTGATGCATTTATCATGCTTCGCGGGCAGTACGACAAACCGGGCGACAAAGTTGAACCCAACGTTCCGGCAGAATTCCCAAGCCTGAAGAATGCTGACGGACAGGCAATAGGAGCAGGTCAGCGGGCGAATCGACTTGACTTGGCGCGATGGTTTCTGGCTCAGGAGAATCCGCTGACGGCTCGCGTAACGGTTAATCGTCTCTGGCAGCAGGTCTTCGGAACAGGGCTGGTGAAGACGAGTGATGATTTCGGAACCCGTGGAGATCTGCCAAGCCATCCCGAACTTCTGGATTGGCTGGCCGTGAATTTCCGTGAAGGCGGCTGGGATGTGAAGCAGTTCTATCGCATGCTGCTGACATCGGCGACGTTTCGACAACATTCTGAAATCGGTGAAGCTCGATACCAGAAAGATCCCGAGAACCGACTGCTGGCCCGTGGTCCTCGCTTCCGACTGGATGCGGAACAACTGCGTGACAACGCTCTTTATGTCAGCGGGTTGATCGACCTCAAAATGGGAGGTCGAGGCGTATTGCCGTATCAGCCGGACGATATCTGGGAGCCGGTCGGTTACGAAAACAGTAATACTCGATTCTACATGCAGGATCATGGCACGTCGCTTTACCGTCGCAGCGTTTATTGCTTCCTGAAGCGAACCGCACCGCCGCCCTTTATGAGCAATTTCGACGGTCCGAATCGTGAGCAATTCTGCACACGGCGCGAACGCAGCAATACTCCGTTGCAGGCTTTGCAGTTGATGAACGACGTGCAGCATTTCGAAGCGGCGCGGAATCTGGCGGAGCGAACAATTTCGGAAGGTGGAGAAACAGTGGGAAGTCGCATCCACTTCCTCTACCGCACCGTGGTTTCACGAGCGCCAAATCCTGAAGAGCTGCAACTTGTAGAAACGGCTTACGAATCTCAAAAAGCCCTGTTCGATGGTGACAAGGAAGCAGCCCTCAGAGCCATCAAGGTTGGCGAATCGTTGCCAGCCGATATTGCTCCGCCCGCCGAATTCGCTGCATGGACGATGATTGCCAATCTGGTGCTGAATCTGGACGAAACCGTGACCAGGAATTGAGACGTTGATCGTAAACCTCGCTGAACGTGAGCGGTGGCGGGATTTCGGCAAAGGAATCGACGGGCGGGTGGAGGCCAATCTTGACCTTATCTGCGGAAACGACGACAGTCCTTCAGGATTATGAGAAGCATCGCGGTCCGGAGGCGACGGGATCAGGGATCCCTGCGGTGCAACCAACAGCAATGATGCTCATCGCCTGATCGTCGGGAGAATATTGAGTGCCTGAAAATCGACTGACTCGATATGAACTCGAGCTCATGAATGTGTTGTGGACAATTGGCGAAGGCACGGTCCAGGACGTCTGTGATAATCTTACTCGTGAGCTTGCTTATACGACAGTCATGACAACTCTGAACCTGCTGGCTACTCGTAAAAATGTGCTGTCCCGAACAAAGGACGGACGAGCTTACGTCTACAAGCCATTGGTTTCCAGAGACGAAGTTTCCCGCTCTATTCTGAGTGACCTGAAATCCGTGTTGTTTGGAAACCGACTTCCAACCATGGTTCTGAATTTAATGGCAGAAGATGAAGCGGATCAGAAGACAGCCGATGTACTTCGCGATGCTCTGAAAAAGCTGGAGGACGATCGGTGACGTCTTCTGCATTTCTGGAGGTCGCTCTGTCGCTGATAATTCAAAGCACCATTGTGCTGCTGATCTGTCTCTGGTTGACACGTCGATGCAACTCCAGCGAATCGGCTGATCAGCTCTGGGGAATCTGCCATGTGATTGTGCTTATGCTGGTAGCCTCGGGGGTTTTTCTTCCCCACATTCGACTGCTGCACACCGGGGACGACGATATTCTGCTGGCCAGACTTGCGGCTTCAACTGTGGTGCGAACCGGCTCTTCAATGCTTCGTTTTCTCTGGATTGCCGGCGCATCGGTGTTGGCGTTCAGAACGATCTGGTCGTTGGTCACAACATCACTGCTCGTCGGTCGAACAAAAGACTTCCCTCTGCGCAGTGAAACTGATGCCCTGAGGTGTTCGACGGATACTGCCGATCGGCTCAGAAAGTCTCGAACCCGCATTTTGACAAGCGAAGATCTGATCACGCCATTTTGCTGGCAGCTTCAGCACCCTGTGATCGTGCTTCCGGAATCGCTGCGTCAGTTTCCGGATGATGAGCTGGATGCTGTGTTGCGGCATGAACTTGCTCATCTTGAGGCACAACACCCGCTCAGGCTGTTTCTTCAGAGACTTGTTGAAATCATATTCTGGTTTCATCCCGTGGTTTGGATTACATCACGAGAAGCATCGCTCCAGAGGGAGCTTTCCTCCGATCGACGCGCCAATCATTCGGCGGTACAGGCCAGCGCCTTTCTTCGCGGTATGGCACGACTGGCAGACTCCTGTGTGTCTCGCACTTCTTCATTGGCAGCAGGTCTGGGATTCACTGGCGTTGGAAGCTCGATTCTGCAGCGTCGCATCGACCAATTGTTGTCCCTCGACTGGTCTGCAGATTCCGGATCAAAATCATACTTTGGACAAGCGGCATTACTGATAGGGATCCTGCCAATAACGGCCCTGATCTGGGTCCCTGTTAATGACTCGGCCACTGGCCGAACGATCTTTTCACCATGGCCTCAAATCAGTTCATCCGTGCTAAGAGAATTTGGTATCTCGGTTCGCGACTATGAAGTCGACAACCATCGATTGCAGGAACACATCCATCGCCGGGAAGGTCTCTAACGATGGAGATGTTTCGCATTGCCGGCGGCACGCGTCTGCATGGAGCTGTCCGTGTTGAAGGCAGCAAGAATGCTGCACTCCCGATTCTTGCGGCAAGCGTGGCGATCTCAGGGGAAGTCAGACTGAAGCAGGTCCCGAAGTTGCAGGACGTGACGACGATGTCAACGCTGCTGCAGGGCATGGGAGTCTCTCTTGCTCGCGATCAAACGGACACTGTTGTAATCAACGCCAACGACATTGCGTCCACTGTCGCCCCGTACGAACTGGTCCGCCAGATGCGAGCGGGAATCTGCGTTCTGGGTCCATTGCTGGCAAGATTCGGAACCGCCATCGTCGCACTGCCTGGTGGATGCAAGATCGGGCATCGGCCTGTTGATCTTCATCTGCGAGGCCTGGCCGCTCTCGGAGCAGACATTCGGATTGAATCCGGAAACATCGTTGCGTCCGCCCGGCAATTGCGTGGATGTGAACTTGATCTGCTGGGTAGTTATGGCCCGACGGTGACCGGAACCTGCAATGTCATGGTCGCCGCCGCGCTGGCTCAAGGTGCGACCGTTATTCGTAATGCGGCTCGCGAGCCGGAAGTCGCAGATCTGGCAGGCTTCCTGAATTCGGCCGGCGCGAAAATCGAAGGGCAGGGGACTTCTGTTATCGAAATCCGCGGAGTTGAAGAACTGGGTCCCGTACAGCACACGATTATTGCGGATCGGATCGAAGCCGCGACTCTTGCAATCGCGGCTGCCATCACACGGGGCCGTATCCTGATTGAGAACGCTCCTGCCGAACAAATGCGGGCGGTTCTCAACATCCTGCAGCAAATCGGCGTTGACGTGAAGCAGTCATCTGAAGGGCTTCATGTTTCTGCTGGAGAGCAACTGCTGCCGGTCATTGCGGAGATCAATCCTTATCCCGGATTGCCCACGGATGTCCAGGCCCAATTGATGGCTCTGCTGACTCTCGCTCCCGGCGAAAGTCGGATCACTGACAATGTGTTTCCCGAACGATTCATGCATGCGGCTGAACTGATCCGAATGGGGGCCGATATTCAGGTGCGAGGAAACTCGGCGATCATCCGAGGAGTCCCGTCTCTCTCTGCAGCGCCGGTCATGGCCTCGGACCTGCGTGCCAGTGCGGCACTTGTGCTGGCCGGAATTGCGGCCAGAGGCGTCACCGAGATTCGCCGCGTTTATCATCTTTATCGCGGTTATCAGCAGTTCGACAGCAAACTCAACTCGCTGGGTGCGAGAATTCTGCGAATCGATGACGGCCCTGATCAGGGTTCTTTTCCGATACCAGCACCACATTGGGATGTCAGAAGCGTCCCGGAATCGAGCGACTGAGGGACAGAGAACAGACTCGCGGTGATAAATGCCTGATCAGGCAAATAACACGATCGTTTTCGGAGCATGCGCCATCAGGTTCCATCAGGGAAGTCACAGCGCTCTGTTCACGCCGCGCGACGAGAATCAGGAGATGACTGCAGAGTCGGCTGATCGCGGTACCAGTTCATCATCCCCTGCAACTTGGCAACCAACTCGCCTCGACCCAGCGACTTCAAAATTCGCCGTGCCACTGCGTCTGTAAAACGGTTGAACATCGGACTCAACCACGGAGCGAACTCAATCCGTTGCCCCACGGGATCTTTTCGAAATCCCATGCCGAGCTTGAACTGATCCAGCGAACCCAAATCCGACTGGATGGACTCGTAACCGTAACTGACCATCCGGACGTCAGAGTCTTTCAATCGAGCCGACAGGAACTCAAACAACAAAGCGTTGTTCGGATAGCTCTCCAGATGCTGACTGGACGATCGCACGATCAGCAGATTAGCCACATCGTCAATCAGGAAGGAAATCAGATACGCGGCAAGATCTGAGCCGACAAATGCAGCCCAGGCTTCAGCCCCGGTCGTGATGGCCGCCTGTTGATAATAACGTGTCCAATAACTCTGCAGATCCGAAGGGACCTTGCGCCCCTGACGAAGCAACGTGTCAGCATTCAGTGTCATCGCTAGTTTCTGAAGTTGCTGAAACTCAATTCGTTCCACACGACAGACTTCCAGCCCGCGTCGCACCTGAGTTCGCGTGCGGCTGCGCAGAAGCGGGAAGTCGTAATCCTTCGAGTCACAGATAATTCGAAAACTGGGGACACCCTGATCAATCGGACAACCGAATCGAGCCACCAGACCGTCTGATCTCAGGATCTCTCGCAGATCGATCGAACGTGCGTCCACATCTCGGTCATAGGGCAAACTGGAAAAAACACGCGAACCGCAGTTGAACCAGTGAACACCGCCAGACTCACGTATTTCATGTCCGATACGCTGCAGGAAATCGATGTGATGTAGCGAGCTGATCGACACGGCGAATCGCATGCTCCAAAAATCATCTGCGGCAACAGATCAATCTCCGCCGCCAATCAATGAACTCAAGTCGACGTACATCACGAAGAGAAACAACGAGATGATGAATAACAACCCGAATCCGTGAGCCCAACCGATCACGCGAGAACTTGGTTTGCGTCGAGTGATCCCTTCCCAGAAAAGGAACACCATGTGTCCGCCGTCGAGAATCGGAATCGGCAGGAAGTTGAGGATTGCCAGATTGATGCTGAGATATCCCAGAAACATCATGAGATCGATCAGGCCACGCTCGGCCACCATATAACCGATCTTTGCAATTCCCACCGGGCCGCTCATCGAATCCAAAGAAACACTGCCACGAAGCAAAGAATGTAGTGTCAAGTAGATCGAGTTAGCTGTCTTGCGAGTTCTTCGAACTCCTAACGACATCGCTTCGCCAAGGGTCTTTCCCTTCTGCAGTTCGCGATCGTCCTGCCAGATGCTGCCATTGAATCCACGAAACCAGCGGTACCAGCCCGTGGCAACTTCGTGAGTCTTCAATACTTCCGAACCGTTATTCTTGCCGTCATCAAAATAAATGCGAATCTGTCGATTCGGCACCCGCTGAATCTCTGCAAACGCCCAGGCCCAGTTGATTTGTTCCAGAGTTCCCGGCTCTTTCGCATCCAGAGTTGCGAGGTCCAGCTCTTTGGGAGTCTTGGCATCACCCAATGCATCGGGGACGTCTGAGGTGGGATCGGAATGGATCAGATCAATCCGAATAATCTTCATGTCCGGCTTGAAGACACCCAGCTTCTCGGCCTCTGAGCCTTCCAGAACTTTTGCAATCCGAGGTTGAACCTGATAGCCAAGACCGAGCGATGGAATGCTGAGCGGACTGGCTTTGAAATCCGGCGAATCCAGCCAGCCCGGTGCATCTGTCTTCGGAATCAACTCCAGCTCGACCTGATCATCACCATTTGGCGTCGTTCGCTTCACAATAACCTTGACTGGTTTTCCGCCCCGATCTCCAAAGTAAACCGGCAGTTGCAGCGGATCGATGCTCTTCCCGGGTTCCTGATCATCCACTGAAACGATGATATCGCGAACCTTGATGCCAGCCTTTTCTGCGACAGAACCCTTTTGGACTGCAAGAACCGGTCCCATAGCCATCCAAAGGCCGATCGAGCGAATCTCTGACGGCGGTACCGTAATCTCAACGGTCTTCGTCGCCCCGTTTTTTTCCGAGCCGCCCTTCTTTTCCGATCGCTCTACTGTGTAAATCAGTTCGCGATCTGCATACCGTGAGGTCATGTAGCGCAGCAAAGAAAACTGCAAAGGCTTTGCGGAACCGGCGGCGTCTTTATCGGCTGGTACCGAAGCAGACTCGCCTTCCTGAAACTTTGGTTGGATACTCAGGATTTTGTCGCCAGGCAGAAAATCCGTCGATGCCTTTTCAAGCGGCATTCCGGCATCGGAAATCAACTCCGGCTTCTCGATCTGATCGGCAATCTGCGCGATGGCTCCGGGACGTATCCCGACGGACCGAACCGATGACGACTGAAGCGGAGTCAGAATGTGATTAAAGGAAGTTCCATCAGCATGAGTTCCCGCGAGAGTCACATCACCAGCGGAAAGAATCACCGCTTCCTGAAGGTCGCTGAAGCTGCGAATGGATTCACCGTTCACCGCCAGAATTCGGTCACCCGGACGAATATCGGCCTGCCAGGCAGGGAATCCTGTAATCACAGAGCCCACAACCGGTGCTGGCTCAAAAACGCCAAACCAATAGCAGGTTGCAAAGAACATGAAACCCGTGACCACATTCATGATCACGCCGGCCGAGATAATCGCCATGCGCTGAGGAACGGTCTTGGCGGAATAGGATCGAGGATTCTCGGCAATCTCCGAACTGGTCATCTGGTTCGGATCCATGTCATCCTGCCCCAGCATTTTGACGTAACCGCCAAAGGGCAGCGCGGATAAGGCATACTCGGTTTCACCTTTCTGGCGACTCCACAGGATTGGACCAATGCCGATGCTGAAACGCTCCACATGGACATCGCACCACTTGGCAACCGCAAAGTGTCCGAGTTCATGAAAGAAGATGACGAGTCCAAGCCCCAGAACAACCGACAGGATGTTCAGGAACTTTGTGAGTATAGCGCCGAGATCGGTGGCTGCGAATAAATCGATGGCCGCGATAAATTGAAAAGCTAGGTCTTCCACCGAGCTGCTTCCTCCCGAGCCCAGCCGTCGATCTGAAGCAGTTGCTCCATCGTCGGCTGTGCATCGAATTGATGGTGGTTTAATACATCTTCAACAACCTGAGTTATCCGGAAGAAAGGCAGTTCGCGATTCAGAAATCGCGCCACGGCCACTTCGTTGGCGGCATTCAGGACAGCGCCGCACGTTCCACCTCGCTGAACCGCTTCAAAGCCCAATCGCAAAGCCGGGAAGGCATCGAGGTCAGGCGGCAGCAGTTCCAGTGTCTGAGGCTTAGTCCAATCTGGCTTCCGCGCAGGCCCGTCCGGCCGCATCGGAAACATCAAAGCATACTGTATCGGCAACCTCATGTCCGGTGGAGACATCTGGGAAATCACAGAACCATCCCGGAACTCTACCAACGAATGAACATAAGACTGTGGATGAATCACAACAGAAATCTCTTCAGGAGCAAGCCCAAACAACCACCGGGCTTCGATGATCTCCAGTGCCTTATTCATCATGGTCGCGGAATCGACGGAAATCTTAGGCCCCATATTCCACGTCGGATGCTTCAACGCCATCTCAGGAGTCACATCACGCAACTGTTCCTTCGAAAAGCCTCGAAAAGGCCCGCCACTGGCCGTCAAAATGACTCTTCGAACATCCGCACGACGCCCACTCTGTAAGCATTGATAGATCGCACTGTGCTCACTGTCCACTGGAATTACCGCCGCTCCGGTCTCAACAGCTCGACGCATGATCAGTGATCCGGCGACGACCAATGACTCTTTATTGGCCAGAGCAATCCGTTTTCCCGCGTCGACGGCGGCCCAGGTGGCTGGTAGTCCAGCGGCACCAACCATGGCACACACAACGGTGTTAATCTCAGCGTTTTGAATCAGTCTGGGGACTTTTTCAAGTCCCTGATGCCAAGCGACTTGCTTCGCTGAACCGACTGTGGATCCAACTCGAGAAGCCGGCAAGGCCGCATCCGGAGCTCCCAAAACAGCCCAATCCGGCTGAAATTCGGACACCTGCTGACACAAACGCTCGGCACTTCGATGCGCAACCAGTCCCGCGGCGCGCAGGCTGGATGAATGAGCCCGAATGACATCCAGACAACTGGTTCCGATCGATCCCGTGGACCCGAGAACGGCTATAGAAGTTGGCGCAGCCAAGAGAAAGGGCTCTTGCAGACAAAAACGGTGGTTATCGGCCTCTACAAAACCGGAACAGGAACCCTGCCACCGAGCTATCGTGGCATGTCTCTGCAGTGTTCGGGAGCCGCTCCCGGTTTTGTCAGGCCGTGTGAATGTGTCTGCGGATTCTAGGTTAAAACCGGAACTCATGGAAAGCCGGGTATTCATCGGCGTCTAATCGCCGAACATGTTCCCGAAACCTCCCAGTACTGAGCCTTGCTCCTGCCCACCTCCCGGTCCCGAATTCTGGAGCACTCGATCTGCCAGCCGAGCGAACGGCAAGCTCTGAATCAGCACCGTGCCTTGTCCGCGTAAGGTCGCCAGAAACAACCCTTCGCCTCCGAAGAACATGGATTTGAGATTTCCGGACCGCTGAATGTCGTACTCAATGTCTCCGGCAAAACCAACGATGCAGCCTGTGTCGACTCGCAGAGTTTCCCCCTTCAGATCCTTGCGAATGACGGTACCCCCGGCGTGAATGAACGCGAGTCCATCGCCCTGAAGCTTTTGAAGAATAAAACCTTCACCGCCGAAAAAACCGGCTCCCAGTTTCTGTGCAAAAGCGATACTGACTTTAGTGCCATAGGCCGCACAGAGAAAAGAATCCTTCTGACAGGTGATCGTGCCGCCAACATCTGCGAGGTTGATCGGGATGATCTTGCCTGGAAAAGGTGCCGCGAACGCGACCTTCCGTTTGTGACTGGAGTGATTTGTAAAGTGAGTCATAAAGATCGACTCACCAGTCAGTTTGCGTTTTGCTGCCCCCAACAATCTCCCCATGAGACCAGAACTCGCTTCGGTGCCATCTCCCATTCTGGCCTCGAACTGAATACCATCTTCAACGTAGTTCATCGCGCCAGCTTCTGCGATCACCGTTTCGCGAGGATCCAGTTCGACTTCTACCAACTGCATATCGTCGCCAAAGATCTGATAATCGACTTCATGACTGTTCATTGATCGGTATTCCTGTTGCAGAAGAATATGCCTGAATAAAGAGGCTTATGGCAGCTGTAAGTCCCTCTCAGGAAATCAACACGCCCGGCGACAACGCTTGAAGCTGGTCATTCATCAATCACGCCAGATTATTGGCACCACATCCCCAAAATGACCATAATCGTACTGCAAAATCCCACGTTTGGCAGTACCGCTCTGTCTTCGGTTCGCGGATGCAAAAGCCCGTTACAACTCACGGCTGTTTCACATCGCCAGACGCGTCGGCTGCCGCAGGTTTGATCAGCAGCACAATGATGATTGACAGAGCCGCCACGCCCGCAAATGCACCAAAGATTGCATTCAGAGGCACCTGCCGGTCGCGAAGATAACCGAATCCCCAGTCTCCAAATCCACCACAACTGATGCTGACCAGATTCATAAATCCATAGCCGGTTGCCCGTAATTCAGGCCGGACGATCTGGCACAGAATCGGCATATTATTGCAGTCGAAAAATCCCCAGCCGAATCCGAACAGCACAAGTCCTGCAACGGCAACGCCCGCCGTCGCCGCATTCCCGACACCAAACAGGGCTGGCAGAAACATGGCCATTCCGATGGCGCTGATAAAAATCCTCCCGCGACTGGTTTTCTTCATCCATCGATCCGACAGGTAACCGCCAATCGCCGCGCCAACAATTGAAGCCGGATGAACAAAAGTCGCAACGAGTCCTGCCTTGCCAAGTCCCAACTGAAACTTCTCCTTCAGAATCGCCGGCATCCAGTCTTTCACAACCCAGCCTGCGATGGCAGGCAGTGTAAAATAGAGAACCAGCAACAGAAAGTTTCGGTTGCGCCGAAGTTCATTGATCGACTGAGCAGGGCTCAGATTTTGTTTCTCCACACTTCGTTCCGGTGGGCGAAGAAAAATGAACAATGGCAGCGAATACAAAACTCCAATAATCCCACACGCAGAAAACGCCCAGCGCCAGCCATAGGCCGGAGATTCCGCCACAAAGCCCGCCATGCCTCCTACGATCAATCCACAATAGATCCCGGCCTGATGAAGCCCCACAGCTCGTGAACGAGTTGCTCCGACATGAAAATCGGTAATCAACGCCAGTGCAGCAGGAATGTAGAAGGCTTCACTGATCCCCATTAACGCGCGAGTGGCAATCAGCATTTCATAAGAATTCACCCACGCAGTCATCCAGGTCACTGCAGACCAGATCAGCAAACTGAATCCAATGACCAGCCGTCGGCTGAATCGATCCGCGACGTAGCCACCAAACGGACTCAGTAAGGCATAGACCCATTTGAACGAGCCAAGCACAAAGCCCCACTGAGCTTCGTTGGAGATACCCTGAATGTCGCCCACCATCGACGACTTCATGGCCGCCAGCATTTGCCGGTCAAGATAATTCAACAGGGCAACCGGAAACAGCAACAGCACGACGATCCAGGCGAAGGTAGATACTTTCCCCGTAATCTCGGCCTGTAATGAATTCTGTGCAGCAAGTTCAGGAGCCGCGTAAGGATTGACCTGATCCGATCTCGGATTCTTCATTTGTACGGCATCTCCATGACCTCGTAACCCGCGTTTCGAAATCCCAATTTTCCATACACCGCCTTAGCGGCCTCGTTGGCATGCTCGACATAAAGTCGTACGTTGACCACGTGTCCCTCTGAAGCAGCAGACTCGATGGCAAAAGAAAACAGCTTCCCGAAAACCCCCAAACCTCGCCATTCCGCATCGACGTAAACGCTCTGAATCCACAACATCCAGCCATCCCGCCAGTCGCTCCATTCTCGAGTTAGCATCACCTGGCCAACCACGATCCCATCTTTTTCGGCAACAAAGTACAGGACTTCCGGGGCCAACAGCAGTCCTCGCGAAACGCCGCGAGTCACAGTAGCAGGATCCAGATGTTTTCCTTCGGTCTCCAGAGCCAACCGACAGTTGAATTCCGTGATTCGGCCGACATCAGAAATGTTGGCTCTGCGATACACAAACATCGTCGTTCCTCTTCCCGAAAAGCCCCGGGCTTGTGAGAATGCCGGAGGTCTCCAAATTCAGTTTTTGAACGGAACGTCTGACCGTGAATGGATTCACTCAACGTCATCGCCAGTCATCTATTGCGTCGGCCGCTCTGGCGGTGATTCTGCTGCTGACCGCCATATTTCGCAATGCACCGGCGTGTCCATTTTGCCTTTCACCACCTCAGACACTAGCCGAACAAATCTCCCGCGCGGATCTCGTATTGATTGCGGAGTTGGTAAGATTTGAAGTTTACGACCAGGGGACTCGTCCCGAATCAACGCTGCGAATTCGCAAATATCTCCGCGGTGAAGAAACCGCCGCTCAACTGGATCGACTGTCGATTGGTCAGCCAATCATCATTCCCAGCGAAGCCGCCGGCGCCCCCGGTGATCTCTTTTTAATGTACGGAACATTGCCCGAGTATTCTCTGCCGGAATCTGCAAACACGTTCGCATCGACGTCAACGAACTCTGAGGCCAACGATGCAAACTCAAGCGGGCAAGTCACCCAGGCAGTTCTCAAGTCCGATGCTCCCGTTGAGGTCGTCATTCAAAAGGCGTCGTTCCTAGTGCCCGAGTTAATATCCTGGAACGAAACTCTGGCCATCACCACAGACATGGTGAACTATCTGCAGCAGTTGCCAGCTCAAACAGATCCGCAGCCGACTCGCCTGGCTTACTTCCTGACTAATCTGGAACACCGCGATCCATTAATTGCGATCGATGCATGGGCAGAATTCGGCAACGCGTCTTATGATGATGTCGTCGCTGTACGAGAGTTAATGTCGCCTGCAGATCTGCGCAGGTGGATTGCAGACAAAGACATGAGCCCTGAACGTCTGGGGCTTTACGGAATGATGCTGGGGCTATCAGGCAGTCCCGAGGATGCTCAGTTCCTGTTGAGCCATATGATGGAAGGCGAAACGGAGCTTCCAGTTGGCGATGACCAGACAACGCCAACTCGCGTTTTCCGATTCGGGGCGGAAGGCTTGATGGGAGGCTACCTGCTGTTGACTGGCGAAGAGGGACTCAAACAACTTGAAGAGACAATTGCTTTGCCCGCAGATGTTCCCGACACAGCTCGACATGCATTCGTCCAGTCATTGCAGTTCATCCGGACTTACGAAAGTGATGTGATCAATCAAGAGCGCATTCAATCTTCGATGCGATTACTGCTGCAGACCAGTTCCATGAGAGAAATCGCCATCACGAATCTCGCGCGGTGGGAGGACTGGGAATCTTTGCCGGTACTTCAGGCAATGTTCGCGAAAGACTGCGAAGGTGACCGTGAATCACAGCGGGCCATTCTGCAATTTGCTCAGACCTGTCGCCGCAGCGCTTCAGCTCGATCCGATGCTCACGACTACGCGTCTCTGGCTGAAGAATTCCTCTGCGAAGCTCATCTCAACCGCCCGGACCTGCTGAGTCAGAACGTCCGAGACTTCAGCGCGCCGCAGTAGGGCAAAAAGAGATTTCTTCCTTTGGACTGCGGCAGCCTGCTGCCGCTTTACGATCCACAGCCTGCTGTGGATCGTTACTCTGAGTTATTTCGCACTTCGAACCGATTGTTCGGCAGCCTGCTGCCTGCACCAAAAGCGGCAGCAGGCTGCCGCAGTCCATAAAAGTGAGTCGATTGACGACTTTAGTCATGAGTACCATTCTACGTGCTGGTTCACCTTGATGATCTTCCCACGTAGATGAGTCTCTCATGTTACACCTGCGCGCTTTGTGTTTCGTGTCGGTCTGCCTTGTCACAGCGGTCGCGTTTGGCCAGGAGCAGCCAACCACTCTCAAGCTGGTGACTCATAATGTCTGGTACGGCTTCACAAAGAAAGCAGAGCCGCGGCATGCAGACTGGCTCCAATGGATGGCCGCGCAGAAGCCAGATGTTGTGTCGTTACAGGAACTGAACGAGTACACTCCGGAAAAGCTGGCGGCCGATGCACACTCATGGGGGCATGAGCATTCCGTTTTGTTGAAGGAAGATGGATTTCCCACAGGCATCACTTCACGTTTTCCCATTGCAGATGTCAAACGAATTCGCGACGGCATGCATCATGGTTTGCTGCGATGCCGCATTCAGGGCATCTGGTTTTACGTGATCCACTTTCACCCGTCCAACTTTGAGCGACGAATCGAAGAAGCTCGTCTGCTGCAGGAAGACGTAAGGTCACTTCCTGAGTTGAATCCGAGGATTGTTCTGGCCGGTGATTTCAATGGTTTCTCGCCGGCGGATAAGCCTCAGTATGATTCCGATGCCAAACTGGTCCCGTTCTTTCAGATGCTGGATCAACGAGACAAGGGTGCAAAGAATCTGAACAATGGACGGATCGATTATGGTGGCATCTCGTCGATTCTCCGTCAGGGTTACGTGGACCTGATTCAGGAGGGTCCTTCGGGCGAAGATCCATTCGTCGGCACGTTTCCGTCGCCACTCGTCAGTGACGAAAACCATGGAACAGACAGACGACTTGATTACATCTTTGTTTCACGCAGCCTATTGGGCTCCATCGAATCGGCTGAAATCCTGCGGGACTCCGTCACGGATGGACTCTCCGATCATTTCCCGGTCACAGCCACATTCAAATTGAGCGATGAGACGACTCAGGAAATCTTCACTTCACAACCAGAACTGCTGCAGGAGCACGGAGCAGGGGAAGGGCCGGCATGGAATCCGGAGCTGGGTCTTTTGACAAGCGGCGAGGGCAATATCAATCTTCGCGACAAGACCGGAAAGAGTTCCGTCTATCGCCAGAATGCTGGTTCGAATGGACTGATGTTCGACCGTGAAGGACGTTTGATTATCTGCGAACCAGTGCGGCGCCGTGTCACTCGCATTGAAGCCGATGGTTCAACCAAAGTGCTGGCCGAAACATTCGACGGCAAGAAGTTTAATCAGCCCAATGACCTGACGATGGACTCGCAGAATCGGATCTATTTTACTGATCCGCAATATGGCGACAGAAGCACGATGGAAATGCTGGACGCGAACAGTCGCCCGATCGAAGGGGTCTACCGCATTGATCCCTCAGGAAACGTCACGAGAATCATCAGGCACGAAGTCGACCGCCCGAATGGAATCGTCATCACACACGATGACAAATACCTGTTCGTCGCCGACAACAATAACAATTCACTTATCGGGGCACGCGCGCTGTGGCGCTTCGAACTGCAGCAGGACGGAACTGTCGATTTTGAAACTCAGACACTGATCTTCGACTGGAAGACGACTCGCGGTCCCGATGGAATGAAACTGGATGCCGTCGGTCGACTTTATGTGGCGGCTGGTATCAACAAACCCAATCCGCCGCACGAAACGGCCGATCAACCCACAGCGGGAATCTACGTTTTCTCTCCGGACGGTCAGTTGCTCACAGTAGCTCCAATTCCTCGTGATGAAACCACCAACTGCGCGTTTGGCGGTGACGATCTTCGCTCGCTGTTCGTTACTTCCGGAGGCAGCCTCTGGAAACTGCAGACCGTGACATCTGGCAAACCGGTCTGGCCGCAACTCAAAAAGTAAAGGACGCCGGCCAATTGTCGATCATTTCTTCGATCGCCTGGAAATCCCCCACAGACCTCGTTTTTCAATTCGAGCTTCACTTTCTGCAGCTCGCAACCCGGGTTCAAGATCGAGCGGCAGACCGTAGTCCGCCAGCAACTTCGCGTGACCTTCAGACAGGAGTCGCTCGTTGATGAATTCACCATCACGAGTGTAGACCCAAGCAAGTGTTCGCTGGTAGCGATCCTTTTCTTCGCTGTCGATACGCAGACGAATCTGTTTCCCATCAATCTGCGATCGAAGCCACTGCGTGGACTCCTTCGCCCACGGCTCAGCGACCTTGCCAAAGAAACCGGCTTCCGGAGCATCAATCACCAGAAGCCGAAGGGTGCGTCCATCGGTCAGTTCGATTGTGTCACCGTCAATCACATGATTCACAGTCACAAGCTGCGTGGAGTCAGGATCTGAACCTGACTCCGGCCTGAACACCAGCATCCGCAACATCGCCAGCACAATGAAAACGATAAAAGCCAGCGTGCCGGGAGTTGGCGAGCGACGCTGGGGGCGTTTCGGTGGCGGTGGAGTGATGGCCGACATTAAACGTTAAACAGGAAGTGGCAGATATCTCCGTCCTGCATGACGTAAGATTTTCCTTCAACACGCAGTTTCCCGGCGGCTCGAATGTCCTTCTCCGTCTTGTAGGTTTCGAGATCCGGCAGAGTATAGATTTCACAGCGGATGAAGCCGCGTTCAAAATCAGTGTGAATCACACCGGCAGCCTGAGGAGCCGAGGCTCCAATCGGAATTGTCCAGGCGCGGACTTCTTTTTCGCCGGCAGTGAAGTAGCTCTGCAGACCAAGTGTCTTGTACGCCGCTCGGGCGAGTGGTCCGAGAGCTGGCTCTTTCAGTCCGACGGATTCGAGCATCTCCTGGCGGTCGGCTTCATCAAGTTCCGCCAACTCGGCTTCCAGCTTCGCGCAAACGGGTACCACAGAAGCACCATGTTCGGAGGCGTACTTTCGTACCTGTTCAACCAGCGGACTCTTGCCTTCCAGATCATTTTCCGCAACGTTGGCCACGAACAGAATCGGCTTGGCCGTCATCAGTCCGATCGCGCTGATCACCTTCGCTTCTTCTTCGGTGAACTCTGCAGTGCGAAGTGGCTTGCCATCGTTGACGATGAGCTGACATTTCTCCATGACTGTTGCACGCAGCTTCGCATCCTTGTCGCCGCTCTTGGCGGATCGCTGAGCTTTGGGCAGACTGTTTTCAAGCGTCTGCATATCGGCCAGCAGCAGTTCGGTTTCAATCACTTCAATGTCAGACAGAGGATTGACGCCTCCTCCCACATGAGTGATGTCATCATCCACGAAGCAGCGAACGACTTGCAGAATCGCATCCACCTCGCGGATGTGGCTCAGGAACTTATTGCCCAGACCTTCACCAACGCTTGCTCCTTTCACGATGCCGGCGATATCCACCAACTTCAGAATCGCAGGGATGACTTTCTGAGGTGGAATGTACGCGGTGATACGCTGGAGTCGTTCATCCGGAACACTCACGATGCCTTCGTTCGGTTCAATCGTACAAAACGGATAGTTCGCGCTTTGAGCAGCGGTTGAACACGTCAGAGCATTAAACAGAGTGCTCTTGCCGACATTCGGCAGGCCGACAATTCCGGCTTCCATTGAAGACTTCCACGCTTAAAAAGGGACACAGTTGCCAAAGACTTTCTCGCCAGTGACTTCGAAGCCCGGGATTGTACAGGTCGCGAATCCTTCGGCAAATGGGCCTTTGTCTGCAGCGAGAATCGAGAGAAACAGCCGAAATTTCACGCGATGAAGCAACCTCCGGCGATTGACATTCGGCGGCCAAAGCAAAGAATCGGGCGACAGAACTGGGGCGTGAGTCAATCTGAAGTTCCAGCCAACAACACAAAACGCAGCCTCTTTAAATCAGACAGGGTACCGAAAAATGGCGTCTCGACGTGAAAAACTGGAAGTCATGCTGCAGTCGAGCCCCGAGGATCAGATGCTCAAATACATGCTGGCCATGGAATTCGACAAAGAAGGCAATTCCGAACGGTCTTTGGAGTTGTTTGACGGCCTGATGACCGCGACAAGTCCGTATGTTCCCGCCTTCCTGATGGCTGGTCAGTTACTCACAAGAATTGGCAAGGTTGAAGACGCCAGAAAGACGTTTTCTGCTGGAATTCAGCAGGCTCAGCAGCAAAACAACAGTCATGCCGCAGGTGAAATGGCCGGGTTTCTTGCCGGACTGAGCTAGACCATGTTTTGGGTTTTGATGGCGTCGCCCCCCAATCCCGCCATTTTCTGCCCCAAAACTTGCCCCCAGTCAAAACAGGCGATTTGAGAAGACTTTTCCTACAATGCGGGTCCTTGAATTCGCGCAGATGTATTCGGTTGTACTGATCGTGCTGGAGATTGCAGATTCTCCGGTCGATACCGATTAGGGAATCTTCGAATGGTCGGCGTGAAATACACTCTGCTGGTCCAGCGAAGAGGCATTTCCGAGGGGGATCGCGGCGTCATTTGACTCCGCGAAAAGGGCGTGGATGCATGTTTGGACGGCGACGACAACCAGCCGAAGTACGTCCTCTGGAACGCGGATGCGACCAGAGTCTCGTGCGTTTTCGTGCAGGCCCCTCGATCGCACTTTGCCTGTCGGCCTGGATGCTCCTATCAGTGGCCTCGCTGAGGTCGGATGAGCTTCCCGCTGAGAAATCAACTCGCACCGCGACAGATCGTGCAACACATTCAGCAGCAGCATCCACTTCGCTGTCGCGTTCCTCAGCCGCTCGACGTTCGAACGTCTGGCGTGCTCGCCCTGTAACGCCTGAGCGACCGCTGTTGGATCGCTCGATGATTGAGAACCCACCACCGGAACGTCAGGCTCGACGATCATCGCAAGCCCCCGCCGCTCCCGTTGGCACACTGAAAACATCCGCCGTTCAGACGGCCGGCTGGAAGGGGACAAGCCATACTGCAGAGGTCAGGGACAACAACTCTCATGCGACAAATTCGAAGGGAACTCAGGTTGTCTACCGACCAAACCAGCCGCCGAGTCAACTGAACCTCGATCAGCCCCAGTTGCCGATCGACGAACGCGACTTTAGTGAACCTCCTGAACCACAAACGCTGCCACCTGCAGAAGAAGCACGTGAGCTTCCTGTTGTCGAGCAGGATGTCGTTCCACAGGAAGTCATTCAAGAACGAACTCCGGACAGGAATATTCCTCGAGCCACGCCGAGGATCGTCCAGGATCGTCCGGCGGAACTCGATTCACCCGCGAATGTGGAGCAGCAGGAGCCTCGCCAACAAATGCGAGCCGACGACCTGGGACCACAAAGCAACGGACTTCCGGAAGTCACGACAGACGATAAGGGAGTGATCAATATTCCTTTTCGCGATGCTGATACGATTGTCAGCCGACGCGATCTGGAACTCCGAATGAACAACGGCTTGATCACGCTGATCGCCAAAGATGCCAGCCTGAGTGATATCCTTTCCATTCTGGCCCATGATCACGGCCTGAATATTGTTTCATCAGATGCGATCACTCAGCAGGTGTCGGTAACTCTTCGCGATGTCCCTTTGGCAGATGCTTTGAATGCGATCCTGTCGATTCAGGGACTGTCATGGAGTCGCCGAAACAACATCATTTCCATCACCAGAATGTCCACAGAAGACACAGGCGGAGCTATTGTCCAGGGGCGCCTGATCAAGGTCTTTCCGCTGAGTTATGTTTCGGGAACCGAGATCGAAGCCGTGATCAAGGATTTGCTTTCGCCAGTTGGCAAAGTCAAAGCCATGCAGTCTGAAAAACAGGACACCAGAAAGTCATCTGATCGGCTGATTGTCGAAGACCTTCCGGATTATCTGGATCGAATTGAAACGTGTATCCATCAACTTGATCGGCCACCAAAGCAGGTTCAGATTGAAGCTCACATTCTCGAAGTTGACCTGTCGGCGGAGAATCGCCACGGTGTTAATCTCGAGATGATGTCTGATATCGCGGGCACGAACGTTTCCCTGAAGACACCGGGCTTTGCAAAAACAACGAGTAACCCCGCGTTGCTGGTCGGCATTGATGGTTCGAAAGTCGACGGCCTTCTGGATGCACTCAAGAATACGGTCGATGCCAGAACGCTGGCATCACCTCAGGTCCTGGTCACTCATGGTCAGGAAGCCAAAATTCAGATTGGCGGAAAGATCGGATACCGTCAAAGCACGACAACCGAAACCAGCACTGTTCAGGGCGTCGAGTTTCTTGACGTGGGTGTCGTTTTGATCGTGACACCTTATATCGGGACCAACGGACAGGTTCTGATGAAAGTGAATCCAGAAGTCTCCGACGGCTCTATCAACATCGACACAGAACTGCCTGACGAACAGATCACAACAGTTGACTCAACGGTCCTGCTTAACGACGGCCAGGGCATGGTCATCGGTGGGCTGATCCGTGAGATCGACGACGACCAGCGAATTAAGGCCGCCGGGTTGGGCGAACTCTGGATGATTGGGCACCTGTTCCAGCAATCGCGAAAGATGAGATCTCGAAAAGAAGTCATCGTGGTACTGATTCCACGAATCGTTGACTGTCCATGTCCTCTTGATGCCGAGCAGCAGACTCAACTTGATCGCACAGAAACTCGTCTCTTTCACGGAGCACTGGAACGAGAATTCCGACCATGGGAGCCTGAACTTCCGGAAGTACGATATCGTCCACGGGATACTCGCCGAAATATTCAGGAGTTCCGCAAGAGTGAGGGAACTCGCTGGATTCCTGAACCGCCGCGATCTGCAGACTATTACCTGAACGAGCCACCGGCTGAAGTTCCTGTGATTATGGAGCCTGTACCGCCCCACGAAGGATTGATCATGGACCCGCCTCCCGAAATTCCGCCAGCAGCGGCAGGACAGGGGCGTCCAAGAGCCGATCATATTCCAGTGGAAGCAGGCCAACAGTCGAGCTCAGTACAGCGAGTCAGCAGTTCGGGACAAGCTGAGGCCGGGGCATCGCGCGGAAACAATTCTCAGAAGTCTCGGCAGAACATGCCGGTTCCGGGAAATCAGGCTTTTCACGGACAAGTGAAGAAGTCAGAATCAACCAAATCGGGTCAGCAGATCAAACAGAAGATATCCGCCCGGAATGGGAGTTCTTCTAAGGGCTATCTCCGCTGAATCCAGGACAGTGTTTGAACTTAGTGATAAAACTACACGGACGCCGTGTCCGTTATTTTTCTGGGTGTTGTGAAAGGCTTCAGTACTTCGAGTGCTCTCATGCCAAACGAACTGCCTCTGCCGGATGATTTGAAGCATCTTATTGAGAAGCGTGGCGGCAAAGACCGCCGCAACAAAAAGAATAGCCGTTTGTCTGACGACGAAGACGGCGGTGGTGGCGGCGAAGTCCGACGCGCCGGCCAGAAAGATCGCCGCGGCTCGAAAAACTACCGAGACCTGCTGAATGATGACGACGATTAGTCGCCATCTGAATCAGATCTGATCAAGTCCTGCTGACCCATTGAGATCTCAGACATGCGGGACGTCATTCTGTGCGCGGCGAAGATTGAGGCTGACTTCTGAAGGTAGCCTGCGAACACCCGGCCTCAATTCACACCGTGTGGAGAATGTGTCTTTGCACTCTGCTGTTCGGCCAACGAAGCGGACTGGAACTTTCGCAGGTTACAGATGACCAACGATCGTGCGGACACGACGGACATAACGAATGACGTGTCGCGACCGAATCAATCGACGCGTTTAACAGGACTCAAGCAGGCCGTCGCGATCGTGGGCGCTGTGGTCTGTTTAATCCTTGCGGGCATCGGATTCTTTCTCCCCGTCCTTCCATGCACTCCGTTCGTTCTTCTTGCCAGTTATCTCCTGATTCAGTGTTCGCCGGAGATGCATCGCCGTCTCAAAGGATCTCGTTTCTTCGGACGAATTCTGAGAGACTGGGAAGACCGCAAAGGGATCCGGCCGGCTGACAAAGTTCGCGCGATTTTGATTGTGGTGGCCGGGCTTGTGCTGACATTCAGTGTCGGGAATCTTTCCAGCACATTACGGTTCACTACCCTGATTCTGGTCCTGATCGGGCTGTTCGTCATCATCCGGCTGCCGGTCGCACGGGATGAAGAGCCATAAATCGCCGTCGACAACAGAAGGGTGTAGTCGCGAACGATTGCGCGAATGGGTAGTTTAGGTTATTGTGGTGACTTCTGGTTCTAAAAGACACGGAGGCAACACAATGGATCTTGAAAAGCTGACAGCGGAAGAGCGACTCATTGCC
>JBIIIF010000247.1:0-10372 GCA_044235005.1 Planctomycetaceae bacterium | reverse complement strand
CCCGCGGGCCTGAATCTCGAAAGGGACTCGCAGCCTCGTCCACGACAAAGAACCCCAAAATCGAATCCGAACAAAGCGCTACGAATATGTCGCAGCAAGAAGCTCGCGTGCAGCAACCTTAACTCGGTCGGCCGTCGTCTCGGTCAACCCGGACAGCAGAGGCAAATGTTTGCCAGTCTCAGCAATTCCAGCCAACGCAACAGCTTCATGCAGAACTCGAATTGGATTCACTTCGTTGCGAAGATTCTCAAGCGGCAGGAAGATCTTCCGGATCGCCTCAGCCTTATCATAGTCCCCATCACAAATGGCCTTCAACAACATTTGCGACAGAGCAGGATTGACGCAAACGCATCCTGCAGTAAATCCATTGAGTCGAAACTTCGTGAGGTGAACCAAAGCAGGTTGTTCACCGATGCCGCTGCAGATCAGTTTCGTATCAACCATCGTCACCAGGCGAGACAAATATTCGTCGTCAGCCGGATCTTTGCGAACAATCGCATACTTGATGAACGACACGAGTCCGTCACGAACCAGTTCCGCAGCACCTTCCGGACTGATGTAACCTTCTTCTTTGATGTAAAGCACCGCCGGACGATTGATTGCTTCAACAAAGCGTCGGAACCCGGTCATCAGGCCGGCTTCCGTCATGATCGCCTTTGTTGGCAACACCATGACCGTGGGATAGGCAGTCTTTTTGAAGACATCTGCCTGATCCATCATCGTCCCATAGGCGGGCCCGACTGATGGAACAACCAAAGTCCCTTCGGCAGCGACATCCTGCAGCATTTCCAGCAAGTCCCCGAACTCAGTGGGACGAATGTTATAAAAGTTGGCGTTACCACCGTACAACAACATCGAAACGCCACCCGCTTCGATATGGCGAACCAGCTTTTCATTCTCAGTCCGACAGATCTTATCCTGAGCGCCACGAGCCAATGGCGGCACCGCAAGAACTGATCGTCGAAACTGTTCCGGCTGAAAAGCTGTGGTCTGCATGAGTAATCCTGTTTTCGAAGCAAAAGTGCGAAATAACGACTGAACCAGCCTCAAAGAGTCCCGGGCAGGATAGCAGCAGAAAAGCACCGATTCACTCGCAGCAACGATTTTTCCCGTGAGACACTCGGACCTTCTGAAAACGCCTCGCAACAAAATCGGGAGCCTATGCACTGCGGCTGAAGAAACTCAGCCAACAAACGCGACTCAAGCGGGATCTCGCACCCAGCAGGAATCATGCGGCACCATGCCAATATGCGGGTAATAAGACCGAGCTTTGGGAGCCGCAATCAGAATCAGGCGTGTTTTCAATCCAGCCGCCTGATGAGTCCGCTCAATCAACTCACGGCCAATCCCTTGCTTCTGACAAGTCCCATCCACGGCGAGATCTGACAAATATGTACAATAGACGAAATCAGTGATCGCTCGACTCACACCCACCAGTCGTCCATTCGATCGAGCCGTCACGATCAGATCTGCGTTTCTCAACATCAGGTCGATACGTTCGCGATCATCGATGGGGCGACGTTCACCCAATGTGGAACGAATGAGAACGTCGATGAACTCGTCTGCGGACAATTCTGGTTCCAACTGATAATCGATCATAATCAAAGTCTCCGATTGTTTCAGCTCTCCAGATCTTCATTGCGCAAGGCTTTCGTCGCCCAGACCGCCAGTGCTTCCCGATTAATTTTGACGTTGTGTCGCGTATCAACGGGCAAAGAACGATGAAACAGGATCTGTCGAATGCCGGCAGTCAGCGGGTTCTCGCCGCCAAGCTTCAGCAACTCCTGACGCAACTTAGCACTGCCTGAAGAATTCGTCGGAAATTGGTCAGCTTCCGGTTCTGCAACGATCACCGGCGTCTGGCGTCCCCTGGTCCCAACACCGACCAGCGCAGTACGATAGATGCAAGGATGGTTGTTGAAGATCGCTTCACAGCAGACCGAATACATCGGGCCTGTTTCCGGAAACACGATGTGAGCTTTGCGGCCGCAAAACCACAGCCGCCCCTGATCATCGAGATACCCAACATCTCCCATTCGATGCCAGAAAGATTCACCGTCGAGAATTTTTGCCGCCGATGTCGCGTCCGGTCTGCGGAAATACTCGCGAGTCGCCACAGGGCCGCGAACAATAATCTCACCGATTTCACCCTGAGGCAGAGTTCGTGTCTGCCCGATATCCTCCAGCACATCAAATGAAGTCGCGATGATGCGAACCTCCATGCGATCGAAGACCGTCCCCACACAAGTTCCACGTCCGACGGCCGTCAATGCCGCCGTTTCGTTCAGAACCGTTCGTCCGCCAATGGAAGCCACGGGCAGGCATTCGGTCGCACCATACGGCGTATAAATATCGGCGACCGGTGACAGCGCTGATGTCATTCGCTGCAGAACATGAATCGGAACCGGAGCTCCCGCCGAGAGAACTCGCCGCAAAGTTGGCAGCTTTAAGCCTCGCTGTTCACAGTATCGCCCGACGCGATTCCAAAGAGCCGGGGAGCCGTACGCCTGGGTCACACCCTGGCTGCGGATCGCTTCCAGAATCTTTTCAGGATCAACTTTCGCAGGACGCGTGGGATCCATCTCCGGAATCACAGTCGTCATCTGCATCGCCAGATTGAACAACGCAAACAGAGGAAAGCCAGGGAGGTCGATTTCTCCGGATTCAGGCTTGTAATGTCCCTGAATCAAATCCACCTGAGCATCGAACATCCCGTGTTCATAGAGCACTCCCTTGGGCGGCCCCGTGCTGCCACTCGTGAAGATAATGGCGGCCGAATCTTTCGCTTTCGTTCGCGGCAGAGGCTCCACGGACTGTCGGCCGACCGCAATCACTTCCTTCAGGCTTGAACAACCCAGCGAGCGACGCTTAGGACCAACAATCACGTTCAGCCTGGAGTTCCGATATCGCCAGGGCATCATTTTGCGAACAATGTGGACCGGCCGAATAGCGACAAATCCATCGGGATCAACCGTATCCAGGCATCGAAGCACGCTGCTCTTGCCCATGCCCGGATCAATCAGCGTACAAACCGCGCCGGTGCGAAAGATTGCAAAGGTCAGAGCGATGAACTCAATCGACGGGCGAACCATCAGCACAATCCGATGGCCGGGCCCAACGCCAATGGCGATCAATCCTCGAGCGATCGCATCGACTTCTTCATCCAGTTCCTGAAACGTCAGATGGGTCCACGCAACGCGTCCCATCGAATTACGCGATTCCGGAAACACGACTGCACGCTGATAAGGAACGGCCTCTGCAGATCTTCGCAGGCGATCAGCAATATTCAGATCAACGGACATGGGGATCAACACCAAATTCCAACAGCAATTAGAAGAGAACAAGCCTCAACAGCGAGTTAAACTCTGACGACTGCGGCAGGATGACCGATCATACGACGATGTCAAACCCGGGCAACTTTCTGGCCTTTTCCGGATTAATCAGAACGAACCGTTCGAGACCGCTAAACCGGCAGTAATTGCCACTTCATATTGCGCCGGAATCATCACTTCGGGACGATGAATATTGGCCGAGTCGCTTGTTCAGCATCCTGTCTATTCTCTCCACATTTCGCTGATTTCTCTTTGACGCTGCCCATTAGTGGTGCTTTCACCACGGACATTTCTGACGCAATGGAGGTGCATTCCCCTCTGTCTCCTGCGTCAGCTTGTCGCAGGGCCATCAGATTGCAATCAGAATCGTAATGAAGTTCTGCGTGGGCCCGCAGAACTCTGGTCGGAGACAGCTTGCGCGATCGTCTTGGTCTGCGTCCTAAACGAAACCGGAAGGGATTTCGGCGAATCAACCCGACATGACGACTACGGCAACCTGAGTGTCGGGTCAACGGTGTTTGTGCGGTAACTTTGACTGGGCAGGACTGATCAAAGTGCCGTTCCCCAAAAGAGGTGTGTTCCCGATGGTGCGACTCTGTCCCCAAAAGAATTCCCGACGGTCGAATTTTCTTGCGATAAGCGTTTCGGCGATTAGTCTTGGCGTCATCTTCTGCAGCTTTGACCCTGTCCCGGCCGGTGAAGAAATCGGTCGACTGGAGATCTCCTCCGATAACGTTCCGCTGCCGCCGGGAGCCATTGCTGCGGCTGAATCTGCAGAACCACAGACGACCACGGTCAGTGCAAAACCTGGCACCCCCGCATCCAAGGCTGGCGGGATGATTCTGAACAACGACGATGCACTTAAGTTCTCTCTGCTTATGATGCAGGATGGTCAAAGATTCATCGAGAATGTCGACGCTTACTCGGTTGTCTTCAACAAGCAGGAACGCATCCAGGGCGACCTTAGTGAAACTCAGGCAATCGATATGAAGGTACGGCATTCACCATCCTTCGGTATCTACATGAAGTGGAAAAACGGAGACACGGGTCGCCAGCTTTTGTATAATGAAGACTACGAAGACAAGAAAATGTGCGTGAAGCTGGGCGGGTTCAAAGGTCGCCTGCTGCCAGCGATCAAACTTGAGCCAACAAGCCCCGAAGCCATGGCTCAGGCCCGATACCCGGTCACAGAGGCCGGAATCCTCGGAATGCTCAAATTGCTGGTTTTCCATCGCCAGAACGATCTCAAGAATGGTCAGGGCGTGCGATGCGTGCGATTGGAAGACACAGAGTTCGACGAGCGAAAATGCTATTGCTTCCTGTACGAATATGATTCACCGGAATTCAACAAAACCTACCGCAAAAGCCTGCTGATGCTGGACGCGCGGTACCATGTTCCTCTTCGAGTCATCAATCATACGTGGACAGAGAATTCCGAAGGCCTGACAGCCAATGAACTGGATGATCAGACTCTGATTGAAGACTACTCATTCCTGAATCTGGATTTCGGAAAAGAAATGGTCACGATCGACTTCAGTCGAGACAACCCCGCATACCGTATGTAATCGGATGCAGGAGTCCGGTTCGGCAAACGGCCCAAACACCAGCCGTCTGCCGAACCATCATTCTGGCTGGCAATCATTCTGCCAGCGTCACAGCGGTCGAATGATCAGCCGTGGAACCAGTCTTCAACAAATATTGCCCCGGCAACAGCGTGCAGACATCATCACAAGATGTTTGCAGGCCGTTGTCGGGCTTTTCTTTTTGCTTGCTGAAGATGACGTGGGACAGGTTGCCTGAATCCACGGAAAAGGTCCGTTGCGGCGGCGTATCACTTGCCTCCACGCACAGAGCCAGATCAGCCAAAGAGCAGATCCGCAAGCGCACGCAATGGGGAGTCCGAAGTACTTTCGACAACGGGCGGCAGGGCCGCACTTTGCAGACGCTCTGACACGGTCGCCGCAGGGCTTTCCCATGTAAACTGCGTACTGCGTCGAACAAACGACGCATTCTCAACACGAGTAATCTCGCCGTGATCAAGCCACAGATACCCGCACTCACTGCAGGTGTCGACAACGATGTTTCCCGGCCCATAATAGGGATGAGTTTCCATCCGCTCGCTGCAGGATGGACACTGGATCTCGCGCTTCAGAGACTCTGGATCAATCGGCTTTGGTTCTGCAGGCACCACTCCTGCGCGTCGAGCCTGCCGCTCCTGAACAATTCCGGAAAAGTCAGCATGCCGAATCAGGACGCCAAAACATGACCCACAGAACAACGCTCGGTGCTTTTCGATGAGGCCTGTCTGCAACGGTTGCTCACAGTTTGGACAACTGCAGTCCAGAGTAATCCCGGTGGGCAGAATTCGATCTTCTGAAACTTCCGCTCGCTGAATCAGCGAATCGCAGTAGACGCAATTGTGATACTGCTGCCCAGCCACAACTTCCGCAGTCCCGCCACACTTTTGACAACCGATAGTTACAGTAGCCTGCACAACCATTTCTCAACCATCCTGATCTCAACCGCAGCAATCCAGAGAACCAATTTGAAAAAACTTAGGTTATTGCAGAGTTTGCGTGCAGGATTGCTGCTGCGAATTGGAGCGTTCTGAGGACGAGCGACGCGGATTCTGATGATTATGACAGCGATTTCGGCCTCGATTCCGGACGAATCGAGGCAACAAATCGTTTGCCACGCAGCAACTGCGGCCCCTGCATCAACAAAAATCGAAGCCGGATCATCAGGGCTCCATGCGTGTCCGCATTGCAGAACCCTTGTGATCCGGCTTCGACAGTTAATCAAGCCGCTCTGAAAGTGGTGTTTTCACCGAGCAAACGAGAACTTGCAGCTTCCTTCTCAAACCACGGCTGGATTCTGCCCCCGGAATCAGTGCTGGCTCGCAGAAGCAGGGCTATGAAATTAGTCGCGAATGATCCAGTCCACAGTCCAGCGGTCTTTCATGATGTCCTGACGATCTGTCAGAGGCAATTCACAAGCAACACCAACCTCTGTATTGCCGCTTGGCTTGTACTTCACGCCCAGGGCACCGGTCACAAGATCGTTGCCATCGACATTTGTGCTGCCGAGATTGATCAGATCAATCCCTTCAATGTTCGCGGCGGTCGTGCCACCATTCGCCAGCCAGTGATACCAGTTACATTCACCCAGCAGGTAGAACTTAGAGTTGCCGATCTTCCGGTCGATGTGGTTCGACCAGTACATTGATGTACTCTCAGCTCCCTGATCAACAGGAAGACGCCATCCCAAACCGGACATATAGTGGTAGTCGTCGAAAACCTTTGTCGCACCCGATGCAAACAGATGAAACTCGCCATCCCCATTCCCCTGAAGAGATCGAGGTGAACCGAAGGGTGCTTCGTAGGTCGTGCCGACGCTGATCAGACTCTGGCTGCAGACGTCTTTGTAGACATTGACCTGTAAGCCAGCCGCGATGTCCGCCCAGCCGTCGCTCGGAATCACTGGTGTGTCAGAAACGATGAACCCATCCTTGGTGGCAATGATCGAAACATCTTCATTGATCGCCGCTCGAAGCTGCATCGCATACAGTTGAGCAGAACCGCCGCCCAGCGTCCCGGGCAGTCTGTGATTGGCGAAAATCAACCTTGCCTCAGTCAAGGTTCGAGGGTCTTCGAAGAACAGTGGGTTCGTCATCGGACTAATGAAGTCGTCGAAGCAATGATCGCTCTTGTGCAGCAAACTTGTCAGGTCCGGCAAACTGCTGTGACCGCAATTGCCAAACAACGTGGAACACGACTCACCACAGCCATCATCAGCGCAGCCATCGTTTGCATCACATACGGCTTCGTTTGCACAGCCGTCTGAACCGCAGTCTTCTGAGGCGCAGGGAATACTCCCGAAGAGGTTCATGCCTGCTGTTGCTGATTGCCCCGCCAGCATCAGCGTCACCAACAAACACAGGCTTCGCTTAACCATCCCTGAACTCGCATTCAAAATCGGCATGACAACACGTGTCAAAGTGCAATCAAAAAAGGAAACGTAATCGAACCACAACTCGACGTCCCTGAATTCGCACACGTTCGCATGTGTATTCGAATGTGCAGGAGATGTGCACATCCTGGATTTTTCGCTTGACCTCCAATCATCCCGATCAGTCAAAACGGTTGGACACGAACTCACAAAAATGAGGCAGAAACGGCCGGAATTGAGTGATTCAATCTGCGTATCGCCGCCCCGAGCAGCAATCCTCCTTCAGTTTGCGACTTCCCACTCGGGCGGTTACAACTCGCCTCCCCGCAAAGTGAAACGCCGGGAGATCGACATTCCGTTAACAGCCCGAAGTCAACGCGGGCTCCAAATCTGAGGTAGACAGCGTGTGGACTCGCGAGATTCCGTTTCGAGTGGATATTGCCGGCGTGATCGAAATCATGGGATCTTCGCTCTATAGTCGACTTGATACACCCATTCGGGAACTTATCCAGAACGCTCACGATGCGATTATGCGACGACGAAGTCGCGACCTGAGTTTTCGCGGACGAATCGATATTCATCAGGACGCAGCGGCCGGAACTCTGACCTTCACCGACGATGGCATCGGCCTTAGTGCCCATGATGCCGAACAGTTTCTCGGAACACTGGGCATCGGCATTACAGGGCTGCTGAAAGGACGCGGCTCCGACGAGCAGCGTGAACACGTCACAGGGGATGGAGATCACCTGATTGGTCAGTTCGGGATCGGACTCTTCAGCGCGTTTATGCTGGCCGATCGACTGATTGTGGAAAGCCGACGCGAAGACTGCGAAGAGGGCGTTCGCTGGGAAGCCGGCCCCGGAACCAGTATTCAACTTTCTTCGTGTGATCGAGCGGCAGTGGGAACTTCGGTTCGCCTTCAACTCAAACCACAATTTTTCTCGATGGCGGAGAATTCCGAGCCGCTGGAAGCCGCCATTCGACAATATGCCGATTTCCTGAACATCCCTATTCATCTGAATGGTGGAGCGGCGCGAGTCAATGTGATTAACGTAGCATGGTTTGAACCAACTCCGGATCACGAAGCGATCGAACTGGAACTGGCAAATTACTTCAATGAATCGCCACTGGATGTGATTCCAATCCATGTTGAGAAACCCGTTTTCATCGCCGGAGCTCTGTACATTTCACCGCAGCGAACTCCCGGATTTGCCGACGAAGCGACGGTAGCGGTCACGGTTCGACGAATGGTGATTTCCAGGCGAGTTCGTGATCTCCTGCCTCCCTGGGCCAGTTTTCTCCGCGGTGTCCTGGAGCTGGAGGACTGCTCGCCGACAGCCAGCCGCGAAGATCTGGTTCGTGACGATCGATTCCAGTTAGTGCGAACGTCCCTGGATGATTTCCTTTATTCCCATCTGGAGAAAATGGCCAGCGACGAACCGGGGCGACTGGAAGCGATCGTCAACTGGCATCGCTACATTCTTGCCGGAGCGGCATTGGCAGAAGCTCGGCTGCGTGCATTGCTGTCGAAAGTCTATCGCTTTAAGACGTCCCGAGGCTCATTGCTGTTCAACGAGATTCTGAATCTCAGCGCAGCCGATGCACTGCATGAAGCCGACGCCGATTTTGTCATCTGGTACAATGCGGATCGTCGTCAGGAACGCTATCTGGACGACGTGTTCGCGTCAAACCGAACACCGTGCGTGCATGTGTTTCGCAGCTTCGAAGAAAACCTGCTGGCGTCTATGGTCGCAGATCATACTGTGGACCATATTGAACTTCGCCCGGCAACTCCATCGTCCGCGAACTTCGCCAGTTCAGTGATGGGCATGGCAGAACTTGAGGAATCATCGGCCGAGTGGAATGATTTCCTGCGATCGACGCAGGCTCGAGTCATGATTGCTTCATTCCAGCCGTCATTGCCAGTCGTCGCGTTTCTGAACGAGCGTTTTGAACTGGCTCGCACCTTTGAAGAACTGCGCAAGGATGGTGATATTCCCAAGGGCTTTCAGCGCATGATTGACGCGCATTTTCGCCAGGCACCGACGGGCCAGAATGAAGTCATCCTGAATCGCGATCACCGCCTTGTTCAACGAGCACTCAAGCAGGGGCCGCGAAGTCCGCTCGCCAGCGTTCTGCGATTGCTGGTGCTCAACGCATTAAACTCCGCCGGAGCAGGTCGAGGCAAAGAGGCGGCTCAGGTTCAGACAGAAGATCTTGACTGGATCGCCGACGCACTGTGGGGCCATGATGCAAAGTGACCGAGTCAAGATAGCTGAGGTACGACAATGGCCAAAAAGTGTCGGGAGAGTATCGCCTTCAAAGCAGGTTGAGGATTTCGTTGCGCTGCTGAAGACTCGATTCGAGTCCCACCAGGAACGCCATAAGGGAATCGATTGGGCTCAGGTCCCAGCAAGGCTTGAGGCTTATCCGAACAAACTGCTGGTGCTGCAGAAGATGGAACAAACCGGCGGAGAACCTGACGTGGAGGGTTACGACAAGCAGTCCGGCGAGTACATTTTTTGACTGTTCGCCAGAAACACAGCAGGGCCGCAGAAGCGTCTGTTATGACCGTGAAGGACTGGAGTCACGAAAAGAGCATAAGCCAGCCAACAGCGCCATCGACATGGCTGCCGCCATTGGAATTTAAAATTTTGACGGAACACCAGTATCGCGAACTCCAGGCACTCGGAACATTCGACACAAAGACGTCGAGTTGGCTGAAAACCCCGCCTGAAGTGAGAGAACTCGGAGGAGCACTCTTCGGTGATTTTCGCTACGGCCGAGTTTTCATCTACCACAACGGTGCTCAGTCTTATTACGGCGTCCGGGGTTTCAGAGGTTCCGTCGGTGTTTAACGTCTGCATACTGATGCAGAAAACACCTTGCTTTCGACCCGGACTGCGACCGTCTCTCAGCGACGGGCCGAGGATGTCAGAACCGCATTCGCCGCAAAACAAAACTTGGCGATTGCCGGCAAAAAACTCCTGAAGTTCAGGAAACGATCGCACTCACCAGTTCACCATGCACATCCGTCAGTCGAAAATCTCGACCTGCATGATGGAACGTGAGTCGTTTGTGGTCCAGTCCCA
>JBIIIF010000459.1:0-2924 GCA_044235005.1 Planctomycetaceae bacterium | reverse complement strand
TCCATCTGTTTGAACGTGACTGCTCTGTACAGCGTCGCCATCAGAAGGTGATTGAACTGGCCCCAGCCCCGAATCTGTCGGTGACTCTGCGAGACGGCATTCTGGATGCCGCAGTGAAGATCGGCAAAGCGGTCAATTATTCATGCGCGGGAACGGTCGAATTCCTGGTGGATGTCGATGCCGAAAAGTTCTACTTCATCGAAGTGAATCCTCGTATCCAGGTTGAGCACACAGTCACCGAAGAGATCACCAACATCGATATCGTGAAATGCCAGATCCTCGTGGCTCAGGGGATGAAACTGGCCGACGAAGAAATTGGCCTCGGCAATCAGAAGGAAATCAAGACCAACGGATTTGCTGTCCAGTGTCGCGTCACAACAGAAGACCCGGCGAACAATTTTATGCCCGACTACGGACGCGTGACCCACTACCGTTCATCCGGCGGCATGGGCATCAGACTCGACGCAGGCAGCGCGTTTTCCGGGGCGGTGGTGAATCCGTTTTACGATTCGCTGCTGACCAAAGTGACAACTCGCGGACGTCGCTTTATCGACGCGATTCATCGCATGGACCGTACGCTGAAGGAATTCCGTATTCGCGGCGTAAAGACCAACATCCCGTTCCTTGCCAAGGTGATGAATCACCCGACATTTGTGAATGGTGACTGCACGACTCGATTTATCGATGAAACACCAGAGCTGTTTCAGTTTGATGTTCGCAAGAACCGTGCGACTCGACTGTTGTCGTTCCTTGCCGAGACCATCGTAAACGGAAACAGTCTTGTGAAGGGGCGGCCTAAATCTCTGCGAACCGAGGCTGCACCAGTCCCTGCCGTGCCGCGTGGAGTTGCACCGCCAAAGGGAACCCGCGATAAGCTCAAGGAACTGGGAGCAACGGGCTTCGCAAAGTGGGTGACTGAGCAGAAGCAACTGCTGATTACAGACACGACCTTCCGCGATGCTCATCAGTCTCTGCTGGCGACTCGCATGAGAACCTTCGATCTGCTGGAGGTTTCCGACGCCTATGCCCACCATTGTTCCAATATGTTCAGCCTGGAAATGTGGGGCGGCGCGACCTTCGACACCACAATGCGTTTTCTGAAGGAATGCCCGTGGCAGCGACTTGTTCAGATGCGTGAACGAGTTCCCAATATTCTGTTTCAGATGCTGCTGCGTTCGTCCAATGCCGTCGGCTACACAAACTATCCTGATAACATCGTGCAGGTCTTTGTGAAAGAAGCGGCCGATGCCGGGATCGATGTGTTCCGAGTTTTTGATTGCCTCAACTGGCTGCCGAACATGGGCGTCGCGATGGATGCAATCGTCAACACTGGGGCGATCTGCGAAGCAGCGATCTGCTACACCGGGGATATCACCAACCCGAAACGTAACAAGTACAACTTGAAGTACTATGTCGATCTGGCAAAACAACTGGAGAAGATGGGTGCCCATATCCTGGCGATCAAGGATATGGCGGGCCTGTGCAAACCGGCCGCAGCGTCTCAGTTGATCAAAACGCTGAAACAGGAGATTGGGATTCCGATCCACTTCCATACTCATGACACCGCCGGAATTCAGGCGGCTTCGATTCTGGAAGGCAGCAAGGTTGGGCTCGACATCGCTGACGCAGCGATGGCTCCGATGTCTGGCGGAACTTCTCAGGTCAATCTGAACACGCTCGTGGAAATGATGCGGTTCGATGCACGAGATACTCAACTGGATTCGGATCGTCTGGATGCGATCGCAGAATACTGGCGTGCAACTCGTGACTTCTACACGCCGTTCGAGAGCGTTGCTTTAGCGGCAACGGCAGATCTCTATCGCCATGAAATGCCGGGCGGTCAGTACACAAATCTCTTTGAGCAGGCACGTGCATTGGGCCTGGCCGATCGCTGGCCGGAAGCCTGCCGGATTTACGCCGAAGTGAATAAGTTGTTCGGTGACATTGTGAAGGTGACCCCGACCAGTAAGTCCGTCGGCGACATGGCTTTGTTCATGCTGGCGAATAATCTGACCTGCGAGGACGTGCTGAATCCGGATCGCGATATTGCGTTTCCGGGCAGTGTGATCGATCTGATCAGCGGCGGCATGGGCCAGCCTCCAGGCGGTTTCCCGGACGCAGTCAAGAAGCGAGTTCTGCTGGGTAAGAAAGAGTTCGTCGGACGCCCCGGGGAAACTCTGCCTCCGGCCGACATGGATGCCGCGAAGAAGAAGGTCGCGGAACTGCTGGAGCGAGAACCGACCGGTCAGGAAGTCATCTCCTGGTTGTTGTATGAACGAGTATTCGAAGAGTTCGTGAAACATCAGCAGCAGTTTTCAGACGTCAGTATCTTCCCGACGCCCACATTCTTCTTTGGGCTGGAGACCGGCGAAGAAGTCACGATTGATATCGAGCCGGGGAAGACTCTGATCATCAGGCTGTTGACCGTCAGCGATGCTCATGCCGATGGAACACGCACGGTGTTCTTCGAATTGAACGGCCAGCCTCGTGAGATCACTGTGGCTGACCAGTCCGCAGAAGCCACCGGGGAAGCCAGCATCAAAGCCGATCCGGCGATTTCAGGTCAGGTCGGAGCAACGATGCCGGGCATGGTCGTGACAGTGGCCGTAAAGGTCGGTGATCGCGTCAAGAAGGGTCAGAAACTGCTGGCTCTTGAAGCCATGAAGATGGAAACGATGATCAACGCGGAACTTGATGGCAAGATCGGCGATATCCTCGTACAACCAGGTCGGCGAGTCGAAACCGGTGACCTGTTGATTGTGATTGAGCCGGAATAGCCTGGGATTGCGCAAGTTTGGGTCCGTTGTTTCAGGTTGTGTTTCGCAGCTTAGCCGCGACAGCATTTAGCCCCAGGCTTCAGCCTGGGGTGGGAGTCGAAAACTGAATCTTGTTGCAATAGGATGTTTTTCACGCCGCTGGAAAAG
>JBIIIF010000246.1:0-10489 GCA_044235005.1 Planctomycetaceae bacterium | reverse complement strand
ACTATTCTGCTCTGCTGCGCTGGTGCGGTCGCAATGACGTCGATGCTGTTGTTGTCTGGGGGCTCCTGCGGGATGGTCATGGCGGCCTTGAAGCGGCCAAACGACTCTGCGAAGTCGCGAAAAAAGAGAACGTTCGCCTGCTGTGTGGTGTTGGGCTGAATGCTTACGGCGGCGTCTATTATGAAGGGGATTCGCCGTATAACCTTGAGCGACACTTACAGGAAAATCCTGAATTGTACGCTGTCGACGCCGAAGGAAATTCAACAAACTTCAGCATTGATGCCATCGGAAACAGAGTCAGCCTGAGCAATACGAGCACACCCGGTCCACGCGGATTCTATCATGCCTGTCCATCGCGTCCCGAGAACCAGAAATTTGTCGCCGAGTCACTGACTTGGTTGTTCAGGAACCTGGAACTCGGTGGTGTCCAGATCGAGACCGGTGATACCGGAGTGTGTCAGTGTTCACTTTGCCGAGACCGCAGAAAGCATCCTGCAGATACGTTTTCCTGGGAAGACATGGCGTTGATGTATCCGCTGGCTGCTGAAGCCGTCCGCTCCGTCTCGCCGGACGCGTGGATCGTGTGCGAGACGTATTCTCATCCCGAACCGTACACTGGTCCCAAAGCGGCTCCCGGCTTTGGAGACGGAAAAGCAGCGTGGGCTGATGAGTCGCTGGAAAAATTTCCGCGTGGAGTTTTCGTTCAGTGGGTTGCGGACCGCTATCTGAGACAGGGCGATCCAGACAGAACCTGGACCGACAAAGGGCGAGTCTCCGGCCATGGACTGCGTCATGTGATGCGTGCCCATGTGGGGACTGACTGGGGCTGGGGCGCATTTCGCGGTGAAGTGGCTCTGGAATGGATATCGAGAATGGTGCAGCAGAGCACGACTTCAGGATTCGAAGGAATTGCATTGTTTGGCGAAGTGTCGCCGTTCCATACGGGGGCTGAGCTGAACTATCTGGCCCTCGCAGATTTCGGCAGTGCCGAGAACCCGACCTCCGACCAGGACAGCTTTCTCCAGCGTATCGCAGGGCCCCTGTTGGGCGGCCCGTCACACGCCGTCGACTTTGTGCGATTCGCCGGATTGCTGGACGCTCGCTTTCCTGAAAAACGTCAGGAGATCCCGGCGGCAATGGCCAGTATCTACGGCCGACTCGCCGAAATGCCTCCCGAGGTCGCTCGACGCTGGTGCTGGCTGGCAAACAAGTTGGCGTCGTTTGCGTACGCGTAGACAAACCCGGAACGCGGGGCCCCGGAAACGCTCATCAAGTCTCCATCGCCAGTGTGCATGGGGGCGATGCCCGGCCCCTTTCTTTTCCTCGACGCGTTGTCTTTGCCAGTCCGCGCTGGATCGGGGGCGATGACTTTGCTCAGCTTTCGCTGACGGGGTTCATGCGACAGTCTGTCGAGTGCCGTATTGCCGTACCAGGGCATGCCCTGATCTCGGTTCGACACCGGCAGAAACTTATGATGGTCGTCACTTGCCGTTGGTCCCAGGGCTAAAGATCTGACGGAGTATGTTTCTTTCGGGCTGAATGAGTTCAACAAAGTCCGCTTCATTGTGGCTCATGAGATAACGAATGCCGCAGCGGAACAGTCTCAGAGCCATGGCGAATTCAGGACGTCCGGCGGCTCTTTGTTCGACAGCCCGGACATATCCATGCAGCACTACCGAGGTGACTCGGTCAGAATCAATCTTTGCGAGGCACTTGACCAGTCCAACGGCCAGATAGGACAGCGGATTTGCGGAGCCGCGTTGACTTTGAATGAGTCCGCCGCGGAATCCACGGTCGATTGCAAACTGTTCATACAAATCGAACAGGGTGTTGACCCGCGATTGAAGCCGATCGTAGTCTTCACTGAGTTGAAAGATTAAGCCAAGCATTGATGCTGCGTCGCCAAGTTGGTCTGAGGCGTCATTATTGTGCACCATCCCCTCGCTAACAGAGGCAAATCCTTCGTCCCAGCGATGCAGTGCGAATAAAGAAATGCCCCGACTCAGTTTCGCAGACGAATGGTCCGGCGCAAGTTGCAGAACTTTTGCATAGCATTGCAGGGCCTGCCTGTGGTCCTTCCTGATTTCAGCGAAATAGGAGCCAGCCTGAAACCACTCGGTCGCGGCTTTCGATGCCTCCGCCTTTTCAGTCGCCGACCTGGTGCGTTCAATGGTGAGCCCCTGAGCTTCAGCAAGTTCCAGGTCGTCGCTCAACAACGCTGCGCGCGGGGGAGCCTGCACTGCCGATTGATCTTTTGCCGCATCAAGGTACGCTTGTATTGCATTGTCTGGTGCATCGAATCGGATCTGATCATTCTCGTTGAGGCAATGCCATATTCGCAGGAACTCAACCAGCGGAACGCTGTCTTTGAGTTCGTATGTCAGCCGCATTAAAGGTTCACTGAGTTCATAATAGGTTTCGCGTCCCTTCTTCTGCGAAGTCAGATAACCGATCTCAACAAGATTGCGAATCTGCTTGCCGACAGACTGTTCAGTCAGCAACAGTCGCCTGGCGATTTCTTTGGGATTCAGCGTGCGACTCTCGCTGCAAAGCAGTTCAACGATCTGTCGCTGCAGCGGCGAAACTTCGCGGAGACGCTGCTGATAGATTGGCGTCAAATCGTCACATGTTCGCTGAAACGGAGCCACCAACTGGTGCAGAGAATCCCGAGTCAGAAACCTGCTCATGACAACATAGACGCGATGGTTGCCTCCAGTCAAATCATGGATCGCACGAACTCGACTTTGCCCTGCGGGCGAGTTCAGGAAGATGACAAGATCTTTCTGACCCTTGAATGTGGCAATCTTCAGCAGCAGTTTCTGAGCATCCTGCAGAGAAAGCGGCCGCAGCGGTATCGGCTGAAAGAACCCAAAAAACGGCTCGCTGCGATCGCTCACCGCCTTAAACAAATTCTGGCTGCTGGCAATCAAACAGGCAAACGGGTGTTCCTGCAACAGAGTCCGCAGGTGATGTTGCCCTTCAGGGCCAAGACTGTCAAAAAACTGGCTCAGATGTTCCACCAGTATCACAAGCCGTCGTTTTTCGAACCGTGCCACAAGTCGACGAGTCAGCATTTCGGCCACTTCGCCGGGGGGATGATTCAACACCTCGTCGAGCCAGTCGAGTGCGAACTCGTCGGGATAGCTTTGCCCCAGTGATCGATAAACTCTGACCAGAAACTGAACCAGAGACGTGGAGGTTTCTTCTTCATTCAGCCTGGCGATACGGATGGCGTTGTGGAGCTGTTTATCGTTGTTCAGTCGGTGAAAAAGCAGCGACAAAAAATGCGACTTCCCGATCCCGCTCGGTCCCCACAAAAGCACGTGTTGTGTCGAACCGCTGGTCGCGCTGTCATGGATCTTCTCCAACACGTTCTGCAGCAACGGTTCGCGACCAACAGAGATGGTCTCCAGCAGTTCCGGATCGGTCTGAGATGGAGAGAACCGCCAGATGAATTTCTCATCGGTATCACATCGCAGCCATTTCGCAGAGTGCGCTGAGCCGTCAGTTGAACTGCTGTCTGATTGGGAGGGGGAATCCTTCATAGACCACGATCCAGTCTCCACCAGCGGCGGATCAGCGGGAATCGAAAGTGGTATCGGCCATCCACATCGCGAGACAAGTAGTGGTCCGCATCCATCAATCGCAACAAATTCAGCAGCTCATTGCGATCCTGGATACGGGCTCCCCGTGCCTGAGCAGACGACAGAATCTCATCCACGGACAGTGAATCAACCGGATCTTTGAGGATCGCCAGAACGTCGAGAATCACAACTGCCTTGTCCGCATCGTTGTTATCAGGATTGTACGCGGTCAGTCGAGTTCGATAATGAGCCAGTTGCCATGGATCCGAAGCATCCACAAGCTGGCGATTGACATAATCCCTGATGTTAGCCTCCGTCGCACTCAACTGTTCGATACGCAGTCCGGCCACGACGTGATGAATGTAGTAAGGAAAATAATCCACTTCCTCCGCCAGTGCGGAAACAGCCTCCGGGCGATCACCAGTCGAAAGACCTTCGCCCTGAAGCAAGTCACTCGCCAGACGCTCCGCATCGACTGGAGCCAACGGCGTGACGGTCGCCTGAAACATGTCGTTCCTTGCAGATGTCGGGATTCCCGCCGCGGACAATCGATTCAGAACATGATGCAGACCAATCGAACCCGTGAAGATCACTCGAAAAGCGGACTGCTCCATACGCAAACTGCGGACGGTGTCCAGAACTTCAGCCGCCAGACCCGGCCCGTCATTTTTACGAATGCTCTCCAGCATGTAGGGAACCTCGTCCCAAAAGAAGACAAGACGCGGCTGTTGTCTGGCTTTCATCAAATCTTCAACCGCTGACGTAAGAAGTTGCTTCCACGTTCGAGCTTTCAGACTCACGTAGTCGGTTTCGTTCTCCTCCAGTAACCGCCGGATAAAATTCCTGGCCTTCTCCGCCTTGCCAAGAAACTGTTGAACGTCATCGTAAACAAGTTCCGCAAACTCCTGAGCAGAGTGAACTTTCTCCAGATCTCGAAAGACCGGCTTCCATGGCGCGCGTGGCTCAAGAAGCATCTTCCTGAGAATCTGTGTCTTGCCGATCCGCCGTTCCGCATTGATAAGAATGCTTTGAGAGTCCAATCGATCCCACAACATCTCAATAAACGCGTCTCGTCCGTAAACCTGCCTCGGGTCAAGATTGCCACCCGGATTTGCCTTCATGCCATTCTCCTTTCCAATTGAGCCAACGGTGAAATTATACGTTATATTTGACGTACGTCAGTTGAGACGTATTTTAAAAAGGCTAAAAAACTAAAGAATTGCAGGGAATTCCGATGGTCCCAAGGCCATAGGCAAACTCACCAGTTGTTCGCATCCACCACGTTTCGCCGGCCCATCGGCTGATCGCAACACTGGACAGAATCGACAGCATCAGCGTCACCTGAAATGGACTCTGCCTTGGAGGCTGTCCTTGTTCGAGAAGTTACTTGTTGTTGATATTGGCGGCAAAACTCTTAACACAATGAATCCGGGAGTTTTCGCAGGAGACATCCAGGTGTGCGGTCTGGCATTCTTCAGATCCTCCGGACTTGCCACCATCAATATCGCAGCCGTTCCGGATTCGACACACCATCACGATTTGGCAACGCAGTAGTCTTCGCGCTGCGATCCGGAAGGGTAACCATTGGGCACGAACTTCACACAACTCCCAGGGTGATCTTCGACGGCGCACAGACTTACATCGGGACAGACTCGACGATCTCCGTAAAGCTTACAGGACCAATCGAGGCGAATCCTGCCCAGCGACGACTGATTAACGCAATCCTCGAATAGCAGCACCCACTTCATCAGGGTTTGGCAAAAGGCAACGGACCGCTGGTCTGCCGACAACGCCAGCGGCAGTCTCGTAGGCAGGGCACCGAAGTTTGCCTCTCATAACTCAGGGATATGGAATTCCGGTTCCGATCGAGAAACGCCCTTCGAGGCCGCCCTGAACCTGCCCTCACGTTCGGTGGGTAAATCGGTAGATACAATCGGTACAACCCGAAACGTTTGCGAACAAGGTACAAATCTCCCGGCGACTGTCTCTCCTGGCCGCGTTTTTAAAGCCGGTCGCCCGAATCCTGACCTAGGGTCTGTACGGACTCGTTGCGTTGTTGCAACACCTTCTTGATCCGCCAACAGAACACCCGGTGTACTATGCTGACACGTAAAACACTGTTTTCCGCCGCCGCGATTGCAGTTCCTGTCGCTGTTTTTGCAGTCACGGCCATGACTGAGCCAGGTAACAACGGATCAATGGCTCCCGCGGTGACCAAAGTGATCGCTGTCAATGGAACTGTCTCTGAATCCGTGTCTCAGGATTCTCTGCGACAAACAGCCGGGGCCAGTATCCCGGTTTCTGCACCTCCGTCCAGGGCTGCGACTTCCGAATCAAGTGCTCCGGAGTCGAGCATCGTGGTCGAAGCCTTTACGGAACCGTACCGTGACATCTCGGTCGCGGCATCAGAGATGGGCACGTTGTCTGAAGTACGTGTCGTCGAAGGGGCCATCGTTAAGCAGGGAGATATCCTTGCCGTGATGGACGATGACATTCTGCGAGCTTCTCTCGAAGTGGCTCGCCGCAGCATGAACGCAGAAGGGCTCCTGAAGTCCGCTCAGGCAGACCTGGATATGAAAATTCAGGAACAGGAGAAACTCAAGCAACTTCGCGATCGTGATCATGCCAGCCAGCAGGAAGTGGATCGTATTCAGACCGAGATTCGCATTGCCGAAGCTCGCCTGCTGTCGGTTAACGAAGATCTCGAAGTCAAACAACTGGAATCACGCCGAATCGAATCTCAACTCAAGCAGCGTCAGGTGATTGCACCGATGGACGGAGTGATCTCTGAGTTGTCCCGTGAAGCCGGTGAATTCGTTTCGCCTTCAGACCCCACGATTGCGCGACTGGTGCAGCTTGATCCGCTGTTGATTGTGTTTTCTGTTCCATTGTCTCAGCGCAATGAAGTTAAGAAGGATCAGGTTGTTGAGCTGAAACTTGGAACTGATCAGGTCCGGGCCGAAGGCATTGTTGAATATGTCTCTCCGACTTCCGACACCTCGAATTCGTCAGTGCGAGTCAAAGTCCGTTTGCCCAATTCCGTTCGCCAGCATCAGAGCGGTGAGCGAGCGATTCTGGTCATGGAACACTCCGCTGGAAATTCGACCCCGGCTGCACCATCTGCTCCTGAAACAACCAAACCAGAAACATCGGTCCCGGCTGCTGAAACTGTCAGCATGACTCCCGAAGAGTCCAGCGGACCACAAGGCAAATCAACGCCGGTTGCAGTTCGGAACTAAGCGATCAATTTCCCGCGAACTTTCTCAACATCTCTGCTGACACTGAGGTATCTTCCTGTGCGTTCGTCAGATGGATCGACAACCTGCGATGTGCAGGACAATCTCCCTGCGGATGGCCGTGCTGACAGCAATGCTGTTCAGCATCTGCTTCAGACAACTCGCAACAGTTTGCTGAATGCGAAAGATCTGAAAGATGTCCAGAAGGTTGTCGCCGCGCATCTGCAAAGAGCATGTCAGCCGACATTGCTGGTTTGGCGCCATCCGCCCGGCTCGCAAATCGGCCAGACTGAACAGCTTGAAGGCCTGCAGGCTCCGATCGAAGGTGCTTCACAGGTTCTGCTCGATCAGCTCAGACTGGCAGCCACAGAATGCATTCGCAGAAATGATTTGACGTGGACTCCTGCAGGTTCAGAACTGAGCCTCTGCGCACTGCCAGTCAGCTCACTGCCGGGCCATTGCGTGCTGATGATTACTCAGCCGCCACAGTCGCTTTTGCTCACTCAGTTGCATTCGACCACACCGTCACTTTCGATCACACAGAATGACTGGAATAATCACGTCATAACATCGATGCTGATGTTGTCGTCGTTTATCGGCGAATGGGCGTTACAACAAGCCGGTCGCCAGAATGCTCAAAACGCCGCCACTGTTGCGGCCCTCATCGAACTCGTGGCGCACGTGCAGTCCGCGAATGATTCCAACTCCGGATGTCAACGATTGGCGGATTCGCTGCAATCGTATCTTCAGGCTGATCGAGTTGTGATCGGCCTGTGCCGACGTGGTCGTTCCGACGTGAAGGTCACAGCGATCTCCTGCGGTGCTGTGATTGATCCGTTCTCCGAAGAAACCCGGCTGATAGAATCAGCTCTGCAGGAATCGCTGATCCGGTCAACCAGCGGCGTCTGGCCTGCACTGGAGTCCTGCAATCGCCACGCGCTGTTGTCACACCAGCAACTTGCTGAATCCGGCTACGGCGACAGTCTCGTCAGCATGCCGATTCAAACCGAATCCGGCAATGCGATGGGCTGCATTCTCGCGACTTTTCCGTTGAGCACTCATGATGCTGCGGCCACGGATCGAATTCGCGAAGCTGAACGCTTTCTCCGAGCCGGGGCCGGTGCTCTGGCTGGCTGCCTGGGCATTCTTCAGAAAGTGGCTGACAGTCGCTGGTTAACGCTGATCCGAGGTGCTCGCGGCGTCTTCACCACGTCACGACTGCAGATGGCGGCCTGGCTGTCCGGGGCCATCGCGATGGTGCTGATGTTGCCAATGGTCTACCGAATCCACTGTGAACTGGAACTGCAGCCGGTCGAACGGCGCTATGTTGCGGCCCCATTTGATGGCCCGCTGGAGCAATGCCTCGTCGAACCGGGAGACGTCGTATCGAAAGACCAGCTTCTGGCTCAGATGGACGGCAGAGAAATCCGCTGGGAACTGGCTGAAGTGCAGGCCAACCTTAATAAGGCAACTAAAGAACGCAACACGCAGCTCAGCAAAAAAGAATTCGGGAACGCAGCCATTTCCGGACATGAAATGCAAAGACTCGAGCAACGAGCAGCCCTGCTGCAGCATCGCAATGCGTCACTCGAAATTCGCAGCCCGGCTGATGGCGTCGTCGTCAGCGGTGACCATCGGGAAGCGGAAGGCGTTCCGCTCGAAATGGGCAAGACTCTGTTTGAGATCGCCCCTCTCGACGCCATGGTTGTTGAACTCTGTATTCCGGAAGAAGACATTCGGCATGTTCAAGTCGGAATGACGGTCGACATTCAACTGGAAGCGGCCCCGGAAGATTCTCTCACCGCGGTTATTCGCTCCGTGCATCCTCGCGCGGAGATTCGAGACGGCAGGAACATCTTTATCGCGGAAGCCGACATTCCTAATCACAATTCGCTGCTTCGCCCCGGCATGCGAGGATCAGCGCATGTCAATACTCGCCGCCACCCTCTGGGCTGGAACCTGTTCCACAAGCCGGCGGCCTGGCTGCTTGGCTGGCTGGGGTGGTAACATGATGGCCATGCCCGACATTTCCACGGTTGAACTGAGCCGAACACGCCTGAAACTTCGCGCTGATTTGCTGTTCGTACCGCAAGACTACAACGGCGAAACGTTCTATCATCTCGAAGTCAAAACGACGTCCGAATACTTCCGAATCGGCTACGCGGAATACGTGTTCGTCTCCCTGCTGGATGGCCGCACAAGCTTCGCGGAAGCTCTGGCCGTTGCCTCGCAACAGCTCAAAGAAAAAGCCCTCGGGCAGGCGCAGGCAATCTCAATCTACTCATGGCTGCTGGAGAACGGTCTCGGCGCATTTGCGGACAGTGACACGACTTCTTCGGGTGCATCAACAACTGTCAGGTCGCCGAATAGCCACAAGCCATTCTGGAAAAAACTGAATCCGCTTTGGCAGAAGATTCCTCTCGGACGACCGGACTCGTTGCTGCGAACCCTGCAGCCAGCATTCGGCTGGCTCTTTTCCGGGCCAGCGACAATCCTCGCGATGATGCTGATGTTCATTGCCGGTTTGACCTTGTCGGCCAATTGGGACCGCTTCACGGCCAGTTCCGCGAACGTAATCTCACAGCAGAACTGGTTCTGGTTGCTTGTCGCATGGATCGCGCTCAAATTCTTTCACGAGCTGGGTCATGCCCTCGTTTGCCATCGTTACGGCGGCAACATTCGCGAGACCGGAGTGGTCATCGCTTTTTTCGCTCCGCTTGCCTACGTGGACGCCTCGTCGTGCTGGTCTTTTCGCTCGCGCTGGCAGCGTATTCATACCGCTCTGGCCGGTGTGTACGTCGAACTGATCATTGCCTCAGTATCAATTCTGGCCTGGAAGTGGTGCGATTCGGTTTTGTTTCGACATGTGTTACAGAACACCATTGTCATGGCCAGTGTTTCGACGTTGCTGTTCAATCTCAACCCGCTGATGAAGTTTGACGGATACTATGTCCTGTCAGATTTGCTGCAGATCCCGAACCTGAGTACTCAGGCGAATAACGTCATCACTGAGTTCGCGCGGCGAATCTTTTTCGGCGACAGCGGCAGTCGGCCCACTGTGATGGGTCGGCAACGCTGGACTCTGCTGGCCTACGGTGCTGCCGCTATGGTCTGGAGACTTCTGGTGACATTTTCTCTGCTGATTATGGCGTCGGTGCTATTCCACGGCGCCGGGCTGGCATTGGCCGCACTGGGCGTATGCCTGTGGTTTGGGCGCCCTTTGTGGGGGTTTCTGAGAACACTCAATCATCTGCGAGTGCAGCATCCGGAACGATTGTTCCGCGCGTCACTCGTGAGCACTGCAGTAATCGGAGTTCTGCTGGCGGCATTGTTGGGCCTGCCATCGCCAGTGATGACGACGGCTCCGGGCGTTGTCGACTTTACCGACGGCGAAGTCGTTCGAGCAGAGACTCCAGGTTTCATTCAGTCGATTCATGTTAACAACGGCCAGTATGTCCACGCCGGAGATTTGTTGCTGACTCTGCGGAACGAAGATGTGGCTACTAAACTGCTCGATCTGCAGAAACAACTGGCTCAGCAGGATCTGCGCGTTCAAACCGCATCCGGCGAACATAACTCCGGGGCATTGAATGTCTTCCAGGGAACACGCGAATCCCTGCTGCGTCAACTTCATGAATGCCGGAAACAAGCGGATGGGCTTGAAATTCG
>JBIIIF010000245.1:0-10525 GCA_044235005.1 Planctomycetaceae bacterium | reverse complement strand
GGATGCGCGTGACCTCATCCGCAATCGTCCGCCCATGCCCCTTCGCCTGCTCATGAGTTCCTCTCGGCGACGGATTCGCATCAGCTCCGCAACCGATGGCAATCAACGCCACCGCGCCGGGGTGATCGGCTTCGAACATATCCGCAGCGAAGCCGGCCCAGTCGCCGCTGATCTGATTGAAGTCGCCGGTTTCGGTCGTGCAATGACACGCATAATTCGCCAGCACAGCGATCAGTTTTCCATCGACATCATGAGCTGCCAGGACGGGAACTCGTTTGTCCGTCGGCGCATCAGGCACTTCCCCGAACCCCGACCATTTGCCATCCGCGAGGGCTCGTCGATTCATCGAAAAGCCCGCTTCGCCGAAACCGTGAGACAGATATCCCGGCCGCTGGCTGGCGATGGCCTTTTCGACGACATCGACAAACTTGTCCGTCAATTCTTTTTCATACTGAGCCAGATGAGTCGCGTGGTCATCGGGAATCTCCGCAAAGATATTCGGCGCGAAACCTCGCAACCACGGCGCGGAGTGAGAATGGGTGGACGAAATCGCAAAGTTCTGCCGCGGGATGTTGTACTTCGCGGCAATGCGTTCGTGGACCGCTTCAGTCATTTCAAGAGGAACGCCGCAGTTGTCGACGGTGATCAGAACAGTGTAGGTCCCGCCTGCCGGGCGGGACTTCGCAGCTTGCTGCGACTCGTTTGTTAAAGCATCATCCGATTGAGTTACGGGCTCCACAGAACCTGCAGCACTCTGCGGGTCCGCCTGCGGCGGAAGTCCTGCCCGGCAGGCAGGACCTACACCAATCACCAACGCTCGCGCATGAATCTTCGCTGCTACCCCGTCCGATTCCTTCATGCGATTGCCATAGCCGGTCAGTCGCACGGGATAATCGGGCGTGATGTCCACAATCGCCGCGCCGATCGGGACGGCGGAATACTCCGGCGAGCGGTTGGGCGTCAGCTCATCGGCTGCACAAAGAGTCATCGCAGTCAGACATGAGACGAGTACCAGGCTCGATCGCAGCATTGATTGAAACTCCCATCAAGGGCCAACGCACATGGGGCAACACGAGCAGTATGCCCGTGGATTGGAAAGTGTACCGAATCACTGTGCGGGATTCACGCACTTGGCCCCTTCTTAACCGGCGGGGCGGTCAACGGATCTTCGGGCCAGGAATGTTTTGGGTATCTTCGTTTCAGTTCCTTGCGTACATCTTCATACGTGTTGGCCCAGAAGCTGGCGAGATCATCGGTGACTTGTTGAGGTCTCATGTTTGGCGCAAGCAGATGCAGCAACACGGGAACTCGACCGCCCGCGATGCGAGGAGTCGCCTTCATGCCGAAGATCTCCTGAATGCGAACAGCCAATATTGGCGGACGACCTTCTTCATAAGTCAGACGCATGCGACTGCCGGTCGGAACTGTAATTCGCTCCGGGGCTTCTCGCTCAATCGTCTGCACCAGCGCATAATCCATTTTCGACTGCAGCGTCGACAGCCAAGGCGCGGACTTGAGATCGGCGAACGAGCGGCGACCGTGACATAACTCGTGCAGTACTTCCAGCATCGTGGAATCATCAAATGCCGGCAGCGGCAGATCTGGCATCCATTGCTTCAGGCAGCGAACTCGAGCCACGAAATTTGAGAACGCATCGTCGTCGGACGGGATCACGGACTCCAGTTGTCCTTTCGCCGCGTCAAACAAGACTTCGGCTGCTGCCTCGCGATCGGTAATGGCCGTTGGAGATTCGTCCAGAATCAAATCCGCAAAGGCAACTCGCCGACGAGCAACCACCTGCTTCTGCGATGGATGGAAGAATAACTCTTCGCCACTTCGAACCTGATCAGCCGGCAACCATTCGCGCTGCACTTCGGACGCCTGCCGGACTGCGGCTTCGATGCCTGCTCCGTCAATGTCGACACAAAGAAACAACGGAGACTTCTGCACTGCCGACTTTGGTCCCAGCTTCACTCCGCGACCACCAACCATCAGACCTTTATCGCTTGTCACATCACGTCGCCGAGCAACTCGGTCCGGAAATCCGGCAACGAGTGCTCGCAGCAGAACTTCGTCGGACGCGTCTTCGCTCATGCTGGACGCATTCGTCGTGCGAGCAAAACGACGATCGCATTCGCTATGAAGAGACGAGCCAAGTTGTTTGGCCACCTGAGTCAGCGTGCGCACGGCATTGCGATTGATTTCACCGCAGGGCGAATTCGTCTGCCCGGTACTCAAAAAATCTTCCACGGCGTGCAAGCGATCAAGCACATCGGATCGTGAACGATGAATGCTCGTTGTCCGAATCCCGCCGCTCTGATTGCCGGCTCCACGAGCATTTCGATCTGCCGCCGGGCCGCGCAGGAAGGGATCTCGTTCCGACAACATCGCCGCCATGAGGGCGGCTCGATCCGGTTGCCCCAGCCGAAACGCTTCAACCAACAAGCGGCCGATACGAGGAGCGACAGGAAGCTGGACGATCATCTGCCCCAGCGATGTAATGCCCGACTCGTCGATCGCACCGAGCAAACGCAGCAGCTTTACGGCATGGTCGATGGATTCCGCAGGCGGAGCTTCGAACCACGGAAACGCCGCGATATCCGTTTCGCCCCAAGCGAACAACCGCAACACGGCCGACGAAAGGTCAACTCGATGCAGTTCAGCGGCATCGAAATCCGGGCGACGGCGTTGAGCCGACTCTTCCCACAATCGCAGGCAAACGCCGGGCTGAGTACGACCAGCTCGCCCGGCCCGCTGATCGGTGGAAGCTTTCGAAATCGGTGTCAGTTCAAGTCGATCGAGACCCACGTCGGCATCGAAGTTCATCTGTCGCGCCAAGCCGGTATCAACGACAGCAGTGACACCTTCAATCGTCACGGAGGTCTCCGCGACGTTGGTCGACAGGACAATTTTGCGACGATCACATGGCGAGAGAACTCGATCCTGTTCTTCGGGCGTCATATCGCCAAAGAGCGGCAGTACCTCCAGATTGTGTCGGCGCAAGAGCGGTTCCAACTCTGTACGAGTCTTCATGATCTCGCCAACGCCCGGAAGAAAGACAAGTACATCGCCCGAGGTTTGCTGCAGCACCGTTTCCACACCGCGAGTTGCCAGGTCAGTCATATGCTGACGTTCGCCCGCGCGCAAATCTCCATGGCGAAGATAGTCGATGCGAACCGGATGCAGTCGGCCTTCGCTTTCCACAATGGGACAATTACCGAGATACTTTGCGATGGCGGCTGGATCCAATGTGGCCGACATCACCAGGATACGAAGTTCTGGTCGCACGGTCTGCTGAACTCTCCGCACCATCGCCAGAGCCAGATCGCTGTCGAGCCGTCGTTCGTGAAACTCATCAAAGACGACGAGCTCAATATCTTCGAGAAACGGATCGTCCTGCAATCGTCGCAAAAGGACGCCTTCGGTCACGACTAGAATACGCGTATCCCGGCTGACGGATTCTTCGAAGCGAACTCGATACCCCACCGTCTGGCCGACTTTTTCGCCGCGTTCAAACGCCATGCGTCGAGCTGCTGTTCGCGCGGCGATGCGGCGAGGCTCCAGCATCACGATCTGACGGTTATTTTTTCCAGCGGTTTTGTCGCCAGCCAGCCCGGCCATCAGCAGCGCGGGGGGAACTCGAGTCGTCTTACCAGCACCTGCGGGAGCTCGCAAAACGACGCAATTCGAAGTCTGCAATGCCGCCACAAGATTCGGAAGGACAACATCAATGGGCAAAGGCGCGGTCATTTTGACAATATATCAACGTGAGAATCGGTGGTCGGGCGACAATAGTGCCGGATGATGCGGATTGCAAAAGGTCCTCCTTGCCGAGGAGGACTTCGCGGGGTACCGCGACCTGAGTGTGAGACAACCATCAAACTGAACCTGATTTCTTGCAGCAACTTGCACACACGGTTCGCCTTGCGGCGAAAGTCCTTTCCGGCAGAAAGGACCTACTTTGACAATTTTCCGAAACAGCGACCGTTGCGGGATCATGCGGATTGCTAGTTCCGGAGGCAAGTGGAGTGGCGATCAGGGTTTCTGGTGGGTGTAGTCGCGGATTTCGGTAGGTCCTCCTTGCCGAGGAGGACTTCGCGGCCTGCCGCGATCTGTGTGCACGTCAACCAAGGTTCCGGGCCGATATCCTGTCGCGTGTTGCACACAGGGTTCGCCTTCCGGCGAAAGTCCTTTTCGGCAGAAAGGACCTACTTTGACAATCATCCGCGACTGCACCCGTTTCCGGTTGAGGGTCGTCCGTTTTCGAGGACGCCGCAGGCCATTAGAGTCGGAATTTTCCGAAACCGGCGGTGAACAGTCGTCGTACCTGGGGTAATTCCGGCAACAGAAGTTGATTTTGAGGGGTGCAATCGGACAATGAGCAGACAAAATCCCTCGGCCGCCCGGTCTTCGAAAACCTGCGTCCCGACTGAGCGGTACGGTAAGCCATTCGGGAAAGTGCGACGGTTTAGCCCAAAAAATGTCCTCATGACAAAGTAAAGTAACTCGTGGCGAATTTTGCCACCCGGGAGTTTGCGTTGACCGCCAGCCGAAAGCACATTTTTGCTCACCGCCTTCAGATCATCGTGGCCTTCGGGCTTCTGATGCTACACGCGGTCGTCGTTGCAGATGAGTTCAAGCCTGCTGCGGCAGTTGCCTCGGATGAAGTTGTCGTCGAATCACCAAAGTTACCGTCCCCGCAGCCGCCAACGCCCGCAACACCACCGACAGATGGATCAACGCCGATGCCAATGCCCGGGCAGCCGACGCCCGGCACAAAAGCGAAGCCAGGCGATGCATCGACGAATGCCTCCGTGAAACGTCCCACAGCCGACAAGTATGTGCCGCAACCAATCGACACCGAGATTCGCAAGAACCCGGAAGGCAAGGTTTCGTTCAACATCAAAGGTCAGCCGTGGGAACCTGTTCTGCAGTGGCTCTCCGATGCATCAGCGTTGTCGCTCGACTGGCAGGAACTTCCGGGAGATTCGCTGAACCTCATTACGACTCGCGAATACACCATGGAGGAAGCTCGCGATCTGATCAACCGACATTTGCTCAGTCGTGGCTTCACGATGATCGTGACCGGCGAAGTCATGTCGATCGTCAAAACCAAAGAGCTCAATCCCGCGATGGTACAGCGAGTCACGCCGGAGATGTTGGCGAAACTGCCTGATCACACGATGTGCAAAGTCTCGTTTGATCTGGACTGGCTGATCGCCGATGAAGCCGTCGAAGAACTCAAGCCGATGCTGAGTTCGGCCGGGCAGATTCACAAGCTCAGTCGCACCAATCGCCTGGAAGTCATCGACACTGCAATCAGTCTGCGGCAGTTGTGGGAGCTGATCGAATCCGAACAATCCAGGGATGGTGAGGAACAACTGGTTCGCGCGTTTCACCTGCAGAATCGCCGCGCGGATGATGTTATCAAGATGCTCCGTGAATTGCTCAAATTGCAGGGACCAGGTGGCGACGCGGCCGGCGGCGGTGCCAGCGGAATGGATCCCAACATGATGATGCAGATGATGCAGCAAATGCAGGCGCAGATGCAGCAGGCGGCTGCGCAGGCTGGTGCAACTCCCGGAGCCGCCGGTGCCAAAGCGAAAGTTGAGACGCGACTGGTGCTGAATCAAAAGGAGAACATGATTCTGGCTCAGGCGGCTCCCGATCAAATGGCCATCATTGAAAAAGCGATCGAACAAATTGATGTCGTCAGCGGCCGCGAAGGCAGTTTGCTGGACAACATAAATCGGATGAAGATTTATCGACTGGAATCAATTGATCCGCAAACACTGGCGGATCTGCTGCAGCAACTGGGTGATCTGGATCCGGCGACGGTCCTGAAGGTCGACAAGCAGAAACGATCGATCATCGCCTGGGCGACGCTGGCCGATCATCTCACGATTACTTCTCTTGTCGAAAAACTGGATCAGTCTTCACGAAAGATCGAAGTAATTCCATTGCGGCGGCTGGATGCTGAGTACGTGGCCGGCACGATTCGTTTGCTGATGGGCAAGGAAGAAGTAAAAGAAGAGAACCCCATGTCGCGGCGCTTTGGGTTCTTTGACTTTGGCGGGATGAATAATCAGGAGTCCGTCAAAGAGCCGTCGTTCAAGGTCGAAGCCGACACAGAAAACAATCGCCTGCTGGTCAACGCCAACAACATCGAGATGGATGAGATTCAGGATCTGCTGATCAAGCTGGGAGAACTTCCTGATCCAAATGCAGCCGATGATGGAGTTCGTGTTTTCGATCTCAACCCGGACGAAGATTTGAACGACTTCCGAGAACGTCTGCAGCGATATTGGCGACGCGGGAATGCTATTGAGTTTGATCTTCCTCCGCAGGACCCGAAGGAGGAAAAGCCAGCCGATGATTCTGGTGACGCATCCGGATCAGAGAAACGAATGCTGAAAGATGGCGATGCGGAGAAGGCAGAGCCTCAGCGAACCGGCAAAGAAAAACAACCGATGAACAACCCGACGACGGCCGTTGATGCAAAAGGGCGGCCGGATGCATCACGAGTGCGAGTATGGCATCGCGGGAAAACGACCGTTGCATCAGATGAGTCTCAGAAACAGCTGAACGACAGCCGACGTGGAGCAGACCTGGATCGTCTTCTGGAAGCTCACCGTGCCGCTCAGCAGACGACGACCATCGATGAGGGTACGTTTTTAACAGGGCTGACGGACGAAAAAGCCTCATCGGCAATTCGCGACGAAGCAGGCTCTCCGACAACGCCTGAAGACACTGCTCCGGTGAGTGAAGAGCAGGAAAACTCAACCGATGATTCGGAACCAACAAAAAAATCTGAGCCCCGAATAAGTCGAGAACTCATTGAAAAACTGCGAAAGCAGCTGGATGCCGCGTCAAAAGAAGACGGAACACCGCTGGAAAACGAAGCACACGATTCTGAAACACCAGTTTCAGGGAATAATGCGGCACCGGCCATTGAAGAAGGCTCACCAGTCAGGATTTCCGTGACGCCCGATGGCAAGTTGATTGTCAGCAGCAAAGATCCGCAGGCTCTGGCGGAGATGGAAGAACTGATTTCACAGGTAGTCGCGCCGCGTCGCAGCTTCAAGGTGTATCGGCTTGAGTACGCCACACCGTCGTGGGTTACACTCAACCTGAAAGACTTCTTCAAAGCTGACGAAGAGACAAAGAGCACTCTGGAGTACAACCCGTACTGGGGCATTATGCCCGCCGAGAAGAAGGTCAAAGGTAACCGCACATTATCGAAGCGTCGTCAGCCGCAGTTTATTTCTGACAACTTCACGAGCACGATTCTGGTCCGTGATGCGGATGCAAAGCAGTTACAGACAATTGAAGATCTGATCAAGATTTATGATGTGCCTGAGCCGTCAGACAGTCGGTCGATGCGAGTCACCACGATCTTTCGTCTGGAGCATGCAAGGGCAACCTCTGTCGCTGCAGCGGTCAAGGATGTCTTCCGTGACCTGCTAAGCTCCAACGACAAAGCTCTCGAGAAGGACGACAAGAACGGACAGCGACAGGGTGGTGGCGGATTAGTGACGTTTCTGCCGGGCGGGGAAAAGAAAGACGGCGAAGACGAAGAGGAACCAATTCGATTCAAGGGTTTGCTGTCAATCGGCATTGATGAGTCTTCCAATACATTGATCGTGTCTTCGGCCGGAACACTGATGGATACGATTTCCGAGATGATTGAATCACTCGACAGGGCCGCGGATTCGTCATCAGTCGTTCAGGTGATCAAGGTGGACAAGAGCGTGGACCTGAGCCTGATTCAGGAAAGACTTCAGGACCTAATGAAAGCGGCCCAACCTAAGCCGGGTCAACAACCGGGCCAGCCTGGGGTTCCCATGCCAGGCCAGCCAATGCCCGGCCAGCCCGGAATTCCCGATGCCGAAGCGGCGGTTCAGGACGCGAATTAACTGCAAATCCAGGACTGTTTTCGGCCGACTCCCATGCACGATTGGCGCTTTCAGGCGAGAGCGTTACCATTTCGGTCCTTGTCAATTTCTGTCACTTGTCACATCAAAAACACGGCATTTCCATGATTAAACTCGGTATTAACGGATTCGGACGCATCGGACGAATGGTCTTCCGCGCTGCGATCCAGAACTTTTCTCAGGACATCGAAGTCGTCGGTATCAACGACCTGCTCGAGCCAGAATACCTGGCCTACATGCTGAAGTTTGACTCTGTCCACGGTCGCTTCAAAGGTGAAGTGTCCACCGAAGGCACAAATCTGATCGTCAACGGCAAGAAGATTCGCCTGACCGCCGTCAAAGATCCATCCACTTTGAAGTGGGACGAAGTTGGCGCAGACATCGTTGTTGAATCAACTGGTCTGTTTCTTGATGAAGCGACTGCGAAGGCTCACCTGGCAGCCGGTGCGAAGAAGGTCATCATGTCAGCTCCGTCCAAAGACGAAACTCCGATGTTCGTCTACGGCGTCAACGACAAGTCTTATGCAGGTCAGGCGATCATCTCCAACGCAAGCTGCACAACTAACTGCCTGGCTCCGCTTGCGAAGGTCATCAACGATTCCTTCGGCATTAAGCGAGGTCTGATGACAACTGTTCACGCTGCCACAGCGACACAGAAGACCGTTGACGGTCCAAGTGCCAAGGACTGGCGTGGCGGTCGCGGCATTCTGGAAAACATCATTCCTTCATCCACCGGTGCTGCTAAGGCCGTGGGCAAGGTGATTCCAGAGCTGAATAAGAAGCTGACCGGCATGGCGTTCCGAGTTCCAACATCAGACGTGTCTGTTGTGGACCTGACTGTGGAACTGAACAAGTCCGCCACTTACGAAGAAATCTGTGCGGCTGTTAAGGCTGCTGCCGATGGCCCGATGAAGGGCGTTCTGGCTTACACAACCGACAAGGTTGTGTCGACAGACTTCGTTGGCGAAAGCTGCACCAGCGTATTCGATGCCGAAGCCGGCATTGCACTCGACGGAACCTTTGTAAAGCTCGTGTCATGGTACGACAACGAGTGGGGTTACTCGAACAAGGTTCTGGAAATGGCACGCGTTATCGCGAAGAAGTAGATTTCACACTGGTGATTTCATGAATCTAAACAGCCCTGCGGTGAATTCCTCAGGGCTGTTTTCTTTGGGACAAATCAAATGAATCAACAGTCTGGTCGGCTGTCGAATGATGAATCGTTTGCATTGCACCAATCTCGAAGACATCTGCTGCAAAAAATGGGCGATGGTTTCGGAGCCATGGCTTTGGCGGCGATGCTTTCAGAGAACTCTGCGAGCGCTGCAGATGGTCCGAAGCAAACGGCGACAATAAAGCCTCACCATCCCGCGACAGCCACTTCGGTGATTCAGATTTTCTGCCCTGGTGGTCTGAGTCATGTGGATACGTGGGATTATCGGCCGCAATTGGAAAAGTCACACGGGACCGCGTTTGATGCAGAACTTGGCAAGCAAACGTTTGCCGGAGTGGCTGGTGAGTACGCCCGCAGCTTCTGGCGATTTCGTCAGCATGGCGAATCCGGTCGTTGGCTCAGTGACTTATTTCCACTGATGGGCCAGCATGTCGATGACATGGCGTTTATCTATTCGATGCAGAACAAGTCGGCTCTGCATGGCCCCGCGATGTTCATGATGAACAGTGGCTTCATTCGCCCTGGTTTTCCCAGTATGGGTTCGTGGGTGACATACGGGCTGGGTTGCGAAACGGACAATCTGCCTTCGTACGTTGTGTTACCGGATATGCGTGGTCTCCCGCCCGGAGGAGTGCTCAACTGGGGAGCCGGATTTCTGCCGGCAATGCATCAGGGGACCGTGATCGAAACGGCGGCCCACAAGGATCCGATTGCCAATTTATTTCCACCCGGAGGCCAGCGAACGGACGAGCAGCCTGAACGCGAATTCCTGCAGATTTTGAATCGTCGTCACGCAGCAGAACGCAGTGAGGATACTCTGCTGGAAGCGCGCATCGCCAGCTATGAACTGGCCGCAAAGCTGCAGCTCAGCGCGCCGGAGGCAGTGGATTTATCGAAGGAGCATCAGTCGATTCACGAACTGTATACTTTGAAAGACGAAGACATAGGACCATTTGGACGACAGTGCTTGCTGGCTCGGCGGATGGTGGAACGAGGAGTTCGGTTTGTGCAGATTTTTTGCGGAGCCGAAAACACCGGTGCCAAAAAGATTCGTCCGAACTGGGATTCTCACGAAGACATCGTTCGTGATCATGGATACTGGGGCCGAGTTCTCGACACCGGCGTGCATGCATTGCTGAGTGATCTGAAATCGCGAGGGCTGCTGGAGTCAACCTTGATCATTTGCACCAGTGAATTCGGGCGGCAGCCTTTTATGCAGGGCAAGCAGAAAGGCCGCGATCATAATCCGGGAGTCTTCACAGCCTGGATGGCGGGCGGTGGCATCAAAGGTGGGACCAGTTATGGTTCCAGCGATGAGTTTGGTTTCAAAGCGGCCGAGAATCCAGCATACTCGTATGACCTGCACGCAACCGCGTTGCATCTGCTGGGCCTCGATCATGAGCGATTATCGTATTAC
>JBIIIF010000244.1:0-10545 GCA_044235005.1 Planctomycetaceae bacterium | reverse complement strand
ATGTGGAGCTTTGAACCACCACCAATAAGTCGAACCGATTGCGCCGCCGGCAAAAACCAACAGCAAGCCAATCCAGAACAGCAGACGTCTCATACGAATCTTCCAGCGTGTCACTGCAGTTTCTCTTCGTCAGTTTTATCAGCAAAGCAGGCGAGCATTGCGGGCAGCATAATCAAATCCCCGAACAAAGCCGCCGCGATCGTGATGGCCCCCATGGAGGCGAAGATATGGTGATCACGTGAGTCACTGAAAGCCACTGTTCCAAAGCCCGCTACCAACACCGCTGTCGTCATCACCATGGCGACACCTGCGTTACCAAAGGCTTTACGGATCGCCTCATCGCGATTCTTTGCCGTTCGTCGTTCTTCATCAAATCGACTCAGAAAATGAATCGTATCGTCAACGACAATTCCCAGGCACACCGTAAACGCGCAGACGCTGGTGAGTTCTAAAGATTCTTTTCGCCAGACCAGCCACGTGCCCGTCACAACCAGCGGGAACGCGTTGGGAATAATGGAGACCAGGCCAATTCGCAGCGACCGATACGCCAACGTCAGAGTCAGGAAGATGATAACGGATGCCGACCCCAGACTGGCGGCGAGGTCGATCACGATCTGGTACAAATTTCTCCAGCGCCAGATCGCATCTCCCTGCAGTTTCGTTTTAAACTCCGGATGCCGGGATTCTATATCCTTTAGTCCATTGGTAATTCGATTGAAGACCGGATCAAACTGGGCGATCCCCAGATCCTGCACTCGAAACGTCACGACGCCTCGACGTCGCTCGGGAGTATAAAAAGCTCGCTTCAGCGGCGGAGGCAATAACTCAATCATCGACATGCGTTCTTCGGCCGGGCCTTCGCCGGGCAAAGAATCAACGAGATTTCGAATGGACAACGGGTAGCCAATCATCGGCTCTGATTTCAGCAGATCATCGACTTCGGCAATAGTCTTCAGGATCTCGGGAGAATCGTCAGCAACATTCGGCGACCACTCGATCTCGACTTCGGAGAACTCCAGTCCTCCCAGGGCTTTATCCATCTCCATCATCGCCAGATAAGCTTCGCTGTTCTCCGGCAAAGAATTCGCGCGCCGCTGATCGGGACGAAGAGTCAGTGATACTCCCAGCAGAACTACCGTCAGTGCGATGCCCGAAAAAGCAATCAGCCTGGGTGCTCGCAGCACTAAGTCAATCAGACCGCTCAGGCGAGTCAGATTGCGATCGATAAGGCTCTTTTCATGGCCCAGATGGATGTTGCGACCAAGCCGAGTTGAACAGACCAGCGGCACGATGGCCACAACGGCAATAAATGTCAGAGTGACACCAATCACACTGCACCAGCCGAAGTCTTTCACCCACGTGTTGTCGGCCAGCGATAACGATCCAAACCCGATGGCCGTTGTCAGCGAAGTCAGCATGCAGGCATAGCCGACTTCGTGCAAGGCTGTCCGCGCCGACAGTCGCTCGCTCAATCCGGATGCACGCAGCTTTCGAATCTGGACCGTCAGATGAACTCCGTCGGTTAAGCCCACGAGACTGATCAGCACCGGCAGGATGACATCATTGAACGGATTATCTTCCAATTGAAAGAACCGCAGAAACCCCATTGTCCAGAAGACACCTATCGCCGGGGCCAGTGACACGATCAGCACCGCGCGGAGACCGCGAAACAGCACAACAGCCATCACCGCAATGACGCCATATCCGATCACCTGATACTTGACCTGATTGGCTTCATGAGCATTCATGTAGGTGATGCGGGCGGGAGTATCTCCGGTCACCATAAAGCTGACGGAGACATCCGGGAAATCAGCGGCCGCCTTTTCGGCCACCGCACGCAATTCCGTCGTGCATTGTTCGTCGCTCCGAACAAAGTCCCAGTCGAAACTCACCAGCAGCAACATCGTTTGGCCGTCTTCAGAAACCAGATGTCCGCCCACCAGCGGATGTTGCATGGCCTTGACTTTGGCAGCTTCGAATCTTTCGGCAGAGGCCTCGGAGCGAGGAAACAGGGGTTCCGAGAGACCGAAAATATTCAGCATCGGAACACGATCCATCCACAGGATGCGATCAACGTAGTCCAGTTCCTCCAGCGTGCTCACGACATGTCTCATCGCCTTCGCCCCTTGCGGAGTAAAGAACGAAGGGGACTTAACGACCATCACGGCGTCGGATTCGGAAAGGCTGACCGGATCAACATCCGGCACCGCCCGGAGAGCTTCTTCGCTGGCATTCTTTGCGGGCGATTTCTCCTGGCCGAGCGAAACGAAGAGTTCTCTCACGGATTGCGGGCGTACGTATCCGAGGATCGCCAGCAGTGTGATGATCAGCACCGCCAAAGCCGTCGTCCTGCGATGGTCCACGGTCCATACCATCACTTGATCAAAAACAGATTTCAGCATGTTGTTCCGTGAAAAATGAATTCAGCGCTGCCGTGATTGCAAATCCGAAAGAACGCAAGGGGCTGATCTGAAAGCCGCAGAGGATAGCGACCCGGATAGTTCAGCACATCCTTCGAGGTTACGATTTCGATCATCCCCAAATCTCGTCCGACACAAAGCAGCGAACTTTCCCCGAAAGCTGCAAAACGGACCGTTGTCGTCCTGGTAAAGCATTCGGGTCGGGTTGACCGAACGGTTGCCTCGCGTTAACCCCGAATCTTCAAGATTGGGACAGTCCGCCAGATTAACAATCTCTTAACAAATAGCCTTAACAATTCGAGTTAAGGGAGCACAGAAGACGTCCAGTTGTCTTGCTCGTCAGGTCCATTTCTCTTCGGGGAACTCTACTTCATGAAGAAGCTTCGAATCACTGCCCTGCTGGCGGCGATATCCTTCGCCGGATGCGGCGAGCCTCCAAAAGATGTACCTCAGGTCGCTCTGCATCCTCTGACCGGAATTGTGAACGTGAACGGCAAGCCGGCCAGCGGTGCGATTGTGTCACTGCATGCGACCGGAAAGCCGGAAATCGGAGTCGTGACTCCTCATGGAGTTGCTGACGAAACCGGCAAATTTTCGCTGACAACTTACAAGCCTGAAGACGGAGCACCGGAGGGTAAGTATCAGGTCACGGTCTCCTGGGCTGACAAGCTTTCCCAGTCTTCCAGCGATGCCGAATACGGTCCGGAGAAACTTCCTCGGCGATATCAGAATCCCGCGACGTCAGGTCTTGAACTGGAAGTCAAACCTGGACTCAGCGAATCCATCGTGATGGACTTGAAGACTCGATAAACCACCTGAGACGGGCTCGCTGAAATGCGTGCTTGTGTGCGTCACAAACAGACTCACAGTTCATGCCGCGAGACCGTCAACTGCAATCCACATTGTCATTGGTTGTGAATTTTTTTGGCCGCCGGAATTGTTCTCGCTGCCTGAAACACTTAATTGGAAGGAATTTGTTCATGTTGAAATCCAAACTCAGATCAGCCTCACGTGGCTTTACGCTGATCGAACTGTTGGTTGTCATCGCGATCATCGCGATTCTGATTGCGCTTCTGCTTCCTGCTGTTCAGCAGGCTCGAGAAGCTGCTCGTCGAACACAGTGCAAGAATAACCTGAAGCAGATCGGGTTGGCTTTGCACAACTATGAAGGCTCATATGGCATGTTTCCGCCAAGCCGCATTAACATTTCATCACCAGTCTTCCAGCAGTCATGGAACGTGATGATTCTGCCATTCATCGAACAGTCTGCGATGTATTCTCAGTACAATTTTAACCTCAACTGGTTTGCACCGGGCAATGACCCAGTGACAACGACACAGTTGGCGGCCTTCGTATGCCCGTCGACACCAAGTGGTCGTCCCACGCCGACTCAGGCTTTGTACGATGGCATTACGAACACTTCACGAACTGGTCAGCCTCTGTGGGGTTACAATGATTACGGTTCCATCAATGCCGTTCGAAACGCGTTCATCGTGGCCAGCGGACTGCCTTCAATCAACACCCGAGACGCGATGGGCGGACTGGGTCGAGGCCCAGGCGGTACACGAATCCGCGACATCACCGACGGAACTTCCAACACGCTCTTGATCGCGGAAGATGCCGGTCGCCCTCGTCAGTACATTGGTCGAGTTTCAGGCTTGAATCCACGAACAGGCAACATCGCCTTTGGAACTCAATTCGTTGCGGACGGCTGGGGCTGGGCCGATATCAACAACGGATTCAGCGTCGACGGTGCGAACACGGCGGGCCTTCAGAACAACACCTCGGGCAGCGGAACAACAACGATTGTCGGGACATGCGTGATGAACTGCACCAACGACAGCGAAATGTACTCGTTCCACACAGGCGGTGCTCAGGCCGTGTTGGCTGACGGTTCAGTACGATTCCTGAGCGAAAACATTTCAGGTGCGGTGCTTGTCGGCCTGATTACTCTTCAGGGTGGCGAAGTTGTCGGCGAGTTCTGATCTGACAGAATTAGTCTTGATCTCACAGAATCAGGTCGACATTGAGAAACAGTGAACGGGTAACTCTGTCGGCTTGATTCAAATGTCTGCGGGGCCCGGCGATCGTACAATTCGATGGCCGGGCCTTCGCTTTTGCAGGTTGCAATTCCCTTTTTCACGGGTTGCAAAGAGTGCATTTCCTCAGTGAGTCAGCCTGATTACTTCAACGGCCTGCCTTCGACTGGCTTCCCATTCGTCGTCAGAATCTGAATCTCATGAGCTCGATGCGGGCCCGTGTATTTCCAGACGATCTTCTTGTCTCGAGTGACTTCAAAGACTTTGATTGCCTGCTGTGACGCATAACTGGCGATGACGGTGTTTCCATTCGGCAGGCGTTGACCGCCACATGGATCCGCGAACGGCTTTACGTCGGGAAAGTCTGAGTTGCCGATCATCCAGACCACCTTACCGTCGGCATCCACTTCAATCGTCTTATTGCCGTGAGTCAGATTGATCACCGTATGGCCGTTCTCCAGACGTATTGCAGTGAACGGCCAGTTCTCTGCCGCGCGTCCGCCGAGTTCTGGAGCGTCGGTAGGAAACTCCTTCACGATCTTTCCCTCCGGTGAATACTCCTTCACTTTAAATGCTAACAAGTGTGGAACGAGATAGTTCCCATTGGCAATTTTACGTGCCATCCGCGTCTGCATGTGTGCGTTGTCGGTCTCCGGTTGCAGTGGAACGTCGACGGCAATCTTTCCGTCAGAGGCGACCTCCAGCAGTCTTGGTTTCCTGCCCAGTTCTGTAATCAGCGTGTGACCGTTGTCGAGACGTTCGACGGTCCCGATCTCGCTGTTCTCAGCAGATTTAACGTAGTGAAAGACGGTCTTGTTGTCTCGCGTCAGTTCGCGAACCTCATCGCCCCACGCAATCAGTATGTTACCATTGGCCAGCACAAAGCCATCTCGCGCAGCCGGGCGGCCTGCGTTCCAGATTTCCCTGTCGTCTTCATCAATGATGCCCGTGAACGTGGGACCAGCGATAAAGAAAGAATGCCGAATCGGCTCATCGCTTCGGGCCGCAGGACTGCTTACGAAATGCAAACAAACAGCGAGCGACAGCAAAACGCTGCGAAACAAATAACGGTCAGGCACGGTCGAGGATTCCTGGTCAGGAGGGAGAGGAAGACTGCAAATGCCCGACGCAACCTAGAGTAACAAACTGATCGGTATGTCCGGGCTCAAGTCGCTTCAGTGTGAGCATCCGTCGTGGGCTTGTCGAGCATCAACGACACCAGGAGACCACAGACAATTGTGATAACAGCACCAATCAAGGTGTACCACGGCCACGCAATTGTCGTAAAGAACTTGACGTAACATAGCACCGCCGTCCCCGCGACCATGCCACACATCGCGCTGATCTGGCCGACGCCACGAGTTGTCACGCCCAGCGTAAACACTCCGACCAGAATGCCGCTGGAGAATCCCGCCACTGCCAGCACCTGATCAACGATAAGCCGATCAAGGCTGATGGAAACAAAGATGATCGCCAGCACGATCTGGAGGATGCCGAAGATCAAAGTCATCCAGCGAGTCATCCGAATCTGATGCTCGGGAGTCCCGGCGTTATGCAGGAAATCGCTGACAACGGCCCCGGCGGACGAATTCAGGGAGCTGCTGAGTGTCGACATTGCAGCCGAGAACACAGCCGCGATCGTAAAGCCTACCATTCCTGGCGGCATCTCATTGACGATGAAGGTAATGAACTCTTCGTTCTTTTTCAGTTCCGAAGCGGTCCCGCGAAAATCGTAGAACGCCGCCAGAGCCACCCCGACCATCAGGAACAAGGCGAACTGAGCCAGCACGACAAAGCCGCTCGATATCAAAGCTTTCGACGCACCTTTTTGAGAACCGATGCAAAGATACCGTTGGACCATCATCTGGTCAGTTCCATGAGTCCCCATCGTCAGCATCGCGCCGCCGATGACTCCGGCCCAGATGGTGTAGGCTTTCGATGGATCCAGAGAATAATCCAGCAGACGAAACTTTTGCTGCGACGCCGCGAATTCTGAAAACTGCGCCCATCCTCCGGGCAGCATGTGAATGATCAGAAACAGAGACGCGATGCCACCGCCGACATAGATCACGAATTGCAGGCAGTCGCTCCAGACAACCGCTTTCATACCTCCCACAAACGTGTAAGCCACAGTGGACGTACCAACAACAATGATGCTGGCCGTCAGCGACAGCCCTGTGACCTGTTTAACAACGATGGCCGTCAGAAACAGGCGAAGGCTGTCACCCAGATTTCTGGTGACGAGAAAAATCAAAGAAGCGGTCTTCTGAGTCAGTCCGCCGAAGCGTTTGTGAAGCACTTCGTAGGCAGTAAACAGTTGCCCTTTGAAATACAAAGGCAACAACCAGACCGACACGAGAACTCGCCCGATCACATATCCGAACGCGAGCTGCAGAAAGCTAAAGTTGCCGTCCTTTACGAACGTGATCCCGGGCACGCTGAGAAACGTTGCGGTGCTGGTTTCGGTCGCGACGATGGACCCCAGAACTGCCCACCACGGCAGACTGCGATCTCCCAGAAGATAATCGGACACGTCTTTATTGTCGCGACCGATCCAGATTCCCATCAGCGTCACCGCCAATAAATAGGCGACAACAATTGCGGCATCAATCGAAGAGATCGTCAGGGCGGCCAACAGGGGACCACTCACTTGCCAGCGTCCTTTTCATTGTATTTCTTTGGGTCTCGCAGGTGCCACGCTACAAGCCATTCTTCAGATTTTCGTTTAAAGCCGTACTCTTTGACCATGCGTTCTTCCATGTCGGCAAAGTGGCCAGCTCCGTAGAAGATCCCGACTTTCTTATGGCCCTTTTTGAGTTCTCGATTCATCACATCAAGACACGTCTTGTTACGCTCGGTAATGATTGTGGAGGTTCCGTCGAATCCCGCAAACGCATCTCCCTCTGCCCCTTTAGCCAGTTGCACTGCGGCGATGCGGCGTATGCGATAAGCTCGATCAGACGACAGCGCTGACAGCATCATGTCCAAATTCATTGCGATCGGGTTCTGTTCCTGCTGAGCCGACATCGACTTGCCCATCTCTTTCAGAAACATTCCCGCGAACGTCTCTCCTCGACGCGACATCGATGACTCAAACTCTTCCGCCGTCATGTCCGCATGCACGAAGTTCTCGGCCGTGTAGTCAACGCCGGTCAACTGAAATTCCATCCCCAGCGCATCTTTCATTCCGAGCTGCAGCACAGAGATTGCCGTCAGACCCACTTTGGCATCAGTCCATTCCTCTTCATCTGACAGACCTTTGCGTTGAGCACCAGAACCACCACCGGGACGCAGGTCCTGCTCCACAGCTTCTTCAGGCATGACGGCTTCATAAAGCAGCACGTCGTACTTTTTGAAGACCTCATTCAGTTGCGCATAGTATTCGGGCTCACCGAGATGGATCGCACCGATCAGGTCGACGGTCGCGTCCGGATATTTCTTCGCGTCGGAAAACGTGATGATGGATGTTTCCAGAGCCAGAGCCAGCCCTTTCTCCGTCTTGCGAATCCGCACGTACTCTTGTTCCGGCTTCTCCTTGTCTTTCGCGGCTTTCGAGTCTTTCTGTTTTGATTCTGCGGACGCAGACTTTTCGTCGGCGGAGACGAACCTGTTCAGAAGACAGATCGCCGTCACGTTCACAATCGCGATCACTGTCGCCAGCATCAAGGCCTGACGGAAGCGAATAGGTGTACATGATCGAGCAGTCGTAGTGCTGGACGTCAATTTTGAATCAGGCATGGTTTCCCACAGGCCTCCCTCAGTTCCACTGATTTTTCGATTGGAAAGTGTGCTGACACTTCAGCGACGGCAGTTTCGGAGCATCGCCGTGCCGGTTCTTTCCTTGCTTCATTCGTTTTCCGAAGCCGCATCTTGCCGGTTTTTCTCGATTCCTGCCAGCGCTGTTTGGGTGGGAATAAAAAGAACACAGCGGAGTTTGTTACGAGAACGTCTGCCACTTGATGAACGATATCCGCCTCTGCGTGACAAGAATGAGTATTGGAGCCCGCTTCCTGATGGTTGCAAACAGCGGAATTCATGGCCATTCGGGAACGGTCCCGAAATAACCTGCGGCTCAATCCATTTGAGATTCACCATTTGAGACTCAAACGGTGTGCCGGCCTTCGCTAACGCGAACTTATCACACCCTACAAGTTTCGTTGTTTTTTCGTAGTGTTTGAGAAGTTCGCCCCGGCGAACGCAGGCACACCAATTCACGGGTGCTATTTCGAAACAAATCCTTTGAGAATTCTGAAAATATCTGAACGAAACATGTCCCGGATCAGCACTATTCAGTCAACGACGTATTCGTCACCGACGGAGTCCCTAAAGGAGTCTCCGCACAGGAATCTGCACAAGGTGTCACGATGAGACTGACTTTAAGAACTCTGCTGGCATATCTGGATGACCGATTGCCGCCTGCCAATGCGCGGGAGATTGGGCAGAAGATCGCCAATAGTCCGTTTACCACAGACCTGATGGAACGTATCCGCGACGTGAAGCGTCGGCGTCGACTGGCCGATCCCGGAAAAACTCAGCCAATGATTGAGCCGAATCTGATTGCCGAGTATCTGGATGACCAGCTCACTCCCGACCTGGTGGCTCGTATTGAACGCGAGATTCTGGCATCGGATGCGATGCTGGCAGAAGTCGCGGCGACTCATGAAATCCTTGGATTATTGCGAGATCCCGTCACCGTGGAGCCTCGACTTCGTGATCGGCTCTACGGACTGGACCCATCCGGAAAAACGTCACTCGTGCGTGCCCTGAATGCAGAGTCCTCACCCGGCACTGCAGCGGCAGCCCCCGCAAGTGCATGGAAGCCGCTAACGACCCCGAAGACTTCATCTAAACGAATGCCGGTCATGGTGGCGGGCGTTTTGGGCCTGGTCTGGCTGGTTGTTCTGATCTCCGATTCGACTTTGTTCGGACCGAAGAAGCCTCAACCGGCAGCACAGGAAAATGTCGCTGCCGCCGGCGCGAATGCGGCGGACAAAGAAGTGGCAAATGCTGATCAGGCTGCAAAGCTCGATGAGGTTGCCCTGGCTGATGAAAAAGCCGGCCAGGGGGATCTGGCCGGGAACGACAATCCGCCCGCGGTTAACGATGCGACGAAAGTGATCGCAGCTGCGAACTCCCAGGAGGCTGGCTCGAAGAAGCCCAACGCGGTTGTCGCGACGAATAACGATCCAGCAGACTCAGCTCAAATTCCGGCGACAGAAAAACCGATGGTGGAAACGACGCCGACCGACGCGGCTTTGGCAACCACGAGCACGCCTCCTGCGAATCCGAATCCCAATCCCAATCCGACTGAAGTCGTTGTGGCGACCGAGCCCGAAGTTCCTGTTTCGTATTATCTGCAGGTTGACAGTCGCAGCCTGATGGTGCGAGAAGAGCCGATGGGGAGCTGGCATTCGTTTGCGGGAATCCCCGGTGGAGATGCGGTGGAGATTGCTCCGAACAATGTGAATTGCGGTCCGATCCTCGGACCAAGCTGGTTTGGTGTGACCGAGCGATTTCCATTGGTTGTCACAACGGGGACCAAAGGCTACGTTGCCGAATTGCTCGGCCCTTGTCTCGTGCGCATGCAGCGAGGAGCTTCAGGGGGTCTGGATCTTCTGACCGGGCGATTAAAGCTGTCGGCCAATCCGGCGATCGCATGGAATGACGCGATTCGCCCGGAGTTTAATCTCGGAATTGGCCAGACATTGACTCACCTGACTCTCGGCTCTGCGGACACTCGCGTCGCGATGGAGGTTTCACCAGTCATGCCAGTGTTGCAGGATTCGTTGCCGACTCCTGATGAAACAGCGACCGAGACAGCAAGCTCCTTTCTGCAGATTGATTCTGACCTGCAGGTGAAAGTGACCGTTCTGGAAGGCTTTGTGTTGATGAAAAGTCCGGAACAAACGGAAGCCGCTGAACTGAAGCAGAATCAGCGTGCGATCTGGACAGTCGCCGTGCTCAGGGATTCATCAACCGTGATGATCGACAACGGCGAAGCGGTTTCTGCTTTGCCGGCATGGTATTTCGATTCTTCGTCGGAGCCTTTGCCGGAGGTCAGTAAGCAGAATCAGCGTTTGCTGGAG
>JBIIIF010000045.1:0-34664 GCA_044235005.1 Planctomycetaceae bacterium | reverse complement strand
GGCTGACCATGTCGATGCCCAATCGAGCAATCGTGGAGGCTCGGGGCTGCCAGCAGGACTCAGCAAGCAGACGACGATGAATGGCCAATTCGGGACGCAGTTTGGTCAGTCCCGGACCTGTCAGAATATGATCCTGCGGCAAAGCGTCCTGGACAGTCACATGAATCCGATCGATCAAATGTCGACAACCTGAGACAGCATCAAGCCGATAAGTCCCGGCAAACATCTCTCCCCGCTGAGCATCAACAAGAGCCGTGATCAGAGTCTCTTCTACGGGAGCCTGTTGCGCAATCGCACGAAGTGTATCAACAGCCACCAGATGCGACTGATTGAGCCACGCGAAGGTCTTCGCAAACACCAGTCCAACTCGCAGACCGGTGAAACTTCCGGGGCCGATACTCACGGCCACCGATCGAATATCCGTCGGCTTGAGAGTCAGCTCCCGCAACAGTTTGTCGACTTCCGTCACCAGCGATTGCGCATGACGAACACCACCGGCAGCGAGAACTCGTTCGGCCAGAAGGGTCGATCCCTCAGTGACGGCGATGGATCCCAATGATCCCGATGTTTCAACAGCAAGCAGCATTAAAGGATTCTGATCAGAGGTGAGTGGTAGAGAGTTGAGGATCACGGGCTGGCTTCCAGTCGATCAACTGCAGCTCCACTTTGTTGAAACCTCGAAACGAATTAATCACCGGTGCAAAGCTGATGGAAAACGGCCCGCTGACAGACGCCAGTTCTTCTGCCCATTCACCTCGTCCCCACGCCACAGCTCGCATCACAGTCCCCTGTTGACGAACCTGAATCGACAAATGTCGGTCGCCTTCGCCCATCGTTCTCGGTGGCTCGGCCAGATCGACTCGATTGGCTACGAAACGAGGTTGAGGATTCGCCTGACCGAATGGTCCAAGTCGCTCCAATTCCTGCACTGCGCGGAGATTAACTTCCTTGAGAAGCACTTCTGCATCGATGGACAGTTCTGTGTCTTCCGGAGTAGGGTGGAAATTCTCAGCAGCCCACGCCGCCAATGTTTCTCGCACGAGACCCACGGCAGTGGCTTTTAATCGCACGCCGGCGGCCGCCTTATGGCCGCCATAGCCAATGACATGTTCACGACAGGACGCAAGCCCTGCGTACAGATCAAAGCCTGCCCACGAGCGGCCGGATCCTGTGCCTGTTCCATCATCTCGGAGAGCGATCAGGATCGTCGGTTTGCTGAATTCGTCCGTCATGCGACTGGCCACAATCCCGATCACTCCGGGATGCCAGTCATGATTGGCCAGAACAAGCGTCTTATGGTGTTCCCAGTCGGGATTCTCTGCCACCATTTCTTTGGCTTGTTTGAAGATGCGACGTTCGACAGTCTTACGATTGTCGTTCAGTTCATTGAGATACTGAGCCAGCCGTTCAGCTCGTTCGACGTTCTCCGTCGTCAGCAGTTCGACCGCCAGTCGAGCCTGACCAAGCCGTCCTGCGGCGTTAATTCGCGGGCCAAGAGCGAAACCCATATCATCACTGCGAAGTTCGGGCTTTTCATTGAGCCCCGCAACCTTCAGCAATGCTTTCATCCCCGGCGTCGATTGTTCTCGAAGGCTTTGTAATCCGTAACGCACGATCACTCGGTTCTCGCCGACCAAAGGCACGACATCCGCGACAGTGCCAACGGCAGCAAGGCCGACCGCCTGCTTCAGAAACTCTTTCATTCGCGGCGAGGCTTTTTTGCCGTCACCCAGTCGCTGACAAATGGCCCAGGCCAGTTTGAAAGCAACACCCGCACCGCATAGTTCGCCGAAAGGATACTCGGTTCCCGGCAGGCGAGGATGCACGAGAGCCAAAGCATCCGGCAAGGAACCGCCGATGTGATGATGGTCTGTGATAATCAGATCCAGCCCCATGGATTTTGCGAAGGCGGCTTCCTCGACACTGGCGATCCCACAGTCGACGGAAACAATCAATCGTTTCGGGTCTTCATCGAATAATTGCTGCAACGCGTTTTTGTTGATGCCGTAGCCTTCTTCCATGCGGCAGGGAATGTAGTAATCCACATTCGCTCGGTTGAGCTGCAGGCAGTGCCAGAGAATGCTGGTTCCGGTGACGCCGTCAACATCATAGTCTCCGTAGATGGTGATGCGTCGCTGATCCTTAATCGCAGCGAGGATCAGATCAGCGGCCTGATCAATCCCCGGTAACAGTGATGGATCATGCAGATCGCTCAGTCGAGCATCCAAAAAACTGCTCGCAGCAGCAGCCTCCGAAAAACCCCTCGCAATCAGCACCTGAGCCAACAGGGGAGAGATTTTCAGTTGGCCGCAAAGCCTGCGAATGCCAGATTCATTGTGAGGTTGAAATGTCCATTTTCTTGACACGAAAGAATGCTCCGACGAATCCAAAACCTGTTGATCGCTGACTGTTGATCGCTGACTAATTCTCGGGAGGTTTGAAGGACGGGATTTCGCGAGTCGTTCGCTCGTGCAGATTCGACTGATCCAACTCAATCTCCACAATCAGTTCGGTATCGCCCAGCAGAATCTTGTCACCCGTCTTCAGAATGACTCGATCGATATCCTGTTCGTTAACGATCGTCAGGTTTGTGGACTCGTTGTCGACCAGCTCAAATTCACCATGGTCTGAGGCACGAATCTCGGCATGAATTCGACTGAGCAGCAAATCATTAATCGCGATATCAGCTCGATGGCTGCGTCCGATAGTGACAGGCAGATCTCCAATGGAGAGCTGAATGAAACCGTCAGAAAAGATCGCTGATTTCAAGGTTAATCGAGACATCACAAATCTCACGAACTTCACACGGCGGCAGAAAAAGCCGTCTTCCGGACAAAGCATGATAGGAGATTCTTCGCCAATCAGAAGTACTCCTGACCGGCACAATCGGAATCATTTGCAAATCCGGATGCGGGAATTCACTCGGTGCCATGAGGGGTTCGTGCGAACAGTCATATTCGGAGCTAGGGTTCAGGCGACACTTGAAATCTTGAAGTGCCTTGTCGCACATCTCAGAGGAAGCCATGTCTCGCCGGTCGAATTCAACAAAACAGAAGAACAAAGCCAATGTGGCCGCCTCTTCTCCGAGCGGAGCACACTGTCCAGCGGTTGTTCAGCCCTCAGAGTCCGCCAGCATGCAGAAGGAAATGCTGGCCGCATCAATGTTGGAAGCGCTTACGTCTGCCCGCGAAGTCGACGGCGTCTTTTCGGACTACGGCTACGTGAACAAAGAGATTCTCGAATCAGCACTTGCAACTACGTCATCGCCTCCGCCGACAGCACCCCTTGCCGTGAAAGAGACAGTGTTGCCCTGCAAAAACACGGCTGACACGACCACGGCTGTGCTGGAAACCGAAGAAGATGAGTTCGATTTCTGCTCTGACTTCGGGGCCAATGTTTTTCTGGATGAAGAGCGATCGTCCGCCGTGGGAACCTCTTATGCAGAGATTTCCCACGCGGTGTTGCAGGAATTGAAAGCGTCTGAGTCAGTAACACGGGATGCAGCGGAAAAGACGCGGGAAGAAGAATCAGAGATCTGGGATGAAATCAGTCTGGAAGACTGTTGCTTTGATGAAAGCCCGAACATCGAGCCCCCTTCGTTCGGGAAAGCGGCAGTCCGTGAATCCGAAACCGGAGACTCGAACATTGCGAACCAACGCGCTGCGGAACCTCTTAATGCAGACCCGGATGATGCTGGCGAAGAAGTCTTGGAAGCAGAAACCTTCGGCGAGCGATCTCAGGACAAGTCATTGCACTCAAGTCCTGTCTCTGCAATCAATGCCGCCATTGAGATTCTTTCGCAAGCTGCTGACACGGGTGACAGTCATCTCATTCAATCAGGCGACCTTATCCAAACAAGCCAACACATTCCGTCATCAGATCTGAATGTGCAGCGGCAGAACATTGAACCGGACCTGACGGATCGATCAGATCTGTCTGGTGGCAGTCTCAGAAGCGAACTGAAAGAGCTGACGGAAACGTTGCGCAATGAGTTTCGTCAATCACTTGAGTTAATGCAGGCCAGCCAGGCTGCGGCCAATGCGGCTCAGTCGGAAGTCCTGAAAACTCTGACAGAGATCATGTTCCAGTCCGCCGGAACCCGAGAAATCCCTGTCGATGCGATTGAAAAAGCCTTCTCCGGAGTAGAAGAGCGGCTCATGTCTCGCATTGAAGCCATGGCAGGCTGTGCGGTTCCGACTCAGAACGCACCCGCTGCGACACCTTCCGGACCTGTTCCAGCACGAGTCGGGGCGGGAAGCCCGATGAAGCTCCAGAATGCGGCGAGTTCTGTAACGCGTTCGTGGGAGCAGATTAAGAGTGAGATGATGAACAAGGGGGAACTGACGGAGTCCTCTTCGGCGAGCAAATCACAGAAAGCAGTGACTTCACTTCCAGACGTTGCTCAGCTCACGTCTGATCGGCACTTTCGATTACCAGAACAGGATCTATCACTGGAGATTCCCAGTGCGATTGATCCGGAAGCGGCCTCCGATCAGGAATTGCGAGACGCATTTCGTGAACGGGAGGCATTTATTACGACGTTGATCGCCCGAATTCGGAGACAGCAGGAATCTGCAACGGGACAGTTGTCCGCGGATCAGTTGCGGACTCTTGTGGAAGAATTGCCCGATGAATTGGCCGAACAGGTTCGTCACACGCTGAAACAAATGGACGACCTCGCTCGCATGGGCGAACTGGAATTGTCACTGGAACGAGCCCGCATTGCTCGCCAGGTGAATCAACTGGCGCATTCTCGACAGTTACTGGAACGAAATGCGCGACAGATGGGAATGATCGTCAACGCGGACGGAACGATCGTGCATGGCCCTAATCAGGCCGGCCGCGGCAGTGGTTCACGGCGCTGGCTCGGCAAGCTGGGCTTCGGGCAGTAGTGAAAACTGAAGTTCTGCGCGGCCGGCTTTGCAACGCTGCGTGCGCCGACTATGATCGCGCAGAGAGTGTGATCCGATAATCCTGTTTCCCGCGAAACTCATGCAGGAGCCCGCCATGCGCAATGTTGACCGCCGAATCTTTCTTCAGGCTTCTCTGGCTGCAGGCATGGCCAGCGCAATTCAGACTGTTCCTGTGCTGGCAAACTCGGTCGCTGCAGAATCCAAGATGAAGTTTGGGCTGGTGACCTACTTGTGGGGCAAGGATATGGACCTTCCCACATTAATTTCGTCCTGTGAAAAATCTGGTCTGGGCGGCGTTGAAGTTCGTACTGAGCATAAGCATGGCGTAGAACCGTCTCTTTCAAAAGTTCAGCGCGCGGAAGTTCGCAAGCGGTTCGAAGATAGCCCGGTAGAACTGGTTGGTTACGGCTCGAATGCTCAGTTTCATGACGCAGAGCCGGAGAAACTGAAAGCGAATATTGAACTGACCAAACAGTACATTCAGTTAATGCACGATTGCGGCGGCAGTGGCGTTAAAGTGAAGCCCAACAGCTTTGTCAAAGGTATCGAGCATGAGAGGACAATCGAGCAAATCGGAAAGGCGCTGAACGAAGTGGCGGCTTATGGCCAGGAGTTTGGACAGCAAATTCGTGTGGAAGTTCACGGTCCGGGAACCAGCGAGCTGCCAGTTATCAAAGCCATTTTTGATGTGGCTGATCATCCGAATGTGGCAGTCTGCTGGAATTCGAATGGGGAAGATCTGAAGGGCGAGGGTCTGGAGTACAACTTTAATCTTGTAAAGTCGAGATTCGGCAAAACCGTGCATGTGCGTGAACTCAATATTGACGACTACCCTTACCAGCAACTCATTAGCCTGTTCCATGCGAACAACTATGACGGTTGGATTTTGCTGGAAGCCCGCACTGAACCCGCAGACAAAATTGCGGCATTGACGGAGCAGCGACGTGTGTTCGAGCATATGGTAAAAAACGCGCAGGGCTGATCGCAGGCAAATACTGCGGGGCCAACTTGTGACAGCCTGACGCTATGGACGACTGGTCTTGTCGTGGTCGAGAAGCTTCGCGAGGCAGAATGGGGTTTCTCTCAGCTCTGCCGGGGCACTGCTGAGATACAATCGAAAGTTGCGAGCCCCAATCGTTTGCTGCGAATTTTCCCGACGCCAAAACGGGGCGTTGGTGAAGACGGTCCAGGCACTCCGAAATCGACTGTGTTCAAGTCACGAGTTGCTCACCGGAAACATGGTGTCAAGGTGTGTCGACTTCGCTGTTCAAAGTTGGAATCGAGTTCTGGCTAATGCCCGCTCAAGACGCGAAGCCGCGGCTCCAACGACCGACAACTCACAACGCTGATGCGGCGTCGGCCGGAATCGCCGTGATAAGCTTCTGCCATTCAATCCGAGGTGCATCGGCCCAGAGTCGCTCGAGATCATAAAGGGCGCGACCTTCCGGAGAGAAAACATGCAATACCACGTCCCCGTAGTCCGTCAGAATCCAGTTGCCCTCAGTCCGGTAGCCTTCGATGCTGATGCGACGATTCCCGTCTTCGTGCTTCAGCTTTCGATTGACTTCATCGGCAATCGCATGAGCCTGCCGCTGACTGGTTGCCGTGGCAATGACGAAAAAATCCACGATGGAAGTGACGGGCGTCATGTCCAGCAGCACAATGTTCTGCCCGCGAAGCTGGTCGCACAGATGAACTGCCGCCAACGCGTTTGCGAGGCTGGTTTCATAAAGCTGTTTTGCGCGAGGTGCCGCGACCTGAGCTTCTGATGTCAGAGTCGCGAGAGTCCCAGTGGGAACTTTGGATTCAGCCATTATCGTTTTGCCACACTCAACAGAAAACATAGCCGTCAGGAAAAAATGGTCTGGAAACCGTCTGCAGTCTACGTGCGAGCCTTGCTAAAGACAACAAGCTATGCGGCAAACACCAGTTTCGGGTTAAACATCGTGTTACCGATCGCGCGGCCCATGGTCCTCCATTAAGGACCACTTTCCTTTCATGATCTTCTGCGTATGGCAACGGAATTCGGGAATGAGTGAGGTGAGAGTTACACAGATTCTGTCGATTCTCATGTTCAAATACCTGAACAACCTTGATTGACAACATTGGGACTAACCCGCGTGGAGGCAGATTTTGCAACGTGGCACAGTGTGCAGTACCGAGGATACCGTCATCCTGTGGAGCGAATGTGAGGCTGCAAAAGTCCCCACAGTCGTGATGTTTCCAGAGTCCGCTTCACTGCAAGCAGCAAAAAAATTTCGTTAGGCATCTCTGTGCAGATTACCGAAGTTCGCATCAAATTGGTCACCGACCTTGATGACCGGCTGCGTGCATTCTGTTCGATCACGTTTGACGGGGAATTTGTCGTTCGTGATCTGAAGATTATTCAGGGGCAGCGGGGCCACTTCGTTGCCATGCCCAGTCGGAAACTCATGGAAAAGTGCGTGAGGTGTTCAGCCAAGAACGAGGTCAGGGCCCGCTATTGTTCGCATTGCGGAGCTGCTTTGCCGCCTTCTCCGCCAATGGACCATTCAAACGGTCGCAGTCGGATGTTTGCCGACATTGCTCATCCAATTAATCCTCACTGTCGAGAGAGGATTGAGCAGGCGGTTTTGGCAGCATTCGAGGAAGAACGAATACGCGCTCAACAGCCCGGGTACGTCTGTCGTTACGACGAATTCGACGACCATGTGGCTCGGATTGCAGAAAGTTCTGAGGCCGCACGTTGACAAATCAGCGGTCTGCGGAGTTGCTGAAAGAGCCATCTGTTGATTGAGTTCGGATTGCCAGCTTGAGTGCAGCATTGGACTTCAACATGGCAGCAAAAGACGACTCTCTCAGACACCCCAGACTGAAAACGCACTCGATCAATACCCGAAAGCCAGAATCGATTTCTTCGGCAGGGACTGTCGGACTGTCAATTTCCGGCCAATTACGATTTCGGGCTAATTAGTCCAGAGTGGCCTGCTCACCCGTTCTCAGGATTTCCAGCACTTCAGACGCAGAACTGGCCGTCCGAAGGCGTTCCGGAATAAATTCGCTCTCATCCAGCAGAGTCGCAATGACCGCCTGCAGTCTCTGATGCACACGAGGCTGGCCCGTCGGAGTCAGCAGCACAAACAACAGATGGGCTCGTTCGGTGGTACCACGATAGGGGATCCCGCCTTCAGAACGAATAACCAGCACAATGGCTTTCTGCAGGCCGTGCAGACGAGCGTGAGGCATGCCAAGGTGACGTCCAAGGTAGGTTTCGATCAGACGTTCACGTTCTTCAACCGCCCTGATGACCTCGTCTCGCGGAATCGGCAGGGATTCGGGCTTCATCTGAAACAAGGCCTTCCGGACAGCTTCAATCGTGCTTTCCGCCTCAACATTCAGGTGGACACGATCTTCAAGAAGCGCATCGGAGAGATGCACCGGTTCTTCATCTTCAAACTCATCTCGAATCGTACCGACGATTTCTTCAATCACGTCTTCCAGCGTCAGAAATCCGGTCCAGGTCCCGCGTGCGTCTTTCACCAGAGCAACGTGTATGCGGCGACGCTGCATCTCAGCCAGTACGGCTTCCAGCAGCGACGTCTCATCAACAGTGATCACCGGGCGGAGAATCGCTCTCAGATCGGAATCCGGTCCGCCGGTCAGAAACAGATCCTTCAGATGGATGATGCCACCGGGAATTGCCTGATCACCATCAAACAGTGGATATCTGCTGAAGCGATACCGACGAGCAATCTGCAGGTTCTCTTCCCACGAGCTGGCTGTGCTCATGCAGCGGACCTGTGATCGAGGACGCATTGCATCGCGAACAAGCAGTTCACCGAGATCAAATACGTTCTCAAGAAACAGGAGTCGTCGAAAAGACATCAGCCCTGATGACTGGGACTGGTTCAGCAGAATCCGCAACTCGTCTTCGCTGTGGCTGTCATGAGCTTTGGATTTCCCAAGCCCCATCAGTCCCAGCAGAAAATTGGCGGATCCATTCAGAACCCATAACGGAGCAACAAACAGAGTTCGGAAGACGCGTAATGGGGGAGCCGTCAACAATGCTGATCGATCTGTGCGTCGAATCGCCATCGACTTGGGAACAAGTTCCCCCAGGAGGATGTGCGCATAACTGACAAGGAGGTAGCTTAAAGCAAAGGCAATGGCATGAGATGTCAGAAAAGTCAGCCGGGCATTTTCGGAGAAGAGGCCCGTGAAAATAATCACGGGCTCAATGAGCCGCACAACTGCCGGCTCCGCAACAAAACCCAGCCCGATTGAGGTAAAAGTGATGCCAACCTGACAAACGGACAGATATTCGTCGAGATGATCCTGCACGTGCCGTGCGGCTGCAGCGCCGCTGACTCCATCGTTCTGCAATTCACGGACACGCGATGGTCGCATTTTCACCGCAGCGAATTCCGCGAGTACGAAGAATCCGTTTAACAACACCAGAAAGAAAGCCGCCAGCAAATAAACTAACGTCATTGACGAAATGCCCAGCCCCTGTCAGGACAGGCCCTTGACTCAAACTCGAGCTACCGCCCAGAACCAGCTAAAACGCACGATCCTGAATTCACCTGGAAATCAGTTCGGCAAAAAGTCCTTAAGTAGTTCGACAGGCCCAGCATCTTAGACGTTCCCTGCCGGGAAACCAGTGATCTGAGAATCTCGCAGGAATGGAGGGTCAATGACATTACCGATAACTCAGCCCCCATTGAATGCAGATGCCTGGACATCCGCTTTGTCGTCGAAATGGCGAATCTTCATGAGTTACCACTCAAACAGAATTTCAGGACGACACTGCTTCCCCGGCACCAGCAATTGAGGCGTTCGGACACGCCGAGAAGGCTTCAGGGAGGTTTGACACAGATTCGCAGCAAACGTCTTTTGCCTTAGACTAATCAAGGAAAGGTGAACAACGATTTTGGCGATTGAGTCTCAACCCCGGGCCTCCTGCAGCAGTGGCTTCGCGGCACAGGCTTTGTGCTGGATTTGTTTTGTCGCCAACATTGCCTCTGTGGCCATCCAGCCGGTATCAGCCGACAGCTTCTGGTGGCATCTCAGTCGTGGACGAGTTCCATAGAGTTTGGGGTTCAGCCCACTCTCGGATGTCACGTCAGAAAAACGCCCGGAGCTGTCATTCTTGTAGAGCACAATCGACGGCGGAGACTTCTTGTCAGCGGACGTATCAAAAGGTTGATCAGGCCAGTAGTTCGAATTCAGAAGCAACAAATCCTGGTCATGATCCTGATCAAAGTCGATGAATGCACATCCGCTTCCAAACAGTTCCGGCATCAACAGTTGACCTTGTGCGGCATTGGAATGCTGGAAGTGAATACCACAGGAAACGGCAACGCTGGTGAAAGGGACTTCTGGCAGATTTTCGTTCTGAACATTCCCGGAATGTTCGAACATCACGTCGCTGCCAATGCCCTGCGACATCTCATTTGTTGACTGAGAAGTGACGACGATTGCACAGAAAAAAATCGCAATGCGAAGGCTTACGACCAGACTTCGAAGTGCTCGGTTGTTAATTTCCTCGTGCACAGCTTCATGACATCACTGATAAAGTCAGGTTTGCGCGGAATGTGTTCCGCCGGGCTTAACTGCGTTCTGAAAAAGGTGTGTCTCAATGACGGGACACAAATCTTCCTCAACTGGTGTGCAGCCGGACGACAACGGGGAAGAGTGCTACAGCATCGCGAACTCGCAAAAAACTCATTTTCCGTGATGGTCAGCGAATGCCATCCAAAGCAAGAGCGAATCTCGGATGATTGCGAACCTCGCCTTGAAGCCAGAGGCGGTGGAAGCGAACTTCGCGAGGTCCCGGGCGGTATTCCGGTTGTCAGGCAGATACCGAAGCACTCGCTGCCGCCAATTTCATCGGCGAAGTCTTGAGGTGAGAACTGAATCCCATCGACGTTCTTTCTTAACGCCGCAATTCTTAGCTCCCGGAAAGTGATCTGCCAGATCAGAGTAGAGCCACTAAACTACAACTTGCCGAACTCGGTGATGGTTTTAACACCGCACCTCGAAAGAAAGGGAATCTCGCCTCATGAGGATCTGGTTCCTCTCAGATACACATTGCGAGCATCAGCGTCTCGTAGTTCCCGCAGTGGATGCTGTTATCCATTGCGGGGATGAATCGACGCATGGAAATGCGTGGATGAATGAGCGAGAAGCCAGACAATTCTTCGAGTGGTACACTTCGTTGACAATCCCGACAAGGATCTTCGTTCCGGGAAATCATTCCACGGCGATTGAACAGGGATTGATTCGCGCAAGTGATTATCCCGAAATCACCTTCCTTATTCACGAGTCGGTGGAGTTGCATGGATTCAGGATTTTTGGATCGCCCTTCACGCCGCAGTTCTATGACTGGGCCTACATGAAAGATCGATCAGTGCTCGATACGGTATGGCAGTCGATTCCAGACAAAGTTGACATCCTGATCACTCACGGTCCACCGAAGGGAATTCTGGATGTGACGGCCGACATGCGCACCGGCAGGCCCATAAATGTTGGATCGAAGTCACTGATGCGGCACGTCACAGAACGCATCAAACCACGCATTCACGCATTTGGCCATATTCACGACGAACCCGAAGTCCACAACTTCGGAACGATTACTCAAGGTGCCACGCAATTCATTAATTGCGCCTGCTGCGAAATTACCGGGCGATTGGTCCATCATGGGCAGGTCATTGAGATTAGCCCTTTTGAAACTTCACGCGACTGAAGAAGTCGTGTGGACGCCGATGAAACAATACGGTGTTCTCGCATCGCATCATGCGGATCTGCTCACCGGTCAGGCGTTCTCACGGCACAGTTTCGCGGCCGCAAGATGCCACGGCTTTGAATAACGTTCGTGGTGCAGCAATAGGCTCTGCGAAACTCACATCGGCAGCCGTGTGGCAGGAATTGCCGGAGTGTAACGGTTAGCAGGAATGCCTGCTCACCCGAAAAGCCCCCGTTTCAAGTCTGTTTTCCCATATTTTTGCATGATTTCGAGACATTGGGGAATCAACGGATTTAGCAGAATTCGCTGGCGCGACGGAGCCGATTGAGGTGTTAGACTTCAGTTCTCGCCTCTTTTCCCTCCCGTACTTCTTTCTGAGCTTTCCAGCCTCCAAGGCGATGAATGTTCAGAAGCCCACCTCACCCCAGCTTTGGTCAACGTTCAGGCTCCCTGAATCCTGGCCCCGCCGAGGTTCCCATGTCTGTCTGCTTCCCGAAGAACAGCCCCGTTGAATCGTCTCTATTTCCGTCCGATGCATCTTCAAAATTCTTGACGAACTCTCGCAAGTGGATTCGTTGGGGCGTTACAGGACTTTGTTTGACCGCTGCAATTGCGGCAGTGCTGTCCTCTATTCCCACGAAAGTACCGCCCCAGTTACTGACTGTCGAAAAAGCTCCGTTCAGGATCGAGATCACCACAAGCGGTTCTCTTGAGCCTCTTCGAACCGAACGAGTCATCTCCGAATGTCAGTGGACCGTTCAGATTCTGAGCCTTGTTCCCGAAGGCACATGGGTGCGTAAAGGCGATATCGTCTGCGTTCTCGATTCGTCCGAGATCGAAGAGTTCCGGCGAGCCCGAGAAGTGTCCCTGATTAAAGCTCAGTCTTCACTGGAAGCCTCGCGACAGCAGGAAGAGATCGTCCGAGCAGCCAACGAACGCCGACTGGCTGAGGCCGAACATCTGCGGCAGACCGCAGAGATGGATTTGTTCGAGTACACAAACGGGACTCATCCGAATGCGGTCGGAAAACTTGACGATGATATCAGCATCAACGAGGACCGATTGCGAGCCATTGAGTATGACCTGCAGTTTGCAGAACGCATGTGGATGCTCGGATATGCAAGCCGTCCCGAGGTTGCCGCGGAGTCGCTCAAAGCCACAACTCAATCGGAACAACTGCGGAGACTGGAAGCTCAAAAGAATCTGCTGGAGCAGTATACTCATCCGCGGCAGGATGTTCTGATGAAGCATCGTTTAACAAACTCTCGGTTAAACGTAATTCGTACAGAACTGGCAAATTCACTGGCACTTTCCAGAGCGGCATTGACCGAACTTTCTGACGAGCGCCGGCTGGCGATCTATGAGCGTTATGCGAAAGCGGCGACTGACAGTATCAAGGCCTGTGTGCTGCGTGCTCCTCGCGACGGGCAGGTCCTGCACTGCAACAACTGGAATCTGCGTAGTCGCGGGATCAAGACGATCGAGGAGGGGAAGTCCGTTTATTTCTCGCAGCCCATCTTTGAAATCCCGGACCAGGATCATCTGAAAATCAGCCTGCCGATGAATGAATCGCTGATCACAAAAGTGGCCGTGGGAAACGAGATTACGATCCGTCCCGTGGGTTTTGAAACATTGGACGTGCGAGCCGAGATCACCAGAATTTCACCCTATCCGGTCGTGCGAAGTTCGTTTGCTCCGGACCTGAAAGAGTATTTTCTGAATGCAGTCCTGAAACCGGATTCCACTCAGCAGGAGTTCCTGCATCCTCGCATGGAAGCCAACGGAATTGTGACGGTACTGAACAAGCCCAGCGCGATCAGCGTTCCTAAAGAAGCGGTGGCACGTTGTGGCAGCGTGAATGTGGTTCTGATGAAATCGGGCGAAGAATTTCTTGCGTGTCAGGTGACTCCAGGCGAAGTCTCTGAAGGAAAGGTTCTCATCGAATCCGGCCTGCATGAAGGCGATCAGATCATCGCGTCAATTTCAGAACTTCAGCGTGAGAAACTTCAGGAACAGTTACTGAAGTAAATCGGGCTGACCTGCGTGAGTTCCGATCCTGACTGCGGTCTCTGGTTCCCTGGTCGGCTACAGCATTTCTTTCCGCTCTTCCTCGGTGAAATTGTTATCCACGGTGTTACCATCGCTCATCGCTTTTCGCATGCGGGACATCTTCTTTGCTGCCGATCCCCATGCTCCGCCGACGTTGGTGGCGGTAAAGTTCGCAATGCCAGCCTGATCAATCCCCAGCGTTGAGCCTTCTGCAAAAGCGTCCTGATTTGCAGCAAGAAAAGTGAACTGCCATTTGTAGACAGACTGCTGGTGTTCAATCATCTGACGGATCTTTTCCCGAGTAAACTCTTTGCTGGAGTTCTCTGCACCGTCGGTCACAATCACAAACACAACCAACCCCGGCCGCAAAGCTTCCTCCATCGCACACAGACGAGCCCCCGTCTCGTTAATGGCTCGTCCAACAGCATCGAGCAACGCCGTGGAACCACGCGGCACCAGTTTGAATCGTGGAACACTTCCGATCCGCACCCCCTTGTGGACAAACTCGTAAGCGGTGTCAAACTGCACCAGTGTCAGCAAAGCTTCGCCAGGTTCCGACTTCTGCGAGTCAACAAACGTATTGATGCCCCCTTCTGCATCAGTACGAATCGATTCCATGGATCCACTGCGATCGATTACCATCGTAATGTCCGTCAAATCTGTCCGCATGATTCTGATCCTTTGTGATGAACCGCTGAAGGGACGACACCACGTTCGATTGTGCTAAGCTGCCATCCATAAAGCAAACCCAGCGACCAAAGCCGTACAGATCAGCGGTGCGGTTCGGCCTCGAATTTCTCTTTTCCGCAATGCGAAGTGCGATTTACGCTCTCTCGCGAAATTTACGTCCCTTGCTTTCGAGCGGCTTGTGCCGTGTAATCACGATAACGGTCACACAACTTCAGCAATGTTCTAAGAACAGATCAGGACAAGGAATAACAAACAAGCGATGGAACTCGTTCCCGTCACCGGAAAAGTCTACCTGGCCGGAGCAGGCCCCGGAGATCCGGGGCTGATCACGCTCCGCGCGGCAGAATGTCTGGCCGAAGCCGATCTCGTGCTGTACGACGGTCTGGTCAATCCGTTGCTGCTGCGTCGAACTGGTGGAGTCTGTGAGCGGACCGCGCGAACTCGCCGCGATGGCACGACCATCGTTTCTCAGCAGGAGATCAATGAACGCCTGATTGCCGAAGCTCGTGCGGGAAAAGTTGTCGTTCGCCTCAAAGGCGGAGACCCTTATATCTTCGGGCGCGGTAGTGAAGAGGCTGCAGCTCTTCAGGCAGCGGGAATTCCTTTCGAAGTGATTCCGGGAGTCACGGCGGCAACCGGGGCCGGTGAGTATGCCGGGTTCTCGTTTACTCATCGGGAGATCTCGTCGGCAGTTGCGTTCGTCACCGGCCACGAAGATCCCTCCCGCGAAGCCAGTCGACTGGATTTCGATGCGTTGGCCAGATTCCCCGGAACCCTGGTGTTCTACATGGGTTTGAATCGACTGACAGAAATCTGTCGACAGTTGATGGCAGCCGGAATGCCGGAGACGACTCCCGCGGCAGTCGTTTGTCACGCATCGCTGGCAACACAACAGGTTGTTGAAGGGACGTTGGCAACAATTCCCCTCGAAGCATCAGGAAGACAACTGAAACCTCCCTCTTTGATTGTAGTGGGCGAATGTATCCGCCAGCGGGCTCAACTATCGTGGTTCGAACAGTTGCCCCTGTTTGGTGTCTCCATCGGGGTGACTCGTCCGGAAGAACAGGCGGATGATGTCGCATCGCAGATTGTGCGCATGGGTGGCGAACCCGTCATCATGCCAATGATCGAAGTCGGTCCGGTGACGGAAACGGAAGTGCCCGCGATTCAGGAAGTGCTCGAACGCCTGCATGAGTTTCAGTGGCTTGTTTTCACAAGCGTCAATGGAGTCAGCGAGTTCTTTCGCCACCTTCAGGCATCCGGCCGGGATACTCGTGCCCTGCACGCGGCCAGAATCGCAGCCATCGGAACATCGACCGCATCAAAGCTGGAATCGTTTGGAATTCAGGCCGATTTCGTGCCAGCGGAATTTCGGGCGGAGTCACTTGGCACAGCCCTCGCTGATCATGCTCAGGGACAGACTGTGCTTTGGGTGCGGGCCAGTCGAGGACGCGATGTTCTTCCGAAGTTGCTTCAGGACGCAGGGGTTCGTCTGGAACAATTGGTGGTCTATGAGAACCGGGACGTCGCCGCATTTTCTTCGGATGTCGTTGCTCGTCTAAGATCTGGTACGTTGCAATGGGTTGGACTCAGCAGCCCCTCGATCTCACGCCAGTTTTCCCAACTGTTGAAGTTGGCAGAGATTTCTCCGTCGGAATTGAAGACGAAGATCGCAGCAATCAGCAGCGTGACAGCCAGAGCCGCAGAAGACTGCGGGTTAACGGTTCAATGCATCGCCCGCAAATCGACCTGGGAGGGAATTCTGGATGCCATCGTTTTATCGCATCAGTCGCAGTCTCCCCGTTCCTGAACCACCGGGACAGAAAGCCCATATTGAGCACACTGACCGCTCACCCAGAGCCGACTCATTGCGCGCGGCTCCCGTCCGCGAATGTCGCTGATGCCAATACGGCTGTGGTAAACGATGGCGACCAGTGAACCGCACTACGCGGGATCAATCCAACGCTTCTGCAGATCGGCAAATGCGTCGACTCGGCGGTCGCGGAAGAACGGCCAGTGAGTCCGAGCCGTGTTGATCAGAGAAAGATCACAGCTCACAACAACGTTCTCCTCCGCCTCATGAGCAGCCTGATGCAGAACATTGCCATAAGGATCGGCAAGAAAACTTCCGCCCCAGAACTGAATCTCGCCCTCAACCCCAACACGATTTGGCGCGCCAACGAAGAGGCCGTTGGCAATCGCATGACTTCGCATCATCGTTTGCCACGCGGAGTACTGGCTGGCTCCGTAGGTTTCTCGCTCACCAGGAATCCAGCCAATCGCCGTTGGATAAAACAGCAACTCCGCGCCCTGCATTGCGGTCAATCGAGCAGCCTCGGGGTACCATTGATCCCAGCAAATGCAGACGCCTACTTTTGCATACTTTGTCTGGAACGCGAGGAACCCCAGATCTCCGGGAGTAAAATAAAACTTCTCCAGATAGAGCGGATCATCCGGAATATGCATCTTTCGATAGAGCCCCGCGATGGATCCATCCGCGTCAAGAATCACGGCAGAGTTGTGATAAAGCCCATGAGTTCGCTTTTCGAACAACGGGACGACAATGACGACGCTCAGCTCTTTCGCAATCTTCTGAAGTGCAGCCGTCGTCGGCCCCGGAATCGGCTCCGCCAATTCAAATCGAGAATGCTCCTCAGCCTGACAGGGATACTGAGTATTGAAGACCTCCTGCAGGCAAATAACCTGAGCGCCACTTGCGGCAGCAGAGCGGATCTTTTCAATTGATCGATTCAGGTTCTCTACTGGCGATTCACTGCAGGTCATCTGGACCAGACCCACTCGAACTTCAGACTTTTTTGACATCGTGACGCGTACTTTTTGAGGACAGTTTAAGGACGAGAAAAAGGAGAACAGGCCACAGCATCACTGAACGACAAGAATCGGTTTCAACAAATCAGCCCCGAAAGTTCTTCCCTGTTGTCGGTCAGCTCAACGACAAGGATAACGAAATCAGCACTGGATGCGACTCCGAACGCAGATGTACGAATTCCGAAAACATTCATTCCAGGGCACTGGCGTCTGTAACAAAAGCCATGCCTTGAATCCGGGACGGGATGGCGTCAGACTGTCGAGGCAAAGTCAAGAATGGACCAATACGGTTAACACCTGTTGTCTGTCCGGAATTGCTTTGATCTCGGGTGAGATAATCGTGTCCTGAAAAAACCGCCTGACCACACTCTCCTGATTGTCTTCCCTGATATTCGTCTTGTGAATATTCATCTTTGATCGTCCGTTTCAACATGCGGTTCAAGCTGATTGACCGCGTCACGATCACCTTCCGGATTCTGTTTTATGCATCGCCAAATCACCACGCTCTGCTCACTAATTGGGCTGATCCCGGCCCTGATCTCTGCAAATCTCGCGGCAGAAGAAATCGCGAAATGGAAATTCGACAAGGATGCCTCCGGCTGGGTTGCCAACGACCAACTTGAACTTTCTGCGAAGGATGGTTCTTTGCACCTGAAATCAAAGGGAACGGACCCTTATTTCAGCAGTAAAGTCGGCGGCCGGGCTGGCGAACATCTTTTGATGATCAACGCCAGATTTCGGGGCAATGTTGACATTCAGGTTTTCTGGACAACCGAAGCCGAACCACAGCTATCGGAAGACAAGTCCGTTAAGACACAACTGCGAGGATCAGAAAAGGACGCCAGATCCGCAAAGCTGTACTTCTCAACGACATCACCCGTCACTTCGCTCAGAATTGACCCCATGAGCGCTGAGGGTGAGATGATCATCGAATCGATCGTCCTGACTGATGATTCACCTCCGCAACCGATGGCAACTCCCGTTAAAGACATGAAGATTGCCGAGGGGTTCGACGTGGAACTTCTTTACTCCGTCGCAGGAGACAAAATGGGATCGTGGGTCTGCATGACTCCGGATCCGAAAGGGCGACTGATTGTCTCTGACCAGTACGGAAAACTGTATCGCGTCACTCCGCCCGCCAAAGGTTCGAAGGATGAAATTCGGATCGAGACAATCAACGTGGACGTCGGCATGGCACAGGGCTTGCTCTGTGCGTTCGACAGTTTGTATGTCATGACGAATAGTGGTGAGGAAGCTCGAGTAGGCCTGCATCGCGTGCGAGATACCGATGGCGATGATCAGTATGACACGGCTGAGCATCTTCGAAAACTGGGTGGCGGTAACGAACATGGACCACATGCCATCATTCTCTCACCGGATAAAAAGTCTCTTTACGTCTGCTGCGGAAACCACACACCAGTAACCGACTTTTCACAATCTCGCGTACCACGCATCTGGGACGAAGATCAGTTGCTGCCGCGCATGTGGGATGCAGGCGGACATGCCGTGGGAGTCATGGCCCCCGGCGGCTGGATTGCTCAGGTCAGCCCGGACGGACAGGACTGGCAATTGCTGGCCAGCGGCTTTCGCAACCAGTACGACATCGCATTGAACCCGGACGGGGAGTTGTTCACTTACGACGCCGATATGGAATGGGACGTCGGCTCACCATGGTATCGACCAACTCGAGTGAATCACGTCACCAGCGGAGCAGAGTTCGGCTGGCGGTCTGGTACTGGCAAATGGCCAGCCTACTATCCTGACAGCCTCGGCTCTGTGGTCGACATCGGACCGGGCTCCCCGACGGGAATCGCGTTCGGAACCGGAGCAAAATTCCCTGCGAAGTACCAGAAGGCTCTGTTCATCAGCGACTGGAGCTACGGCGTGATCTATGCCGTGCATATGTCGCCCTCAGGATCGACCTATGCCGGTGAAGCAGAACGTTTCATCGCAGCGGCTCCACTGCCCGTAACAGACATGGTGATCAATCCCGCAGATGAGGCGATGTACTTCACGATTGGCGGCCGAAAGACTCAATCAGGCTTGTACCGCGTCACCTACAAGGGTACCGAATCCACGGCGGCCGTGGCCCCTGAACAGGATGGCGGTGAGGAGCTGCGGAGGATTCGACACGAATTGGAAGCTTTGCATTCAGGCGACGCAGAAGGAGCGATCGCAAAAGCACTGCCTTTGCTCGGCCATCCTGATCGCAACATTCGCTTTGCAGCTCGTACAGCACTCGAACACCAGCCTGTTGCGAAGTGGCAGGATCAGGCACTCAAGATCAACGCGAACAGTGATGCGAAGATCACTGCGTTACTCGCCCTTGCTCGCTGTGGCGGCAAAGATCTGCAGGTTCCGTTGTTGCAGTCGCTGGCAGAGTTGAACGCATCAAAACTGACGGAGAGTCAGATGCTGGATGCACTGCGAGTTCTCGGATTGTGCTTTATTCGCATGGGCGAGCCGGAACCTCAGACGGCCCGCGACGTCGCGGCTGTGCTGAATCAGTCGTACCCATCAAAGAGCCCGCGTCTCAATCGAGAACTCTGTCGACTGCTGGTCTATCTCAACGACAGTGAAGTCGCGGGGAAAACACTGGAGCTGCTCGCGAGAGCACCGAGTCAGGAGGAGCAGATCCACTATGTCTACTGCCTGCGAGCACTGAAGGATCAGTGGACTATGGATCAGAGAAAAGAGTTCTTCCAGTGGTTTGTGACTTCAGTCACTCTTCGCGGCGGCAACTCATTTTCCGGCTTCATTAAAAACATCCGACAGGAAGCGATCGACAAACTGACCGAAGAACAAAAGCTGGCGTTGAAGGAAGTCCTGGAAGCTCAGCCCACCGGAGGAATTCCTCTTGTTGAAGCGGCCGCACGACCCGTTGTCAAAGAATGGGCTGTTGATGATCTGCTGGCCGATGTGGAAGCGGGCCTGACCGGCCGAAACTTTGACACAGGCCGAAAGATGTTTCAGGTCACAGCCTGCTTTAAATGTCATCGTTTCGCGGGAGATGGAGGAATCGTAGGGCCGGAACTGACAGCTGTCGCTCGCCGATACAACGCTCGCACGATGCTTGAAGCAATTATTGAACCGAGCAAAGTGATTTCTGATCAGTATCAGGGCAATGTCTTTGTGCTCGACAGCGGAAAGCAGGTTGTGGGGCGGGTTGTCAACTTGAATAACGATACCATCATGGTTTCCGAAAACATGCTCGAACCAGGTAATCTCACCGTTATCAACCGTGCAGAGATTGAAGAAACGCTCGTCTCCAAAACATCGATGATGCCGAATGGCCTGATCAATACTCTGAACAAAGATGAGATTCTGGATCTCATTGCCTATTTGCAGTCCGGTGGCGATCCGGATGCACCTGTCTTTGCGGGAACGAAGAAGACCGCAGCAACTACAACAAAACCGGAGAAAACTATGTTTACCGAAGCTGGTCACACAATTGACTCACTCGATGTCGTCAGGAAAAGTGTTGAAGCAAAATCTGCCGTGCTGCTCGATGTGAGAGAACAGGCAGAGTGGGATGCTGGCCATCTCGCAGATGCTGAATTCATTCCGCTCAGCAAGCTCAAGGAAGCGAGCAACATGGCAGATGTACTGGCTCCGCTCCCGAAAGATTGCCCTATCTATGTTCATTGTCGATCCGGCGGACGAGTTCTGATGTTTGCCGAACTTGCTCAGGGCAAAGGCTATGACATCCGCCCCCTTAAAGCGGGCTACGATCGACTCGTGGAAGCGGGATTCACGAAAGCCCAGTAGCCCGGTAACGAGTGCCCATGAATGGCCATCAACTTAACTGATCGGTACAAAGGCCTTTCTGACGCTCAGTCATTTCTGCCACGACGATTTAGTGAATGTTTCAGTGAGTGAAAGCTGCAGAAGGCACTTCGCTCCTGCCGCATCCCCGTGACTGACTGACCGAGTTAATCCGGGTTAATCAATAAGAATCTGCCCCGCAGTTTCGTACACGTTGAGTGGACGGGATGTGCGGGGTTTTCCGTTTTCAGTGGTTACCCGGCGGTCGTCGCGGTTTCGTTGTGACGGCTATTCGGATCAGCCCGAATATCGATCCACTACGGGCATAAAAACCTTATCTCCCTAATGGAAAAATAGAGGACAAGATTTTGTCTACAAAACATTTTTTTTTCCGCAAGATGCGGAAATTCAACCTAATGTTGTGTTGTCGAATGTCACCAAATACTCACGACCACCATGAACGACAGCTTGAATTGGCGACTTCGACCCGTGTGGTTTTCTCATGTCTTACAGGAGCGTATCCAATGTCCGTCACAAAGAAACGCAGTGGATTTACACTGATTGAACTGGTAATCGTAGTGCTTGTTCTTGGCATCATTGCTGCGGTTGCAGCTCCTAAGCTGTTTGATGTCACCACGGACGCCCGGGAAAACGGAACTCGACAGTCACTGACGACCATTCGTAACGCAATCGAGTTATATCGCGCGACCAGTGGTATTTATCCTCCGGCTGCAACGATCTCTACAGCACTGCGATCTTCGCTTCAGGGCGGAACATTTCCTTCACCGCAGGTTGGCGCTCATGTCGACGATAACAGCGTAAGAAGCTTTACCGGACCATTTTCATCCAGCGGAACAAATGGCTGGGCATACAACGAAACGAATGGCGAGTTCTATCTGAACGATCCGAACTCTGAATATTCTGCCTGGTAATTTCGATCTTTACAGGCACAGAAAAACCGGACGCGAACCGTAATTGGTTCGCGTCTTTCTTTTTGCCCCTGTCGTGACACTGATTTCCCGGAAACCTGCGTTCAGCCTCTCGTGTTCCAAATTGTGAACTAGAGTTGATCAGAAGCAACATCGCGCAGGAGCCCTGCGTTCATTTCTTATTCGACCGTCTGGGCGAGAGATCCGTCCAGTTAATGTCTTAGGACCCGGCAAGTGAAACCCTATCGAGTCATCGTTGCTGAAGACAACCGCGTTTTGCAGGATGTCATAAGGTTCAACCTGGCACGGGCTGGCTTTGAAGTCAGAACGGCTGTGGAAGGTGCACAAGCACTTCGACTCCTCGAAGAGCAGCCAGCAGACGTACTTGTCACGGACTGCCAGATGCCAGGCATGTCCGGTCTGGAATTGTGTGCTGCAATTCGCAGCCACGCAATCCATAGCAATCTTCCGATCCTTTTCTGCTCCGCCAAAGGCCTTGAAATAGAGCCGGAAACACTCGAAAAACTTCGGCTGCCTGAAGTACTGTGCAAACCATTCAGTCCTCGCTCTCTTGTCGAAAAAGTTCAGGCGCTCGCAGAATCCAGATCAGAATCATCCTTGTCGGCAATTACGGAGTTGGTTCACTGACCTGAGACGTCTCCCGGCACGGTTTAGTCTCCAGATCGTTCTTTTTCGCAGGTAATCCTTCCGGTGTCAGCAGCGTCCATCAACAATTCTGGTAGCCCGCTCCTGCGGAACGCAGTCGCGCTTCATGTCGCGTTTGGACTGACCGGACTTCTGATCGTTGCTGGCTTCAGCAGACTTGGACAGGGATACGCAACCTGGCTCTTCAGTGCACTGATGGCTTTCATCCTGCTCGGAGGCCGACTGCTGCAAAAGCGACTGGCGACGAGCATCGAAATTGATCGCAGGCTCAATCACCTTGCAGATTGCCATGAGATCAGAACGGATTCACTTAGCCCGGTGATGGCCCGGGACCACGCCGCACAAGGATGGAATCGACTTGTCGAGACAGCCATCGTGCAACGCCTGCTCGATCAGGCCGATTCACAACTGCATGAATCCACCGAAACCCGCGACGATTCACTTATCAATCGAATCGTCAATATTCTGAACGAGGGGCTGGTTGTCGCCGACAGCAGCGGAACTGTACTGTGGCAGAATGATTCCCTGAATGCTCTTCTGCCAACTGACCGTCTGGACGACGGCTCACCAGGGCTTTTACGTTTTCATGAGCTTTTCCGGACGTTCGAAAATTTTGATGAGCAAATCGCAGCACTGACAGACACGAGAACTCTCGCTCCCGTGACATTCGAAATGTGCCGTGGCGAGACGACGAACGATGGCGTGCTCCGCATTTCACGTCAGTGCCTTGCAGAAAATGATCGCTCGCATGGCGGAGTGACGTTCCTATGGACGATTCGTGATGTGACGCAGCAGAAACTGGCACTTGAGATGCGAGACTGCTTTGTTTCAGCCGCCACCCATGAACTCCGAACGCCTCTTTGCAATATTCGCGCCTATGCGGAAACCCTGATTGCTGCAGAAGAAATCAATGTCGAAGAAGAACGCCAGTTCCTGAACGTTATCCTGTCCGAAGCCGGTCGACTGGAACGCACAATCGACAATCTGCTGAACATCAGCCACATGCAGGCTGGCGGTATGACTCTCGATCGTCACGAAACACAAATCGAGCGACTGGTGAACGAAGTTCAGGAAACCATTCGACCTCTGTTCGAAAAGAAGACTCTGAATTTTGAAACTTTGGTACCGCCTCGTCTTCCTGACCTGAATGTCGACAAAAACAAACTGGCCGCCGCTCTCGTGAATCTGCTCGGAAATGCCATCAAGTACACACCGGATGGAGGGAGTGTTCGTCTGGAAGCAGAGTTTGAAGGCAACGAGATTCGCTTTCATGTTGAAGATACCGGAATCGGTATCGCAGAAGATGAAATCCCTCGACTCTTCGAGAGATTCTTTCGCAGCAGCGACCCTCGTATTAATGAGATCCAGGGGACTGGGCTGGGACTGGCCTTCTCTCATGATGTCGCCCGCCTCCATGGCGGTCGCATTGAAGTGGCCAGTGAGTTGAATAAGGGAAGTCGTTTTTCACTGATTCTTCCGGCATCACTCGCTCGACTGACACCCGGTTAGGCCAGAGAGAACATGGTCAGGAACCACTGGCAATGATCAACCTTCGGGCCATTTGGCGACTGATTCCCGACCTTTTTCCCAACCTTAACAGACCACAAACCGCGACCATTTAACAGCAGTAGCAATGCGATGAGATTCAGCTTCAGCCAACAAGGTGCAGTCAATGTGGTTCAGGTCGAAGGTGCGATGACCACCGCCGAGCTGAAACCATTGTCGGACGCATTGCAGAGCAAAGTGGAGCGCGGTCAACCCAGGCTGCTCATCGATTTTTCAGCCGTTCCCACGATCGACAGTGCGACGCTGGAAATGCTGGTCGAGACGCAGGAAACCTGCCGTCGCCGCAGTGGTGTCCTGAAGTTAACAGGCCTGAATCCGCTCTGCCGCGAAGTGCTTGCAGTGACCGGACTTGAGCGTCGCTTCGAGTTCTTTGATAACCAACTGACGGCCCTCGGGAGCTTCGCGACATGATCGACTCCGTGTCTCAGATGCCCCCTCGCCGCAGTTGGGATCGTCGTCGTCAGTCTGCGGCAACCTTACCCGTAGAAACGGCGGAGAATTCGACCAATCTTCCGCTCGGTGAAGCTCTCGTTGCTGCCGGGCTGATTCGCCGTGAAGATCTCGAAGGATCTTTGACTCGCCAGACGTCTTCACGTCGTCGACTTGGCGAACTGCTGATCGAAATGGGACTTATTGACGAGGATCGGTTGCTGCCGTTTCTCGGCCGTCGCCTCGGTCTGCCCGGAACTCGCCTCCGCGAAGGCATGGTCGATCCGACAGTCGTTCGTGAGATTCCCCGCAACATCGCCGAACGACTCTGTGTGCTGGCCATGTTTCGAGTCCACCGAACACTGACGGTGGCTATGGCAGATCCGCAGAATCTGCTCCAGATCGATGAACTGGAACGCGTGACGGGATGTCGCGTGAACCCGGTTCTTGCGTTGCGAACATCGATTGAAAAACTTCTGCCCCGGTGCTACGAAGAAGACTATCGCGTCGACGACGTGACGGCTGGCATCGAAGACAACGCGGTTGAAGTTCAGTCGGATGTTGTCCGTGTCGACCTTGACACCGTCGCTGATCAGGCCGACGGTAGTCCGATCATCAGCCTTGTGAATTACATTCTGGTCCATGCAATTCGCCAGGGTGTGAGCGACATCCATATCGAAGCCGGGCGGAAGCACTCGTCCGTGCGTTTTCGCGTTGACGGTCAACTGCGTGAAGTCCTGCGACCGCGCAGTGATTTTCATGCGGCTCTTGTCTCGCGAATCAAGGTCATGGCGCGAATGGATATCGCCGAGCATCGTCGTCCTCAGGATGGACGCGTCCATGTCATTATCGAAGGCAAAGAAATCGACCTGCGTGCCTCAACGCTGCCGACCGTTCTGGGCGAAAAGATGGTGCTGCGAGTTCTGGACAGCAGCAATATTTCGTTTCGTCTGGCGGATCTGGGAGTTCCCCCGCTTCAATTGAAACTCATTGAAGGCATGATGCACAGGCCGCACGGACTGGTTCTTGTGACAGGGCCAACCGGCAGCGGAAAAACAACCACGCTGTATTCGGCACTGGAACTGATTAAGAGCGTGCGCACCAACATCGTGACTGTTGAAGATCCGGTTGAATACTCACTGGAGCTTGTCAATCAGGTTCATGCCGCTCAAGGCAGTCCGATCACATTCGCCAGTGCTCTCCGCGCGATTCTGCGTCAGGACCCGGACGTGATCATGATCGGCGAAATCCGTGATGCGGAAACCGCTGAGATTGCGATTCAGGCAGCTCTCACCGGACATCTTGTTCTGAGCACTCTGCACACGAACGACAGCGCCGGAGCCATCACTCGTCTGCGCGACATGGGCATCGCCATGTATAAGATCTCCTCAGCACTGATCGGAGTTGTGGCGCAGCGGCTGGTGCGAAACATCTGCCCGAAATGCAGAACCAACTATTACCCCACAGCCGAAGTTCTGGATCGATTGTCGTATCACGGCGATCGACGTCGCCAATTCGTGCGTGGCGAAGGCTGCCCGAACTGTTTTGATACAGGGTTTCGAGGACGTACCGGCATTTATGAAGTCCTGTCAGTCACTTCAGAACTGCGAGATCTGATGACCCCGGATCTGAACAGCCAGGATGTGCGACGCTGGTATCAGTCCAAAGGCGGACAACTCCTGATTGATCAGGGGGTCGCTCTCGCTGAGAAGGGTATCACCAGTCCGGAAGAAATCCTCCGTGTTGCGGGAGTTGACTGATGTCAATGGACTTCGCTTACACGGCTCGACGCATTGATGGCACTTCCAGTAGCGGTTCACTGCAGGCAGAGTCTCTTCAGGAAGCACGGCAACTACTGAAGCAACAGGGCCTCTTCGTCCTCGCACTCAACGCAGCCGGACGAACCGCCGTCACTGAAGCCGTTGCGGCCACGACGGCGGCATCATCAGGCCTCTTCGCGAAAAACCGTGTTACTCGCAATGACATCATGATGCTGACTTCGCAACTGGCAATCATGAGCCAGTCCGGAGTCGAACTGGCAGAATCCATCGAGAATCTTGCCACAACAACAACGAATCCTAAACTGGCCGAGACTCTTCGCGGCGTCAATACAGCATTGGAAGAAGGGATTCAGTTATCAGCCGCACTGCGAGCTTACCCGAAGATTTTTGATGAGGTCTTCGTCTCCGCCATCAAGGCGGGTGAAGCATCGGGGCGCATGACACAGGTTCTTCAACGCCTCGCCACGATGCTGCGTAACGAAGAACGCATGCGATCCGCCATTCGCGGCGCATTGGCCTACCCGGCCGTGTTGCTGGTGATTGCTTTCGCCGTGCTGTTCGCGGTCGTCTTCTTTGTGCTGCCGCAGTTCTCGCAGGTTTTCAAAGATATCGGACTCGTTCCACCCGCGACAACAGCGGCATTACTGGCCATTGGCTCCTTTATTCGTGAGCGATTCATTCTGTGCTTTCTTGGCAGCGGAGCAGCCATTGTCGGAGCCGTATTGTTTGCAAAGACACCAACATTCCACAAACTCTTAGACAAGATCTGGCTGAATAGCCTTGTCACCAAATCAGCCGCACGCAGTCTTGCCACCGGCCGCGTCTTTCGACTGCTGGGAATGATGCTGAGCAGTGGAATTCCGTTGCTGGAATCTCTGCAGTTGTGTGCCAGATCCGTCTCCAGTCTGCAGTTTCGGGATCTCATGGACACTTTGGAGAAAGAAGTCACGCTGGGACACATGGTCGGGCCAATCATGGCTCGCTGCCACTTTCTTCCGCCCGGAGCCGCTCAAATGGTGATCACCGCAGAGCGCAGCGGTAAGTTGAGTGAAGTCTTCGACCTGATCGGTGTCCACTTCGAAGAAGACGGTGAGCGTCAACTGAAAGATCTGGTCAAACTTCTGGAGCCCGCCGTGATTGTCGTGATGGGCGTGCTCGTCGGATTTATCGTTGCCAGCGTGATGCTGCCTCTGCTGGAATTCTCAAGCGCTTCCAGCCATCGATAACAAACCAAATCTCGAACCAGTGACCGTTTCGGAAGACTCTGTCGACAGCAAAAAAAAACGCCCGACCATTTTCTGATCGGGCGTGTTGTTGACGAGTTTTTGCAATCAGATTCTAGAACCGAGCGACACTCCCATTGGTCTCAGCAGGAGCCTCCAGAGATCGTCGTGTAGGACGGCTCCATTCGTTCGAGTTCATTCGTGAGCGAGGATCGTTTCCGAAGTACTCGTTTCGCAAGTTCAGATCATCCTGACGGTATCGTGAACTGAAGGCATCATCGAGCGGTGCCAACACCGGTCGTGAAGTCCGCTGTGTCCAGCCGTTCCGATCATCGAATTCTTCCGATCGGCGGTATGGATCAGCAAGCCCCGTTCGCGGACTGCGCGGTGACCAGCCTGACTGGGCTCCTGTCGTGTATCGGTTGTTCGAGTAAGAACCTGTGTTGCAGTTCCCGTTCGGGCAATTTCCTCCACGATAGGCACCTGTAAGACATTCACCGGTCGAACATTGTCCGTTTACGCAGCAACCTTCAGGACAATTACCATTCGCACAGGCTGCGTTAAGACATTGGCCGTTCAGACAAGCCCCGGATGCAAACTGCCCATTCGGATAGTTTGACATCGTTCGACGATAACCAGTCGAGCAATTTCCGTTGGGACAGTTCGGATCATATCCGGTCTGGCGGTAACCAGAGTTGCCCAATCCGCTGTTCATTCCACTCGGGCGAGCCCCTGACCATTGCTGAGGCATTGGGAGGCCAAACAGGCCACGATTCGGAGCAGCATTGTAGCCAGTGTTAAAGCGAGGATCGGCAGCAGCAGCCGTGAACGAGCGAGACATCAGAACAAGATAGAGACCAGCAGTAAGCAGAGTTGAGATCTTCATAACAGCACCATTCCTTTGTGGAAAGCAGATTGAGGATTCAGGCTGTCAAATTCCGCGATCGTCGGATGTTGGCCGCCACCGAACTCGTCTCGAGTCCAAACCAGAAACGTTCGGTTCATGCTTGAAAGGAATTGCGAAGGGCGTGCCACGTCCTCAACAAAACGCATTTGCCGCGTTTTTCGCTTTAGTCGGCCTAAATGTCATAACAGGCTTCCGCTTTTGACATCAGCGTGATCACACTTGACGTCGGAAAGATGTCGACAGTGCCCGAAGGCGCTGGCGAAATTGCAATCACGTGGATTACAGCCGTGTAAATACTGCAAAGGAGAAGTAGCGGACGTTTCGATCCCAACCCTCAGGACATTCCAGTTTTTTTGCGGAGCCGATGAGTAAACCAGGATGTTGATTTAGTCGCAACCCACGGCGTAAGAGAGGGTTTGTTTTCGAAAAAGGCGGCAGATCTTATCCCTCACTCACGTTTCGGGTTGTGAAAGCCCATTAAATCAACGGTCTCTCAATGGCCTTCTCTCAGAGGACGAGGGCGGGACCGAAAGATTTAGCGACCGAAAGATTCTTGCCTTCGATCTGTGATTCGCATTCATCTTCCGGTCGGCCCAATTTTTCGGTCGAATCTCTTTGCCTTCCGCTTCTCCAACAAAGGCTTGTCGCTTCGGGGCTCAACTGTGTTGATCAAACGTGATCCACCGGATCGCCAATACTTTCTCCATGTCCTCCATGTTGGCGATTTGAGGCTTGTGATGATTCCCGCCCAAATCTCGGCTCTTTGATTCAGGAATAGGGCGAGACATCCCGATAACACGGGGTCATATCGCGGGCACAGTCCAGTGCAAACTTGACGGCCATCGAACTCAGTTTCGGGCAGAAAACGCAGGATTCGCTTAGTTAAATCGGAATTTCCGCTTTCACGGACGAAACCTTCGTAACAGCCTGCTGGGAGGGTTGAACGCGAATTAGCTGGGCGAATCGAAGGCACCATCACCGAACGCCGTTTGACGGCCACGGTCCACATCGATATCCTGCCCTGCTTCGAATTTCCGGGATCCTTGTGGACTCCGCCGAGTTGTTGTCACCCTCGGGTTGTTCTGGTGACGTGCTGCGTGTCGGATTTCGAATTTTCGTTTTTCGGCATTCACACAATTGTTCTGTGCGGGCCCCAATTATGGTTGCTCGCTGCGGCTTGCCGCCGCAGATCACAGGAGATCGGCAATGGCTGAGATTGTGGTGAAAGACATTCTGGATGCAGGTGTTCATTACGGACACCGATCCAGTCGTTGGAACCCCAAAATGCGACCGTATATTTACGGTCGTCGTAACCAGATTCACATCATCGACATCAAGGAAACCATTCGGGGCCTGATTCGAGCGAAAAAGTATCTGTTGAAAGTGGCTGCTCAGGGCGGCCTTGTGTTGTTCGTAGGTACCAAGCGTCAGGCTTCAGCGTCCATCGAAGAACTGGCTCAGGAATGTAAGATGCCGTACTGTACCGAGCGATGGCTGGGTGGTACGCTGACTAACTTCCGGACCATTCGTACTCGCCTCAAGCGTCTCGAAGAACTCGAGAACCTGCGCGAAACAGGTGAGATCCGAAATTACTCGAAGAAGATGCAGTCAACGCTGACTCGCGAGTACACAAAGATCTATCGCAACCTGAACGGCATGCGAGAAATGAATCGCCTTCCGGAATGCCTGGTCATTGTGGACCCGTCCAAGGAAAAGAATGCCGTCCTTGAAGCCCGCTCCCTGGGGATCAAGGTAGTAGCGTTGATCGACACCGATTCTGATCCGGACATGGTCGACCTGCCGATCCCAGGCAACGATGACAGTCTGCGATCGATTCGCCTTGTGATTCAGCATCTGTCAGATGCGATCAAACAGGGTCGCAGCCTGCGTCCTGATGATCACAAGAAGAAAGAAGACATTGATCCGAACGAGCCAAAAGCCGTTCCGTCAATTCGCTGAGTTTTCGTTGCCGAGCCGCAAAACGGCTCAGGCAACATTTAGTCAGCGTCATGCAACTCTTAGACGACGGTTTCTTTGGGACCGTCGTCTTCTTTCGTTCTTAACTTCGCCGCGTCAGTGTATTGAACCATCCCGGCAACGGGCGTGTCCTTTGCCTTTTCGTGATCCCTGACGCGTCGTTTTCTATTCCCTGATTTTCAGACAGTCCGGCAGTTCGCGTACACTGCGAACTCGCAATCAAGGATCGTCCCAAGGAGTTTCTCATGGCAGAAATTACAGCCGCAGCCGTTAACGCTCTGCGAAAGAAGACAGACCTCCCCATGATGGAGTGCAAGAAGGCACTTACTGAAGCTGGTGGGGATGAAGCCAAGGCCATTCAGATCCTGAAAGAGATGTTCAAGAAGGTTCAGGACAAGCGAGCTGACAACGTCACTGCAGAAGGCCGAGTCTTCCTGGCCGTTAAGCCGGACGGTTCTGAAGCCGCAATGGTTGAGATCCAGTGTGAATCAGCACCAGTCGCCACGGGCGAAGTCATGCAGCAGTTCGGCCAGGCCATGGTCGACACTCTGCTGTCCGGCCCAGGTGCCGCTGATGCAGCAGCTCTGATGAGCCAGAAAGCTGCCGGGGCTGCTCACACGTTCCAGGAACAGTACGAAGAGATTGTTAACAAGATCCGCGAAAAGATCGTTGTCAATCGAATCGCTCGAGTTGCAGGACCGGTCGCGGGCTATGTCCATCACGACTACAAAACAGGCGTGTTGTTTATTGCCTCAGGCTCAGCAAAGAATGCCGACGTCATGAAAGACGTCGCAATGCATATCGCAGCTATGAACCCAACCGTCACTCAGCCGTCACAGTTGGCTCCGGAGATTGTCCAGGCTGAGCGTGACCGTCTGGTCGCAGAAGCTCGTGCTTCCAAGAAGCCCGAGAACATCATTGAAAAGATGGTCGACGGACGTATGAAAGTTTTCTATGCAGAGCAGGGCGTCCTGACGATGCAGCCTTTCGCCAAGGACGACAGCAAAACTGTTAGTCAGGCGCTGGCTGAAGCGGGCCTGGAAGCCGTAACATTCCATCGCTGGAAAGTTGGCGCATAAGCCTGACTGTCACAGAAGACCAGAATCAGCATCGTGTGTGTTTTCATGACTGCTGATCGGTCCGTACTCAAACAGTCGTTGACACAGAAGCCCGGTTTTCCTTGGTGAAGCCGGGCTTCTCTGACTTGAATAACGCTCATCATCACTTCCTACAGGAATACATCCATGTCCACCGCCAGCCTTCGCCTGCCATACAAACGCGTGCTTCTGAAAATCAGTGGCGAGAGCTTTTGCCGAGAAGGTGAATCAGGCATTGCGATGGCGGAACTGGCCTCTGTGGCCGAGCAGATCCGAGACGTTGTAAAGAACGGAGTTCAACTCGCCATCGTCTGCGGTGGTGGCAATATCCTCCGAGGAAAACAGTTTGCGGATATCAGCCAGCAGATTGTCCCTTCAACAGCTCACTACATGGGCATGCTGGCGACCGTAATCAATGGCCTGGCTCTGCAGGATGCATTGGAAAGCGCCGGCGTACCAACTCGCCTTCAAAGCGCGATTCGGATGGAAGGCGTTGCTGAACCATTCATTCGTCGCCGTGCCCTGCGGCACCTGGAAAAGGGCCGCGTCGTGATTCTGGCTGCTGGGACCGGCAGTCCATTCGTCACGACAGACACCGCGGCCGCATTGCGAGCCCGTGAACTGGATGCCGATGTTGTCCTGAAGGGCACCAAGGTCGACGGCGTTTACTCCGAGGACCCAATGAAGAATCCTCACGCGATTCGATATACGGACATCTCATTCCGCGATGTGCTCGCTCAGAACCTGCAGGTCATGGATGCACAAGCGATGCATCACTGCATGGAACACAACATCGACATCGTCGTCTTCAACTACAAGAAAGTTGGGAACATTGCACGAGTGATCGCGGGGGAACGCATTGGCACTCGAGTCTCCACCGATGGTCGCCCAGCCTGACCTCTGCGATCCGGGCTGCAGTCGCTATCCCTGATGACGAGGCGGAAAGCCCAATCGCGTGATCAACAACTGCGAAAGCGCGATGTCGACCAGACCCTGATTGCCTGAAAGAATCTGCTGCCACTGTCAGTCTGGTTGCATCCTGACATGGGTAGGAGGCTATTCCAATCCACGTCCGGGCTTCCTTTCGGCAGGCGATACAACGTCGCCATCCAGTCCTTTGCGAAGAACCAGAAACAGTCCTGAGCAAACAGGCATACATCGCGAGCTCAGGCATCGCGAGTTCAGGCATCCCGGACAATTTCGAGGATCTTTTCTCCGTGCTTCGCAACCAGTGAAGGTCCGACGCCATGGACAGCAAGCAAGGCGGTCTCGTTTTCCGGCCGTGTCGCCGCAATACCTGACAACACTTTATCGCTCATGATGCGGAACGCGGGCAACCGCTTTTGCGTTGCCTCGGCCTTCCGCCAGGCTCGCAGTGCGGCGTCGATCCTGCCTGTTCGTGGCGAGACCGATGGCGTCTTCTTCCCGGTACTCGGCCTCGCTGGCGACTTCGCACGCGGCGGCGCCGGGGTTTTCGTGCGCGGTGTCGCCGTGGCTCGCGAGCGGCGGCCCTTTTTCAGCCTTGCCCCCTTACTCTTCTTCTCAGCCTTTCTCTCGGTTTCAACTTTGGTCGGGACCGGAATCGCGGCCAATGTCTGTGCGTTCGCTTTCTCACCAAGCCGCGTCAGTTTAAGGCGATGGAACGGGATTGACTTCCCGTCTTTTTCAAAGACATCAGGTCGGCTGCTGATCATGCCGCTGCGGAGGAGCGCGGAAACAATCGCTTCAAAGTCCTGGCGGACCATTGCACCGCCTTCGTTACGATGCAGTGCGCCGACGGACTGGTCGTTTTGTTTTGCCAGCGCGTCGAGCATCGCCTTCATGATGACGGTCTCGGTGCTGGTTGGTGCGCGATAGGCTTGCACGACACTCCGCGTTGAGTCGCATGCGTCACAAAGCCCACAGGGCGTACCTGGGTCATCAGCATCGCCGAAGTGTCGGATCAGATGCACCATGCGGCAGCCATGCGATTGTGCGAAACTCGCCATCTGCTCAGACTGTAAGAGCCTGTGCGCAACCTGCGATTCATACGACGGAGCCCACGTGTTGTTGCCTCGGCAGACGGAATCGTCCGCATCGATGAGCGCTCCGCCGTGGATCCAGAGTTTTTCCAGAGCCCCGTCAAACAGATCTTCATCCAACTGCGTTCGGTCTCGCAAGATCTGCTTCGGCTGCGGAGTGGCGGTGAGCAACTTGAAGATTTCCTTTAACGTGGCCACCGGCGGATAGTTCTTCTCGTGAAAGAATTCGTTGGTCTTGCGGTCGATAAAGGAATGAAGCAGGATAGCACGTGAGGGTTTGCCGTCGCGGCCTGCACGGCCGATCTCCTGGTAGTAGCCCTCCAGCGTCTGAGGCAGCGCGAGGTGCGCGACGGTCCGTACATCGGGCTTGTCGATTCCCATGCCGAAGGCGACAGTGGCAACAATCACTTCGATTTGGCCCCCGAGAAAACGCGTCTGCACACGGTCTCGGTCGGCCGCGGACATTCCAGCGTGATAGGCGGCCGCAGGCATGATCGCGGCGAGCTGCCCCGCAAGCTCGACCGCGTCCTTGCGGGACGGTGCATAAACGATCGCTGGCCGGTGCACTGAATTCTCCAGCAGTTTCAGGATCACATCCATGCGGTCAGGCCGCGAAATCTCAACGACTTCAATCGCGAGGTTGTTCCGGCGGAAGCCGTGGATAAAACGGTTGTCGGATTTCAGATTCAACTGCGCAATGATGTCGCGTTGCACGATGGGCGTCGCGGTCGCAGTTAACGCGATCACCGGGGCGGGACGGAGCGAAGGAAGCCGCTGGCCCAGCATCCGATAGTCGGGCCGAAAGTCATGCCCCCATTGCGAAATGCAATGGGCCTCGTCGATGGCGATCAGTGTCGGCTTCGTGCGGGCAAGAAACTCCGGAAAACCCGGCACGCCCAGTCGCTCAGGCGCGATAAAGAGAAAGTCGAGCTCTCCTGCCTGATATCTCAGGCACACGGCGCGTGAATCAAGACGAGAACGACCGGAGTGAATTCGTTCAGCCCGCAGGCCCAGCGACTGGAGCTTGGCAACTTGATCTTCCATCAAGGCAATAAGCGGGCTGACCACCAGCGTCGTGCCGCCTCGCGCCAGGCCCGG
>JBIIIF010000243.1:0-10555 GCA_044235005.1 Planctomycetaceae bacterium | reverse complement strand
GTCCTGCAGGACTTCACGGGTGTGCCAGCTGTCGTTGACCTCGCCGCTCTGAGAAGTGCGATGGTGCGAATGGGCGGAGATCCAAAAAAGATCAATCCACTGGTCCCTTGTGACTTGGTCGTTGACCACAGCGTGCAGGTCGATGAATTCGCAAACAAGTTCGCGCTGCAACGTAACGTCGAAATTGAATTCGAACGCAACATGGAACGCTATCAGTTCCTTCGATGGGGTCAGAAGGCGTTCAACAACTTCCGCGTTGTCCCACCTGCGACCGGGATCGTTCACCAGGTCAACCTGGAATACCTCGCGACTGTTGTCATGACGACCGACGGCGTTGCGTACCCGGACAGTCTCGTCGGTACCGACAGCCACACGACCATGATCAACGGACTTGGTGTCGTTGGCTGGGGCGTGGGCGGGATTGAAGCCGAAGCGGTCATGCTCGGTCAGCCAATCTACATGCTGACTCCGGAAGTCGTTGGCTTCCGTTTGTCCGGTCAACTGCCTGAAGGTTCAACCGCGACAGACCTCGTGCTGACCGTGACTCAGATGTTGCGTGCTCACAAGGTCGTCGGCAAGTTCGTCGAATTCTACGGTCCCGGCCTGGATGCACTCAGCCTTGCCGACCGAGCAACTCTCGCGAACATGGCTCCGGAATACGGGGCGACGATGGGCTTCTTCCCAGTCGATGCCGAAACGCTGCGATATCTGGAACGCACCGGCCGTCCAAAAGATTTGATCGACCTGGTTGAACGCTACTACAAGGCTCAGGGATTGTTCCGTACTGCCGATTCGCCGGAGCCGCGTTTCAGCAGCACGCTGAAGCTGGATCTGGGCGACGTTGTGCCATCGATGGCCGGTCCAAAGCGTCCTCAGGACCGCATCCTGTTGAAGGACATGCTGTCATCCTGGGAAAAGGATCGCAGCACGACTTTCGGCAAGGCGTCCGCAACAACTCCTGTTAAAGTGGAAGGCAGCAACGCCAGCATCACGGACGGTGCCGTTGTGATCGCGGCCATCACAAGCTGTACCAACACCAGCAACCCGAGCGTAATGCTGGGAGCGGGTTTGTTGGCTCGCAATGCCGTTGCCAGGGGTTTAACAAGCAAGCCATGGGTCAAGACCAGCCTGGCTCCCGGAAGCCGAGTTGTCACGGAGTACTTCGAAAAGTCGGGCCTGGACAAAGCATTGGATGCTCTGGGTTTCCAGACAGTTGGCTACGGCTGCACAACCTGTATCGGCAACAGCGGTCCGCTGCCTGATGCTGTTGGCAAGGCTGTGACATCAGGTGACCTGGTCGCTGCGGCTGTTCTGTCAGGCAATCGAAACTTTGAAGGGCGTGTTAACCCGCTCGTGAAGGCAAATTACCTGGCGAGTCCTCCGTTGGTGGTCGCATACGCCATCGCAGGCACCGTTGACATCGACCTCGCAACTCAGCCGCTGGGCAAAGCATCCGACGGCAAGGATGTTTACCTTAAAGACATCTGGCCATCACAGAAAGAAATCGCTGACACGATTGCTTCGTCGATGACTCCGGAGATGTTCACGGAACAGTACGGCAAGGCGACTCTGGGTCCTGAGGAATGGCAGAAGATTCAGAGCAGCACGGGCGACATTTTCCAGTGGGATGAAAAGAGTACCTACGTTCAGGAGCCTCCATTCTTCGTCGATATGCCAGCAGAACCTTCGCCGATCAAGTCGATTGAAGGTGCTCGATGTCTCGTGTCTGTGGGCGATTCAACAACCACCGACCACATCAGCCCGGCTGGTTCGATCAAAGCCAGCAGCCCGGCCGGTAAATATCTGCAGGCTCAAGGTGTCAAGCCGGAAGACTTCAATCAGTACGGAGCTCGTCGAGGAAATGACCGCGTGATGACTCGCGGAACCTTCGCCAACGTGCGTCTGAAAAACCTGATTGCTCCCGGCACCGAAGGCAGCGTGTCGATTCACTTCCCAAGCGGCGAACAGACATCAATCTACGAAGCTGCGATGAAGTACAAGGAAGAGGGAACTCCGCTCGTCGTTCTGGCCGGAGCTGAATACGGCACCGGATCGTCTCGCGACTGGGCTGCCAAGGGAACCTATCTGCTCGGCATCCGCGCCGTCATCGCGACCAGCTTCGAGCGTATTCACCGCTCGAACCTCGTCGGCATGGGCGTTCTGCCGCTGCAGTTCCGAGAAGGCGAAAGCCGCGAGTCGCTGGATCTCGACGGCACCGAAGTCTTTGACATCCGTCTGAGCGACAAGTTAGAACCACGCCAGGCTGTTGAAGTCACCGCCAAGAAACCCAACGGCGACCAAATCCACTTCGTCACCACCTGCCGCATCGACACGCCGGTTGAAGTCGTCTACTACCGCAACGGCGGGATTCTGCACACGGTGTTGAGGCAGTTGGCGAAGGGCCAGGAGGTATCCGCTTAGGACGTGGCATTTCGTAGGGTGTGACAAACGAGCGATAGCGAGTGCAGGCACACCACGGGCGCCTTACATAGAACAGCGCAGCGTGACCTTCGGGATTGCCTCGCGGCCGGACTGCATGCGATGATGGATGCACAATCCGGTGTGCCTGCGTTCGCCAGGGCGAACTTGTCACACCCTACGGTCTCTGGGAGCGACGCATGCCCAACTATCGACGCAACTTTGTGCCTGGAGGAACCTATTTCTTTACATGTGTCACGCATCGTCGGCGCCCGATTCTGACGACCGACCTCGGACGGGAATGCCTTCGTGAAGCAATCCTCAAAGTTAAAAACGATCACCCGTTTGAAATCGTGGCCATCGTTTTGCTTCCAGACCATTGGCACACCATCTGGTCTCTGCCCTCAGATGATGCTCGCTATCCCATGCGATGGACTCGTATCAAAGAAGAGTTCACTTGCCGCTGGCTCGAATCCGGCGGTACTGAACTTGAGCAATCGCGTTCTCGCAGAAAACATCGACTTCGTGGCATTTGGCAGCAACGATATTGGGAACACACCATTCGCGACGAAGACGATCTCAAACGCTGCGCAGATTACTGTCACTGGAACCCTCGAAAACATCAACTTGTGCCACGAGTCGGTGACTGGGAATGGTCGTCGTTTCATCGTTTCGTCAGCGAGGGCGAGTATGATCTCGACTGGGGCGGCATTGACCCGGTGCCCGGTTGGGATGAACCGGAATGGGGCGAATAACGTAGGGTGTGACAAACGAGCGATAGCGAGTGCAGGCACACCACGGGCGCCTTGCATAGAACAGCGCCGCGTGACCTTCGGGATCGCCTCGCGGCCAGACTGCATGCGATGATGGATGCCCAATCCGGTGTGCCTGCGTTCGTCAGGGCGAACTTGTCACACCCTACGAAACTCACATTACACGGTGTCAATCCCTCGTATCCATCTCGTGCCGGGACGAGGAATGAATTATCTTTCAGAGGTCTCAAATGGTCTCGTTGGAAGATGATTGCAATGAACACCCCCGAAAACGTCTCGAATTCAAATCCATCAACCGCTCCACGCATTGGCTGGAGAAGTGGGCTGGCGACGTTGATCCTGGGCGTAATTGTCACGGTGACGGTGAATCGACTGACGCCGGACAACACTTACCGCATGATTCGCAATTTCTACTGCGTTGGCGGTACTTATTTCGCCATGGTTGCGTGGTGGATTCTGTTCTCGGGGTTCACTCTCCGAACACGACTGCTCACACTTGTGGCACTGGGCATCGTCGGCTTTGGCGGTCTTTATTTGAGCATTCGCAAGATCGACTTTGACGGCGATATGCGACCGCGAGTTCAATTCACATGGGATCCGCCGTCGTCCAGTGAACAAGCTCAGAAGTGGTTGACCCAGCACGCGCCGAAAACTCCGCAGGATGAGCCAACAACAGAAGCTTCAACAACACTGGAGATTACCGACGCTGACTGGCCACGCTATTGCGGTGCCACTGGCGATCGCATCATCGCGGAGCCTCAATGTTCATTCGACTGGAAGACGAATCCGCCAAAGGAACTGTGGCGACATCCGGTTGGTGATGCATGGTCCTCATTTGCAGTCGCAGGATCACGCCTTTTCACTCAGGAACAACGAGGCCCCATGGAATGCGTCGTCTGTTACGAAGCTGAGACTGGAAAAGAATTGTGGCGGCGAGAAGACGCGGCCCGTTATGACACAGCTCAGGGAGCAACCGGGCCTCGCGCAACCCCGACTGTGACAAGCGACGCGGTCTTCGCGCTGGGAGCCACGGGAATCCTGAATGCCCTGCACCCGATCACCGGGGCTCAGCTCTGGCAGAGAAACATCTGCACCGATGCTGGCTCTGACATGGTCGAATGGGGAATGAGCGGTTCTCCTCTTATCTACGGCGACACATTAATTGTGGATGCAGGTGGTGCGAATGGAAAAGCGGTGATCGCTTATGACCGAACGACCGGTGACATCGTGTGGGCAACCGCGAGCCATCAAGCTGGCTACTGTTCACCTCGGGTCGAAACCATTGATGGCGTGGTGCAACTTTTGATCTTTCATGGAGATGGACTGGCTGGCCATGATCCTTCCACGGGGAAAATGCTGTGGGAGTATCCATGGACAAATCAGTACAAGATCAACGTTGGTCAGCCCATGCGATTCGAGAATCAGCTATTCCTCAGCAGTGGCTATGACTCGGGCTGCGTGATGATTGATCCAACGCAACTGGAGAACAATCGTCCGAAAGAAGTCTGGCCGCCAAATAAGAACATGAAACTGAAATTCAACGAAGCCGTGTCGTCAGGTGACTACATCTACGGACTTGATGATGGAATTCTGGCCTGCCTCAACGTGCGAACGGGCGAACGGATGTGGAAGGGTGGTCGATATCGATACGGTCAAATCCTGCTGTGGGGCGATAAGCTACTGGTCCAATCTGAGCCAGGCTTCGTCGCGATCGTGGAAGCCACGCCGGAGAAGTTTATTGAGGTGACTCGTCTGGAAGCCCTTAACGAGCGAACATGGAACGTTCCTGTCGTCAACCGTGGCCGTTTGTATGTTCGAAATGCCGCAGAAGCAGCGTGTTATCAGCTTCCGCCCGCCGCGCACCCCTGATCACTCCGTAGCCGGAATAATCAGAACACTCCTCAGACACAGCAGAACCGTTCAACTCTGAAGAACGACACCGGGGCCACTCCCGATTCGGCAATGCTCACAGGAAAGTCGTTTGCGAGTTGCCCAATTGCAACCAATGGTTCAGGGTTGACTGAAATGTGCAGCCGAATTTCTCGCCTGACTTTCTGTCGTGATTTCCGTGTGAGACGTGAGATGGCCGAGCAGACTCTTCTGGAAGCACCTAACACTGTATTTGTTGAACGCCGTCAGCGAGACATCGCCACTCCGCCAGCAGTGGCTGAGCGTCGCCAGTTTCGCGATGGTGACCGATCAGCTCGCCCTGAAGTCGCAGAGCTGGCCAATGCTATCGACGACTATAAAATCGCTTATCGCCGTCGCTTCATCACTTTCGAAGAGTTGTACGATGTGATGACATCTCTGGGATATCATCGCTAATCGTCTCGGCTTGCATCAAAACTCTATGGTCGCGGCGCCGCCAGTTGGTGCTCCGCCGCGAACAGCGTTTATGCGTTTGAGATGCCGGAGCTGCTCACAAACTCCGTTGATCTTGCGGCACGCGGTGGCTTATTGCAGCCACTGCTTATCGCTGTCGATGCAGACGCATGGTTCGACGCGTGGATAATTTCACCTTACGCATCCGAATTGCATTAAAAGTGCGTTCGCTCAGATTGCCAAAGGCTTCGAACGGCTTCTTCACATCGACCGCCGCGATTCAAGCAAGGTTTTCCCGCGCCTATCACAAAGCTGCCAAGTTGAGACAATTTGTGAACAAATGGCGCAACTCGGTCGGACAAGAATGTCCAACCTACATCGGATAGTTTCACGACGCACTACTTGCCGACTGAAAAGCGGCCGAAGGTCATGATCGTGATATCGTCGTTCTGATCGCGACCGTTGGCATGTCGTCGCACATCCGACAGCAGAGCACGGCCGAGTTCTTCCGGATCCGGTGAACCAGTTCCCACGAACTCACGCACGCGTTCTTTCGTGTAGAGCTCGCCGTTGGGATCCATGGCTTCATCGACACCGTCGGTAATCAGGATAAACATTTCGCCTTCACCGATTTCTCGTTCGATGACTTCATAGGGATATTCGTCCATGATGCCGATCGGGATGCCGATCGTGGAATCATCAATTTCATCCACTTCACCATTCAGGCGTCTAATCAGTGGAGACATATGTCCGGCATTTGCGATCGTGATTCGATTCGTATCGAGATCGATCACCCCAAGGATATACGTTACGAAACGACCTTCCACCATGTTGTGACACATGTGAGAATTGATGCGATGAATTGCCACGGCGACATCATCCGTGAAACTCATCGTGTTCTGAACCACGCTGGCAATACGCGACATGATCAGAGCGCCGGGGACGCCTTTTCCGGCCACATCGCCGAAGGAGATACACACCTTTCGTTCGCCGATCATAAAGCAGTCGAAGTAGTCTCCCCCGACGGCCTGAGCCGCATCATAGGACGCATAAAAGCGATAGCCGGCAACTTCCGGCAGTTTTTCAGGCAGCAGGGCTCGCTGCACACCGCTGGCAATCTTCATCTCCTTGTCCTGCTTCTGCTTATCGATATACGACTGCATCAGCCGAGCGTTTTCATAGGAGTGAGCTGCCTGGCTGGCCACCGCAAGCAACAGTTCGAGATCTTCGTCCGTGAATCGCTTCATCGGGTTTTGCGTATCGAGGTTGATGATACCGAACGGCTCACCTTCAATGCTCAACAGAGGCACGCACATCATCGAATGAATTGTGAGGCTTGAGATCGATTCGCTGGCACTGAACCGTGAGTCATTCGCCGCATCAGCCGAAAGAATCCCGGTGCGATCGTTGAGCACTCGATCAAGAATCGTCCGACTGAGTCGCACGGATTCATCGTCACCTTCCTGCCTGTGTTTCTGAGCCGCTGGAATAAACCTGCGTTGAGGAGTATTCTGGGGCACCCTCGCGCCTCGTTCCTCCTTCATCAGGATCGTACCACGATCAGCCTGCGGGAAGATCTCGAACAACGTATCCAGAATCTTGTTTGCAATCCCGCCGACTTCGATCAAGCCAGCAAGGCTTTGGTTAATCTTCAGAATGCCACGCAGCTTGTCCTCGGGGCGAACTTCGAACACACCAAATCCGCGAGCTGATGCCGAACCCATGATGGTGGATGTTGCGCCATCGCTGAGATCCAGACCGGCAACCATACCATTTGATGAAGAATCTTCGTCATCGTCTTCAAAGCGAAACTTGATCGGGCCCAGCTTAATGCGATCATTGTGATGCAAAGGATGTGGCTGATGTTTCTCCAGGGCCTTGCCGTTCACGGAGGAGCCGTTGCCACTGGCCAGGTCCTCGAGCATGATCTTGCCGTCAATCTCGACGAGCTGAGCATGGAACCGGGACACCATGTTGGAGTCCACCTGAACGTTGCAGTCAGGATGTCTTCCCATCCGCGCAGGAAAGCTCTTCAGTTCGTAGGGAAACGACTGACCGTCTTTCAACAGGACTATACGTGCCATGAATCTGCCCATTTCAGGTGAGTGCAAACTGGTCGGAGTATCGGGAGGGTTTTCACCAGGAGCACTCGCAATCACTCATCATCCATTAGAACCCGTAGGAGTTCCAGCGAACTACTCTGCTGTTTGAAGTCTCCCAACTTTGGCTTGAAATACGGCCAACTTCCAGTCCGAAAACCAACAATTTCTGCTCCAGAGCAGGGTTTCTGACAATCTCCCCGTCTATGGCTGCCACGCTTACGGGCATTTACCGAAAATTGTCTCCACGTTTCCACGGAGCACCTGTTTCCCCAGGCTGACAGCTCGGTCGACCGACCAACGACGTCCAATCACGAAGTCTTCCGCCAAAACCTTCGCCAAAATCCGGCGATACATTGCAAATTTTGGCAAAGCGAACTCCAGCTTGTACATGTCGCTGTAATAGCCGATTTGCTTTGTCATCGGGACAGCCTGAAGCCGAGCCCGGGTATCAGTTTCAATATGAACCGGGATATTGGAATACCACCAATGCCCGCTGGTAATCACATTGGGAAAAATCCAGGAGTAACTGACCAGTTCCTGATTGCTGGTTTCCGCAAGCACTGAAACCGGAAACAAAACAGTCGGAAACGCGTTGAACAACGCTTTGTACTGAATCAGCGATGTTCGTGAATCATAAAGGTCCTGCCCCTGAAAAACGCCGTCTTCATAGACGCGGCGATTCACTCCGATCATCAGGTCAAACGGCAATTTGTACTCAACACAATACTCCGCCAAAGTCCAGAAGACGAATTGGCTGAGTGTCGTTGATTCACATGCAGTCAGTTCCTGCCCCGCAAACACTTTCCCAACAAGTGCATTTGCCGATGCAGTGCTGACAGCAGCCGGGGAAAAATCAGGAGGCAAAGAGATGGCACAAGCCCGCACTCCATTCGCTTTAAAGTGGGCGAACAACCGGCCCACGGCATCTTTCAACTCAGCCGCATTTGTCGGCGTCAACGATGTCGCCTTCTGCAGTCGTTCGCGAACTGTCGCTTTGCCAAGATGAAAGACCATATCGTCCGTGCGCAGACACGGAACATACTTCTTCGTGTCGAATCCCTGCAGAGGATCATCAAAGTCGTTTGTCAAATAAACCTGATCAAGCCCGGAACGGTCCAGAACCTGCTGCTCCCAATCTGCGGCCTGCATCTGCTGAAGCGATCGATCGTAAAGTGCTTCCCAATTATCAACCGTCAGGCGATCCTCCTGAAATCCAAAGAAGACCTGACACATCTCCAACAACCAACTGTACTGCGCTGTGTTCTCGATCGTACTCAGCCAGGGAATCAACCGGCCGACCTTTTCCTTTGGCGCGAGACCGGGTTCTTCAATCTGCGATTTGGGCATCCCGGACGAATGTGCAAGCTCGGTGTAATAATGATACCCAAGAATATCCGCGAGTGTCTGAGACGCAGGCTTATGAGGATTAATGTGCGTATGAGGATCAATGAGCCTCATGGATTGCAGAGGCTCAAGAACTTCCTGAATCAGACTGGACGACATTGAAGCATCATCTCCGGGATAAGTTTCTGAGAAGACAGGTTAAATAGAGAAGCCAGCCCAACAATCAACAACGCCTGCTGAGACGGGAATGGAACTTTCATTGATCAGCCCGGACACGTGAGAAAGAGCATGAAAACGCTGATCCGGGACAAATCTTACCGACAGTTGGAGCCCTCGCCAACGGTGCCGCTTTGCTCTGCACACAATGGCACTAAATTCGCTACATTGGTGGGCCGAACTCGACTGCCAATGCCGAAAAGGACTTCACTGAATGACACCCTCCGGATTCTCAACACGCCTCCTGTTGCCCATTTTCTCGGCTTGCTTTGTTTACTTTTGCCCCGAGCCTGCCGTTGGCCAGTCGGGGACAGACACAATTGGCCAGTCGGGGGCAGACACAATCGCGGCGACGCCGTCAGAGGCTCCCGGGATCCAGGTTCCTCCCGGATTTCGGGTGGACCTGTATGCCGACGATGATCTCGCGCATGACATTCATTCGATGACTGTCGACTCACAAGGACGCATCGTTGTTTCCGGGCCGGGTTATGTCCGAATCCTGATTGACTCCAATAACGATGGTCGAGCGGACTCATTCAAGCAGTTCGCGGACAAGCCAGCGACTGGTTCGCAGGGAATGTTTTTTCTCGGCTCGAGCCTGATCTGTTCCGGAGACGAAGGCGTGCAGATTTTTCGCGACGATAACAAAGACGACGTCGCTGACGGACCATCTCAGGTCTTTATGAAGATCGAAGCTGGCGGTGAACATCATGTTCATTCCATTCAGAAAGGCCCTGATGGCTGGTGGTACATAATCGCGGGGAATTTTTCCGGCGTAACAGCGTCGTATGCGACAGTGCCCACGTCTCCGATCAGAAATCCGGTCTCAGGAACGCTGCTGAGATTGAAGCCCGATCTCTCCGGCGGCGAAATCGTTTCAGACGGTTTTCGCAATGCCTATGATTTCGCCTTCAATGGCAGCGGAGATTTCTTCACTTTTGACAGTGATGATGAACGAGATATCTCACTGCCTTTGTACCTTCCCACGCAGGTCTTTCATGTCCTGCCATTGTCGAATGCTGGCTACGGAACTCCCGGACTGAAACGTCCCGGAAGTTATCCGGACATGCCACCCGTCCTGGCCACTTTCGGTCGCGGTTCGCCGACAGGAGTCATCTGCTATCAGCATTCACAGTTTCCGGAACCCTATCGCGGCGCTTTGTTTGTGCAGGACTGGACGCTGGGACGAATTCTGGTTGTGACACTGACTTCTCAAGGGGCAGGCTGGAAAGGTCAGCCGATCGAGTTTGCTCAGGGAAAAGACCAGTTTGGATTTGCTCCGACTGACATGGAAGTCGGACCAGATGGAAGTCTGTTTGTCAGCGTCGGCGGCCGAGGAACACGGGGAAGCATTTTTCGCATTTCCCATGAATCCGGCCC
>JBIIIF010000458.1:0-2955 GCA_044235005.1 Planctomycetaceae bacterium | reverse complement strand
CAGGGTCTAAGACGCCAGCGAACAAATAACCTACCCACCAACTCATGGCGAGCGGTTGGCGTTAGCCGACCGGTATGCCGTTCTACCGGCCGGTTCACACCGGGCCGCTCGCCGAGCTGGTATCTTATTTCTTTGCCGCTGCCTAAGACTTAATCGCCCCCGACCCGGTGTCGGGGGTTTATTGGCTTTTGCACCAGCACGGCGAAGGTAAATGTCAGTGGTGCAAAGGCCGTTGAACCGCCGGGGTGAAGCCGGTGGCGGACTGAATTGAATCGCAATGACGGCAAGAGCCCGTTGATGGAGTGATTGGTGTCCCGTACACCCGTCGCTCCGCCAACGGGCTTTCCTTATCTCTCGGCGTTCAGCACCCGGCTGTAAAGCGTTCGATGGCGTTCCACCATTTGATCGATGGAGTGCTGAGTCTCAATCAATTGCCTGCCCGCGGTGCCCAGCTTCGAGGCGAGCTCCGGAGATTGCAGAACCCGCTTAAGTGCTTTTGTCAGCTCAGGGCTTTTTCCAAGTGGAAAGATCAGTCCGGTCTCTTCGTGACGGATCAGCTCAAGATTGGGAGCAATATCGCTGGCAACGCAGGGAATTCCCAGGCTCATCGCTTCCATCAGACTGTTTGACATGCCTTCAAATTCGCTGGGCAGGACAAACGCATCGAGAGCTTTCAGTAGCGGCCACGCGTCTGCTCGATGTCCCGTAAAGACAATCTTTTCGCGACAACCCAATTGACTGGCGAATGCTGCAAGGGAATCACGTTCAGGACCTGAACCAATCAGCACCAGGCGAGCATTCTCGACGACCTGATGCAGCAGTTGAAATCCCCAGATCAGATCAGGCAGTCGTTTTTGGGGAGCTAAACGACCAGAAAATCCAACGACGCGATCTTCGGGACGTAACCCAAGAATTTCTCGAGCCTGATCTCGAGTATATCCCGCGGGCCCACTGGGGATAGCATTCGGGATAACGGTAATTAAGCTTCCGGGGACGCCCACTGCTTCGTAAAACGAAGCCACGCTGGCAGAGTTTGCCGTCATCGCGTTCGTGCGACCTATGAGTCTGCGGTCCAGCATTAGTTGCCAACCGCTCTTCCACGAATCAACACAGCGTTCGGACACAACGACCCGACAGTTCGCAGGTACGATTCCCGGGAGCCTGACGTACGAGTTTGCAGCAAAAAGAAATGACTGCACAATATCCGGCTTGAAGGCTCGCAGTGCATTCCGCAAACGCAGATATGTCAATGGATCAAATCTGAATCGCTTCCCCAGAACTTCCACGGAGATCCCTGCGGCTCGCAATTCATCCGCAAACGGGCCGCCTCGATTCAACGCGATCACATGAACCGAAAACTCATCCCGTGCCAGCCCCATCGCCAGCAAAGTGAGCTGTCGTTCAGCGCCGGACTGATCCAGCGTTGGGATGACAAAAGCAATTCGGATCAACACATTTCTTTCAAACGATGCCGAGAGCCTGATTCGCCAGATTGCAATTCTCCGGGAAGTGTAGCAGGCGATTCCTGTCGCATCAGTCATCTGGCATCAGATTGCAACTGCGGCATTAACCGTAAAGCGTTTCCGACTGTGCATGATTAATTTTGCGGCAGCGGAGCTTGTCTCCGGCCAGCTTTTCTCCAGCCGGATCGATGTAAACTCGCCCGGTTCGTCCGGGTTGTACGCTCATCACGTGAATGTTGAAGATGAACGCCCCGTCATCCATGGCGGTAAACCAGTGGACATTGTCCTTCAGGTCAGTCACGGTGGAATAAGATCCCGGTGCAAATGAGCCATCGATAGTGGGCTTCACGATCATGTGCTCTTTCTCATCTTCCAGTCGATCATAATGACGGCCGTGAAAGCTTCCTTTCAGAATCAAAAATGCCGTGGCCATGTTGTCGTGACCGTGTGGAACCACAGAGCGACCCTTGTTCAACGCAAACACCTGATGACCAAAGACCAGTTTTGTAGGAAGGCCTTCGACTTCCGGCAAAGTGGCTTGAAGGCTCAACTCGCCGCGTTCTTTGAACTTCACATTCGCTGACAGTTTGTCGAAATTGATGAACTGCAGAAGCTCCGCAAGATCCACTTTGCTGAAGAGTTCTTCAACTTGCTTCTGCCAGTCCGACTGTTCGAGCTTTTTACCTTTCAGGTCGAGGCTCATGGCGTTGAGCTTCGCCAGCCACTTCGCTGCGATCGGGCGAACATCGTCCGCGAAGGCATCTCCGGAAAACAGCGTGTCCAGAAGTGACCACGTCAGGAGTGCTCCCAGGGTTTGATGATGAAATTCGCGGCGAGTTGGTGAAGTCATCGTGGTTGTTGCCTTTATATTCCCTGGGATTCTGGAGTGCCTGCGAGACTGAAACGTAGTGGAAGTCGCCAGACTTACCCGAGCACAGGGATCTCCAGCGAGATCCACTACTGATCTCCGTTCGTTGAACAGTATTTCCGTTAAACGAGGGGAGGTATCTCATCGCGCCTCAAAGCCACTTAGTACTTCATCACACGCTACGAGTTTTCCCGGCGACTTGCAAGATGGAGGTGCAGTGATCACGATGCAATTCCGCCGCTTGTGTTCTGTCGCGGTTCAGAAAAGGGGTCAGGAACCAATAGCCAAATGGCCCGCAGAGTGCTCCGCACTATTGGTTCCTGACACCTTTTCTGGGACCGTATCCCGCCTCTTGCTTTCAATGGCTGAAGGAGAATCCGTTATGGCCAAGCTTCGTCGTCGTCGCTTTCTGCAAACTTCCACGGCTGGTGCTGCGGCGCTGAGTTTAGGAAGTCTGGCTTTGGCTGAGACACTGCCAGTTACATCGAACGCTAATGCTGCATCTCTGCGAATTGCTCCGTTTCGTTTCGATGTCACTCCACCAATGGGACACTCCTGCTGTGGAGGCTGGATCAAACCGATCGAAGCGATTGATGATCCGCTGGAAGCGATCGGATATGTCTT
>JBIIIF010000044.1:0-34716 GCA_044235005.1 Planctomycetaceae bacterium | reverse complement strand
GTATCTAAAGCAACTGGAGACCGTTGCGTTGCAGTTGGCCGAGATCTACGAAGCGACAGGCAAATAGAGGCGTTGAACAGACGAAGCTCAGGCCACCTGACCCTTCAGCACACGATCAGCCGCAGTCTGTCCGCTGGCGATACTGTCGGGAATGCCGACGCCATAGTACGCGCTGCCAGCCAGTTGCAGGCCCGGGATCTTTGCCTGAGCCGACTCAATCTGCGCGATCAGCTCCAGATGACCGACATGGTACTGCGGCATCGCGTTGTTATAGCGGACCACTTCGCTGAACATTGGATCGGCCGACATTCCGAAGATGTCTTTCAGTTCCGAATTCACCGTCGCGACCATCGCGTCGTCATCCATCTGCAGCAGCTCGGGCTGCATCGCTCCACCAACAAACGTGCGGAGCAGAATATGCCCTTCCGGCGCGCGATTTGGAAACTTGCGGCTGGAGAAACTGACGGCCAGGATCTTGCGATTTTCGATCGCGGGGATGACCAGACCAAACGCGTCCATCGGGCTGCGAAAATCTGACAACTTGTGGCCACTCACGACAATCGCACTGCTGGCATATTCAATTTGCTTCAGCAGCACGGTCAGGTCCTGAAGACTTTGATCCGGCAACAATCGAGCTGCAGCATGAGTTGGCAACGTCATGATCACCGCGTCGAACTCTTCGGGAACTGTGCTTCCTTCGGTCGACACTCTCCATTTCGGATGCTGTCCATTCGGAGGAGAAATCTCGGTGATCGCACATCCGATCCTGAACTGCACTCGCCCTGATTTCTTCAACCACGTTTCCAGACTACCGGTCAGACTACTGAGCCCTTTGTCGGCTGACACGAACAGACCGTATCTTGCTCCACTGCCGGATGTTCTTTCACTGGATGCTTCAGATTTCTGCTGTGCAAGTGTTGCGCGAATCACGCTGCCGTGACTTTGTTCCATGTCCAGAAAGCGTGGCATCGTGGCTTTCAGGCTGAGCTTTTCCGGATCGGACGTGTAGATGCCGCCGACCAGTGGCTGCACCAGTCGGTCCAAAGCCTGGCGACCAAATCGGCGCCGCACAAAACTTGCGAGGCTTTCATCATCAGGCGCGGCTTTGCGCCCCACGAATGCCTCGGCCAGCAGTCGCAGCTTACCAACGAGGGACAAAACAGGAGTTGTCATGATGGCCCAGGGCTTTGCCGGAGCCATCAGCATAAATCCATCAGGCACAGCCATGGGCTGACCATTTCGCAGCACAAGGGAGCGACGATAGCGAGCATCCGTTGGAATCAATTGTTCTGCAAAACCGATTTCCTGGCACAGTCGCAGGCCAGCCGGTTTATTGGTGATGAAAGAATCGGGGCCGAGTTCTATCAGGAAACCGTCCGCTTCTTCCGTACGAATAATTCCGCCCAGTCGACGAGACGATTCGAACAGTGTGACCTGCACAGCGTCAGATTTTGAAACGAGTCTCTGAGCGGCTGCCAGTCCGGTGATTCCACCACCAATAACTGCCACACGCAAGGATCGACTCGCCTCAGAATCGGACGCGGTCACTTCTTCGCTCCCAGCTCATGGACGTATTCCACGACCGCCTTCACGTGATCCGGATTCATGTCCGGCATCACACCGTGACCCAGATTGAAGATATGGCCGGGACGCCCGCCGGCAGATTTCAGTACATCGGCGACTCGCTGCTTCAGAACTGGCAGATCCGCATAAATGGAGACGGGATCCATGTTTCCCTGAATCGCGACATCGTAACCAAAGGTCTTCCACGCATCTTCCAGCTGGCAACGCCAGTCGAGCCCCATAACCTGGCCGCCGGCTTCACGCTGTAAAGGATGCAGTGAAGGATTGCCATTCAGGAAGTTGATCACGGGAGCAAACGGTTCTACCTGCTGAATCAATCGCTTCGTATGAGGCAGCACGTAGCGACGATAATCGGACGGAGATAAACAACCGGCCCAACTGTCGAAGACCTGCACGCACTGACAACCGGCAGCAATCTGTTGTTGCAGATACAGGCTCACGGTATCAACAAGACGACTCATCAGCACGTTCCATGCGCTTTCGTCGTTGTACATCAAAGACTTGGTACGCACGTAGTTTTTGGAGCCACCGCCTTCGATACAGTACGAAGCCAGCGTAAACGGCGCACCGGCGAATCCCAGCAGAGGAATGTCATTCGGGAGTGCTCGCCGAATCATCCGGATCGCCTGAAAGACATAGTCCACACTGTCCATCGCATCCAGCGCGCGAATACGATCGACATCGCGTCCGGTATGAATCGGATTATGAATGACCGGACCTTCGCCCTTCTGGTATTCCAGATTCAGGCCCATCGGTTCCAGAATCGGCAACAGATCGGCAAACAGAATCGCCGCGTCAACACCCAGAACCTGCCGCGCGGAGATTGTCACTTCGCACGCCAGTTCCGGAGTTTTGCATAACTCCATGAACGTGACTTTGCTGCGAACGGCCATGTATTCCGGCAGGTAGCGTCCCGCCTGACGCATGATCCACAGAGGAGTCGTGTCGGTCGCTTCGCGCCGTACGGCTTTCATGAAGCGACTGTTATAAAGAGCGTCAGACATCGAAGATTATTGCATCAAGAGGAAGGAAGTGGTTCCGGAATCAGGAGGCTTTGCCCAGATCCAGGTCCACAAAGAAATCTGCCACAGGGCTCGAAAATCCTGGCAATACAGCACCGCCATCGATCGTATCTTTTACGTGATACACAACAGCCGCGCCAGGCGAGGTATACACAGTCACTGAACGATTGTCACAGTCCACAATCCAAATCAATTGTGTTCCCGAATGAAAGTATTCGATTCGCTTGCGGGACATTTCCGCTTTCGTGTTGCCGGGACTGAGGACTTCGACAACCAATTCCGGGGCAAGCGGCGGAAATGCGTCCGTCGGGAATCGCCCCTGGGGTAACTGCTTGAGAGACACAAACGCCACATCCGGAGCACGGACCACGTTCGCCAGAAGCTGAAACATCCCGTCAGCTCCCGAAATCAGGCCCAATCGCCGTGTTGATACAAACTGGCGAAGAATAGAGAGAATTGCCGCTGCCACAACAGAAGATTCGAATCCCATCGCTTTCTCCACCAGCGTCTGATCAATCAGCTCACACAGCGTCTTTCCCTCAGCATTGGCGCTTTCCAGATCATCTCTGGAAGCCGTGCCGGGGGCCGGAGAAAGTCGCAGCCGTTGCGCGGAGATGTGCCCCAGTTCTTCCAGACGTTCAGCCAGTGAAGGGCTGAGCACTGTCGGACCGAGTAACGTGGGACTGAGGATTGTGTTGACCATGTTGCAACTCCTGAATCAGCATCGTCGATGCACTGTTCAGGATTCTATCTGCAATGGTGACCCGGGGGAATGTTCCTTCATTCCGCAAACGCATTTTCGACCCGTTGGCGAAATCTAATGGTCTGCAGAGAATCCGGCTCGTACATGCTTTCGACGCTGAGTCCTAATTGATACCACCCACCAGGCCGATCGGTCACATGACATGCGGTCACCACGAAGTAACGCCAGACATTCTCCGGATCAGCGACCGCTGCGATAAAATTGCGAGACGTCAGCTTCACTGGCATCAGCACTCCAATTCCCTGACGTCTCAGATCACATGTGGCTGCCGGAATGCCCTTTTGCATATCAGCATGCTCGGGGCCTCGATTTTTCTCGAACGGAATCAGCCAGATTCCGATCGCCACACTGCGAGTCGCTTCGCTGCGGCGACTCGGACGGGTACCCGTCTCGTACGGCATCTGTCCCATATCGAACTGCGACAGCAAACGAGTCAGCGCCAAACCGGCTTGCTGTCTGGGGTGCCTCTTCAGGAAGACGCCGCCAAGATTGCTGAGGATTGGAATGCGCTGGAACATGGATTCGGCCTGAAACTGGAGATTGAGCCTTTCTGGAACTATTGGTTATCTCCGGCAACTTCGAGATGCTGCTTCAGAAAAATTGTGACGGCAGAGCTTACGGTTGTGCCAGTTATGTCGGCCATACCACCATTCAGTGCCAGCCAGCGTCCGTATCGCACCTCCGGAAATCACCCTGCTGCGAACCCGTAGCCGGATTCGTAACAATTCGGGCCGGAGGTCGTGGATCTTGCCAAAGATCCCCTGGCTGCCGGATCTTTTGCTAAGTCCATGACTCGAAATCAGAATCCTGACACCACGCTAATGTGAGCAACCGCCACCGACGGATTCGAAGAAGTCGTTGCCTTTGTTGTCGACCAGAATAAAGGCCGGGAAGTCAATGACATCGATCTTCCAGATGGCTTCCATCCCCAGCTCGGCGAACTCAACGACTTCCACATGGCGAATATTCTCCTTCGCCAGAATCGCCGCAGGTCCACCAATGCTGCCCAGATAAAAGCCACCGTGATTATGACAGGCGTCTGTCACCTGCTTGCCACGATTGCCCTTGGCGATCATGACCATGCTGCCGCCGTGAGACTGAAACAGATCCACATACGAATCCATGCGACCGGCCGTTGTCGGGCCAAACGATCCGCTGGCATAGCCTTCCGGCTTCTTGGCAGGACCAGCATAGTAAACAGGATGGTTACGGAAATAATCCGGCAGCGGCTGACCGGCATCGAGCCGTTCTTTCAGCCTGGCATGCGCGATATCGCGAGCCACAATAATCGGGCCGGACAACAGCAATCGTGTGGTGACCGGATACTGGTTCAGGTCGGCCAGGATGTCTTTCATAGGGCGATTCAAATCGACTCGCACCGCGCTGTCGTCTTTGCGATGTCGCAGATGTTCCGGAATGTACTTGAGCGGCTCAAATTCGAGCTGTTCCAGAAAGACGCCGTCCTTCGTAATCTTGCCCTTCGCCTGTCGATCCGCGCTGCAGGACACGCCGATCCCGATTGGCAATGAAGCGCCATGTCGAGGCAACCGGATGACTCGCACGTCGAGAGCAAAATACTTCCCGCCGAACTGAGCACCGATGCCGCACTTGCGAGCCGACTCCAGCATCTGGGCTTCCAGCTCAACATCTCGAAATGCACGACCAGAAGCATTGCCGGTGGTTGGCAGATGATCGAGATACTTCGTGGAGGCCAGCTTCACGGTCTTCATCGTGGCTTCAGCCGAGGTTCCGCCGATGACAAACACGAGATGATACGGCGGACACGCAGCGGTCCCGAGCGTCACCATCTTCGAGGTGAGATATTCAACCAGTGATTTTGGATTCAGGACGGCTCGTGTTTCCTGAAACAGAAACGACTTGTTTGCCGATCCGCCGCCTTTGGCCACGAACAGAAACTTGTAGTCGTTGCCATCAACGGTCATCAGATCCATCTGCGCCGGCAGATTGGTGTTCGTGTTCTTTTCGTCCCACATGTTCAAGGCGGCGTTCTGCGAATAACGCAGATTGTTTTCTGTGTAGGCATCGTACACGCCTTTGGACAATGCGGCTTCATCACCGGTCGACCAGACAGCATGGCCCTTCTTGCCCAGAATCGTGGCGGTCCCCGTGTCCTGGCAGAACGGGAGAACTCCGGCACTGGAGACATCTGCATTCTTCAGCATCGTCAAAGCAACCATGCGGTCGTTTTCTGAGGCTTCCGGGTCGTCCAGGATCGCGGCCACCTGCTTCAAATGAGCAGGCCGCAGGAAGAAATTGATATCGTGGAAGGCCTGAGAGCTCAGCAGGGTCAGAGCCTGAGGATCGATGCAGAGAACATCCTGTCCTTCGAACGAGCGAACTTTGACATGCTCGGAAGTCAGCAGGCGGTACTGAGTTTCGTCCTTACCCAGATCAAACAGGGGTTCAAAATGAAAAGGCGCGGTTGGCACGATCGGAAACTCCCGCTGGAGGTGCTTTTGGTCCGTAAAAAAAGCCTGAGGTCTCTTTCGAGAACACAGGCTTTTAAAGCGAGGTCGACGGGACTTGAACCCGCGGCCTCCAACGTGACAGGCTGGCGCTCTAACCAACTGAGCTACGACCCCTCGCTTGCCTTGCGGCTGAACAGGCGGAAGACTACAGCCTTCGACCCATCTTTTCAAGAACTCCACGCGACAATTTCGGCAGACTGTTGTGCTTCGCTTCAACCGAAGACAAAGAATTCAGGCTTCCGGTTCACTCAAACCCGGCAAACTCAGCGATCCACGATACTTTAGAGCCCTGAAGTTGGCTTCTCACGAAAGAGACGCACCACAATTTTTGGGATGAGACATTTCCTGTGAAACGATTTGACTGCGTCCAGATTCTGATTCTGTCAGTTCTGCTGCTCCCCAGTGATGCTTCCGCTGGCCAACCCATCGCTGATGGCCTTACACAATTGCCTTACAACAAGCCGGGGCTGACAGTTGATCTGGGGGTTGGACTTTGGGCCTGGCCGGTTCCGTGCGATGCCGATGGAGACGGAGATTTTGATCTGATCGTCTCCTGCCCTGATAAACCGTCAAACGGAGTCTGGCTGTTCGAGAATGCTCAGGGCGACACGGCTGATCACAAAATGCCGGTTTTCGAACCGGCCAAATTCCTGAGTCGCACGGTCCACTATGTGATGCCCAGTTACGTCGACGGCGGCATGCGAGTTCTCTCGCCGGGTTCTGAATACGCTGACTTCGCCAAGGTTGGCTTGGCTCAGAAGACAAAGCTTCCCATTGAGTCAAACTTTCACAAGCCACTGGGAACGCAACCCAAAGGCCCCAAGGTTCGCCACAATCAATGGCGCTATGTGGATTACAACGGTGACAAGGTTCTGGATCTGATTGTTGGCATCGAAGACTGGAGCTACTACGGCTGGGACGACGCCTGGAATGAACGCGGCGAATGGACGAACGGAACTCTGCACGGCTGGGTTTATGTTTTCGTCAATAAAGGATCGAATGCAGAACCCGTGTACGAGCAACCCTTCTTTGTCGAAGCAGCTGGTAAGCGATTGAATGTGTTCGGTTGCCCGTCGCCCAATTTTGAAGACTTCGACAACGACGGGGATCTCGACCTGATCTGCGGCGAATTCCTGGACGGCTTCACGTGGTTTGAGAATACCGGTTCACGAACCGCCCCAGTTTATGCTGCCGGTGTCCGTCTGATGAACGATCAACAGCAGCCACTCACGATGGATCTGGAAATGATTGTGCCGGTCGCGTTCGACTGGGATAAAGATGGCGATAAGGATTTAGTCGTTGGCGATGAAGACGGGCGAGTTGCCTTCGTGGAGAACGTGTCCGCAAAGTCTCAACAAGGTCCGCCGCAGTTTAAAGCGCCTCAGTATTTCCAACAGAAGGCGGATACTCTGAAGTGCGGCGCGCTGGCGACTCCGGTGGGATTCGACTGGGATGGTGATGGCGATACCGACATCGTCTCGGGGAATACGGCAGGATACATCGAGATCTTTCAGAACCTGAGTGGGCCCCAAGTCGAGCAACCATCGTGGGCGGCTCCGGTGCGGCTGCAAGTCGACGGCACAGATTTTCGAATCATGGCGGGGCCGAATGGAAGTATTCAGGGACCGGCTGAAGCGAAGTGGGGCTACACCACCTTGAGTATCGCGGACTGGGATCACGATGGCTTGCCGGACATCATTTTCAATTCAATTCTCAGCGAAGTTCAGTGGCTGAAAAACATCGGCAGTCTCACAGAGCCGAAGTTTGCTGCGGCTCAAAGTGTGGACGTGGAATGGGAGTCTGAGCAACCGCGACTGGCCTGGGGCTGGTTGCGTCCGAATGGTAAGGCCTTGCTGACTCAGTGGAGAACGACTCCGGTTGTGCACGACTTCAACGAAGATGGCCTGCAGGATCTCGTCATGCTGGACCATGAAGGCTATCTGGCATTCTTTGAGCGAGAACGACGAGACAACTCGGTTGTGCTCAAATCGCCGCAACGAGCATTCGTGGGTGAAGATGGTCTGCCCATCCGATTGAATCCCGGGACCGCCGGTCGCAGTGGTCGACGAAAGCTCTGCGTCACCGATTGGGATGGCGACGGCCGCTTTGATCTGCTGCTGAATTCTGCCAATGCCGACTTCCTGAAGCAGGTCGATCGTAAGGACGGACACTGGGTCATGAAGAATGCAGGAACTTTGGCTCAGAAGAACATCGAAGGCCATGATGTGAGTCCGACAACGGTTGACTTCGATGGCAACGGGATTCCGGATTTCGTCGGCGGTGCAGAAGACGGCCGGTTTTATTATCTCAGGAATCCTCGCAGCGGTACGACGCCAGCAGTGCCCTGACCTCTTAGTTTAACGGCAAGCCGCAGGCGACTGAAAATTCAGCTGCCGTCGCCACTTCAACAAGGTCTCAAGACAGATCCATCCCCATGAATATCATCACCATCAAAGATCACAAGAGTGGCTCGACAGCTCGCATCGCCGTTGATCGCGGCTTCAACTGTTTTGAATTTCTGGCTCGACTCACCGACGGTCGTGAAGTCGCTGTGCTGGCGGCGACAGATGATTTTGCGGAGGGAAAGCAGCCCGAGACGCATCACGGGAATCCTCTGCTGTTTCCTTACCCGAACCGCATCGAAGGTGGCCGGTATGTCTGGAACGGAAAAGAGTATCTGATCCCGGCCGACCGAGTACTCTATGATTCCACCGGAAACGCCATTCATGGACTGTGCCTTGATCGCCCCTGGCGAGTGATCCAGCAGTCGAACGACAAGATCACGGGAGCTTTTCGGTTGAGCATCGATGCGCCGGATCGGCTTGATTGCTGGCCAACGGATGCGGAAATTCACGTGAGCTATCAGGTGATCGGCAGTTGCCTGCGTTCAGAAATTCGAGTGTTCAATCCGGGCGATCAGACGATGCCGTGGGGATTCGGGACGCATGCATATTTTCGAGTTCCCCTGTCAGCAAACTCATCGGCCGATCAATGTCTGTTGACAGTACCAGCATCAAAAGTCTGGAAGCTTACAGAATGCCTGCCGTCCGGGGAAAAGACCGTGCCTCCAGAGAGCGCCAAGCTTGATCAGGGTTGTCTCTTTAAGGGGCTCAAGGTCGACGATATCTACACCGATGTTGTAGCCGAGAACAACATCGTGACCTGTCGTATCACAGACCCTGCGGCTGGCGTCAAAGTGGAACAGCGATGCCCATCGATCTTTCGTGAACTGGTCGTGTTTACTCCACCATGGAGCAGTTCCGTTTGCATGGAACCTTATACCTGCGTGACCAACGCGATTAATCTGGAACAACGCGGCGTCGACGCCGGTCTTCAGGTTCTGCAGCCGGGAGAATCATGGACCGGATGGATCGACATTGAGGCGATGAGTATTTGATGTTGGACCTTACTTCAGCTCATGCACAAAAACTTTGTCGTGCATCGTATAAAGTCGCCAACCCGTGCCGTTCTGCACCAGAACACCGCTGGATTTATTTTCTTCAACCGGTCGCAACGGATTGTGAGCACTTTTCTTCCAGTGAATCAGGTCGTCTGATTCAAACAGGGTCGTACACCACTGGCGAGGTTTCTCCGGGCTGCCTGTGCCGTGTAACACGGCAACATACTTCCCGTTGACCTTGATGACCTGATTCATCGCAATCATCAGGCTGTCGAACGGCTCGGGGCCCGGCTTGATGATGGGTTCGTCAGAAACGTTAGTCCAGGTTTTCATGTCGGTGGAACGAGCTAACCAGATCCCGGCATCGCGTCGTTCGTAGAACAGATTCCAGACGCCATTTTCGAACCATGCTGTAGGAGTTCCATAAGGCCCGGCTGGAATGGGCTGTCCATTGGTGAGTCTGACATCCAGAGTCCCGATTCGCTTCCATTGAATGCCGTCGGTTGATTCCAGCAACTGAGCCTGATCGCCGGCCCCTTCGGCAAACATGAGATATCTCTGATCGTCACGGACGACCATGATGTCTTCGACCCAGAAGTCGGAAATGATCGGGTTCTGTGGATGGCGAGTCCACGTGAGTCCATCCTTCGATGTGGCGTATCCCAGTTTCATCGTCAATGGTTGCTTATCGGAATCGTAGCCCGTGTACCACATCTTCCATGCATCGCCATCCTTCATTACCCAACCGCGTTCTCGAATCTTTGCGTCCCATTGGCCTGGAGCCGCTTCAAAGATCGGAGTAGCCTGCACGGGCTCAAAGACCGGACGAGACAACAGTCGGTCATCAGCCTGGGCCTCACTCAGGAACATCCCACAGCAGAACAGAACCAGGGCAGATCGACATAGAATCATGACGCATTACTCCCACACGCCGTTCAACAACAAGCCCACGCACAAACAAAAAGCCCGGCCTTTGAAGAAAGCCGGGCTTCGCAGAACGATTCACCATCAGCAATGCCAGGTTATGGCAGACGCTTAATGCTTACATTACGGAAGGAAACCGGATCGTTGTGGCCCGCGAATCCAAAGAAGCCGGACTTGCGATCCTTGCCTGGGTGCGGTGAATTGGCCATGTATTCCGTGACGGTTGAAAGATCGCCGTCCAGAATCACGTTGCCGTTGACTTCGACTTTGATCTTGCTGCCGTCAACGGTAACTTCCTGGAAGTTCCAGGTACCAGCCGGACGCAGGAATCCTCGCTTGGCAGGGATCATGCCGTAAGCAGAACCGTGATACTGGCGTGGATCCAGCTTGGCGTACTTTTCATGTTCAGAATCCAGCACCTGCAGTTCGCACATGGCCGCATAGGCTGGGTCGCCGGTGCCGTCGGTGCGAATGGCCAGGCCATTGTTGCCGCCCGGTGGAACCTGAAACTCAAGACGAACAACAAAATTTGAGTACTCATCGGTTGTATGCAGGATGCCGCCATGGCCAGCCTTGCAACGAATCGCCCCGTCAACCACTTCGTAGTTGTCATTCGCGCCGCCCCAGCCGGTCAGGTCCGTCCCGTTAAACTTGGACTCGAAGCCATCAGCACGGCTCTCAGCAAGAATGCGATTGGCTTCTTCCGCCGGGATTTCCCGGATAAAGATATTGCGCCAGCGGATTTCTCCGCCGTGTGTCTGCAGCATGATCGGGCCCTTCAAAAACAGTGGTGAAGGACGATCAAAGTAGTTTTCCATGATCGCATTGTCGACGACATGCTTGCCGTTCAACCAGACGCTGGTGCGAGCACCGATCTGGCGAATCTTGAAGCTGTTCCATTCGCCGAATGCTTTGTCAGCCAGTTCGGAGGGATCTTTTCCGGCTGCTCCAGGACTGTTGTTCCAAAGCCCGCCGCTTCCCTTGTTCGCACCAATGCTGAACTTCGCTTCTTCGGTATAGTCCCAGATCTGAACCTGCGGATTGGCCTTCAGGTAGATCCCGCTGTCTGCGAGTGCCACGGTCTTGTATTCGATCAGGAATTCGTAGTCTGTGAATTCTTCATCGGTCGTCAGATAAGCACCGTGACCGTCGTTCACGAGTTCTTCGTTTTCGACAGTCCAGTGATCTTTGGCGTCTTTGGTCCATTCAGCGATCTGCTTGTCTCGCATATCGGCCGGCATTTTAGCCAGATCGCGAGGATCGAAGTGAGGCATTCCGTGCCATCCTGTCAGATCCTTACCGTTAAACAGCGGACGAAAACCTTCCGGAACTTCGGCAGCCGACAGGGCAGGAGCAAACACCAACAGGAACGCGCTGGCAAGTGAAGCCAGCAGAGGCGTTCGGATATTCATAAGAGTCTCCGGGCGGGTAAAGGTTCTTTTGGGGCGGGCAACGGTGTGTTTAAGCAGGCTTACGCTCAACAGGCAACCGTTCAGAGAACAGAGATTAACGAAATCCTGCGAGTGCGAAAACCTTCACGAGCGGACTTTGAGCATCCAATGAAAAATGAGAGCTCGAGAGACACGTTTTGAGCAGCCTTTACGAAGAGCGATGTTCAAGAGACGCCCTGCCGCAACCGGTAACGTAAGTTGTATTGACATGGGTGATACGGAAGGTCACACTCAGTGCGAGCTGAGCAGGTATGTTTCAACTTTCGCCGGAAGACCACCATGAGCTACAACCCCTTCGAAGCCCCGACTCCAAACTCCCGCGTTGTTGGAGTCGTTAGCGGATCTCGTGAAGACCTTGTGAAAGTTGCGAAGTATCAGAAGGGAGTTCTGGTCTGCATTCTGATTTATTTCCTGGCAGTTGTCGGTCAGTTCGCTTTACCCCTCGAAGTGCGTCCCTTGCTGGGGTTGGGCGTGCTTGCGGTCGGACTGGTCGCGGCCGTCTTTACAATCCTGCTGGCGATGAAAACTCACGGAACGGTGTTCGGAATCATTCTGGGGATTCTGTGCCTTGTGCCCATTCTTGGTCTACTCATTCTCCTTCTGGTAAACCAAAAAGCGACCACCGTTTTACAATCCAACGGGAAAAAAGTGGGCCTGTTGGGAGCCAACCTCGGTTCGCTGTAAGGCCTGTTGTCAGGTTCTTGGTGTACGTTGGACATTCCTGTCCGACTGCGATTCGACGGGCCAGAATGCCCATCCTGGCTGAAATCCTGGTCTTGATTCTGCACACAATATCCCTCGCCAACGCTTTTTGAAGTTGCGCATTCTCAGGCCCGGAGGGTCGACAAATCCAATGCCATTGGGCGTGAGCCACCGGTAAGCGAACATAGAGAATCGGAGGCCCGGAGGGTCGACACAATGGCGCATGTTTCGGCCCTTCAGGCCTCAGTCGCAGTGTTTTTGCAGTCCGGTGGCTCACGCCACAGGCAGAGGATGTGCCGGGCTTCCAGCCCTAACTGCAATGCGCAACTTCAAAACCAACGCTTCGGGCAGCGCTCAAACCAACACCCCGCTGCGCGGTTCACTGGCAGTTTTTTACCGAAACTCGTCGCAACAGAGTGCTGGACATGCATTCGGTATCATGAGAAAGCCAAACTGCGATTGACCCAGTTTTTGCCCAGAGTGACAATCAGGAGCCAATTGTTATTCCTTATTTAACAAACAGCTCACAATATGAATTTGTCTGGCATGGAAGTCAGCTCGCTCAGCCTTCGTGAGACATTAGGCCCGGTCAGTTTTGTCAGTGCCGGGGATGTTGTTGCGTCTTCGTTTTGCTGCGACAGCCGTAACCTTCGTCCGGGAGAAGTCTTTGTGGCTGTCCCCGGGAAATCTCATGACGGCCACGGTTACATTGAAGCCGCAGTCTCCGCCGGCGCGTCGGCGGTAATGGTCGAGCGTCCTCACGCGAGGATCAACATTCCTCAGTGCGTCGTCCCTGACGTCCGCGCGGCTTTCGCGAAAATCTGCCTTGCACAACACGGGAATCCACATCAAAAGATCACCGTAGCCGGTGTCACCGGGACCAATGGTAAAACGACATCGACGTGGTTGTTGCGAGCTATTCTTGCGGCTGCCGGTCGAACCACGGGCTTACTGGGCACCATCGAATACAGCAACGGCCGGACTCGGTCGGCAGCGGCGTTGACAACGCCAGCACCTCCGCAGATCGCTCATCTGTTTGCCGATATGGCCAAACAACGAGCATCGCACTGCGTCATGGAAATCAGCAGTCACGCTCTGGATCAGCGTCGTTGTGCGGCACTGCCTCTGGCTGTTGGAGCAATTACCAATATTACTCGCGATCACTTCGACTATCACGGCAACACTCACAATTATCGAACAGCGAAATCCCGAATCGCCGATCTGCTTCAGCCTGGTGCTCCGCTGTTCATTGGCGTGGACGATCCGGGTTGCCGAGCTGTCCTTGATCTGCTGCCATCGGGTACCAATGTGACAACATTTGGCATTGCTGAAACGGCCCAAACACGTGTTGAGCTGACTTCAGCCACGCCCAGATCTCAGACTCTGAAAATGCATCTCCAGTCGGGAACGGTTGAGCTGATTTCTTCTCTCGTTGGACGTCACAACGCTCTCAACCTTCTGACAGCTGCGGCGATGGCGGAGCAGCTGGGTGTTGATCTTCCGATCATTGCCGACTCCCTTTCGGCCGTCACAGAAATCCCTGGTCGGATGGAACGCATTGATCTGGGGCAGCCGTTTACCGTTCTGGTCGATTATGCTCATACCCCTGATGGCATCACGCATTGCCTTGAGACGGCCCGAGCGCTTTCCCGCGGACGCGTGATTCTGGTCTTCGGGGCCGGTGGAGACCGTGATCGGGAGAAGCGACCCCTTATGGCTCAGGCCGCGTGTTCTGCGGACTCGGTCGTCGTGACTTCGGACAATCCTCGCTCAGAATCGCCGACAAAAATCATTGATGAAATCTGCCATGGCTTTGCATCGCGGGATCATGTTCAAACCTGCGCTGATCGCAATCTCGCGATTCAATTGGCCGTGAAGATGGCTCAGCCCGGAGATGTGGTCATCATCGCCGGACGAGGCCATGAGTCGATTCAGCAAATTGGTACTCGCTCCATCAGTTTTGATGACAGAAAAGTCACTCGTCGGATCCTGCGTGAACTGCAGGCTTCGCGATCTGATTCAGAACACCGTATCCCCGATGCAGTTCCCGCCTGATTCTCAGTTCCTGTTTCCCCGTCTGATGCTCGCCGCAGGGGCCTGTCCTCTGAACCCCAACGAACCTGGATCAATCCTGATCTCGGTTCTGGAAACTCTCTCATGTTCCCCTGCAACGTTACGCAGTTGATCAGGATCGTATCCGGACGGACGACAGCCTCACCGGCTGACGAACCTGTGACCGGCGTTTCCATCGACAGCCGCACGGCTAAACCGGGCGATGCGTTCTTCGCGCTGCCGGGCTCGAAGAGTCATGGAGTTCTGTTCGCTGACGAAGCCATCGCTCGCGGGGCCGTCTGTGTGATCGCGGAAAGTACTGCCGCAGAACAAAATCAGGCCCGCTCTCCGATGGTGCGATTTCATTCCACCGACAGCGTGGAGATCGACAGCCGCATCATCCGAGTTCCCTCAACGCTGGCCGCGCTACAACAACTTGCCAACTGGAACAGAAGACAGTCGGCGGCACTGGTCATCGGTATCACGGGAAGTGTCGGGAAGACCACCACACGCCAGATGATTGCTTCCGTATTGAATCGTGAATTTCATGGCATTCAGAGTCCAAGGAACTTCAACAACGAGCTGGGCGTTCCACTCAGCCTGCTGCAACTCAAAGCCGACCATGATTTTGCCGCTCTCGAAATGGGAGCCGGACGCATCGGCGACATTCGGAAACTCACAGAGATCGCTCAACCGGAATTCGGCGTGATTACTCGAGTCGCCCCGGCCCATGTGGAGACTTTCGGAAGTCTTGACCTGATTCGACAGGCCAAGCAGGAACTTGCGGAAGCCATTGGCCCCGAGGGAACTGTTTTTCTGAATGCGGACGATGAGGCGGTTCGTCAGATGGCAGATTCTGTTCGCGGCCAGGTCGTCCTGTATGGTTTCAGCTCCGATGCACAGATCCGCGCGACGAACGTCGTGACAAATACGAACCGTACCGTCATCACCGTCGATGGACGCGAGTTTCAGTTCCAGGGTCCTCGCCATCTGGCCACAGCCGCACTGGCAGCCATTGCCGTTGGGCGCACCGCCGGGATGGCAGACAGCCGAATCGCCGATGGGCTGGCCGGATTCCAGCTCGATGCGGGTCGCGGTCGTATGGTGAATCGTGAACCCTGGACTGTGATTGACGATTCCTACAATGCCAGCCCGGCCAGCGTTGCCGGAGCCATCCAGGGGCTTGCCGACTGGCCCAATTCCAGACATCGAATTCTGGTGCTTGGCGACATGCTGGAGCTGGGGCAGGATTCAGCCGCCGCACATTTCGAGATTGGCCGACAACTGGCTTCTTCAAAAGTTGATCATACGCTGGTCTATGGGCAATTCGCCGAAAGTGTTGTGGCGGGAGCCCGCTCAACCGGAGTGACTCTGAATCATATTTCCGTCTTTCATGATCTTGCGACGCTGCAGGTCATGCTGGATTGCATCATGACTCCAGGTGACGTTGTTCTCGTAAAAGGCTCCAGAGGAATGCAGATGGAGCGTGTCGTGCAATGGCTGCAACAACAAGCGGCCGCATGTTCCGCTCGCGCAGCCGCGTAGTTGGTCATCATCGTGCCCACGACTTCAGGAAAAGCGAATACATCCCGGAAAGGTAGTTCATGATCGGTCGACAATTCCTCGCCCTCTCGATCCTGGTCCTGGCGATTGCCAGTGCCGGGTCTTTGCGAGCAGATGAATCGCCGAACGCGTCCACAGGAACGACGGACAGTCGTCCCACGCTGTCGTTGTTTCAGGCTCTTGTGCTGGGCGTTGTGGAAGGGGCGACCGAGTATCTTCCGGTCAGTTCCACCGGGCATCTGCTGATTGCCGAACATCTGATGGGCATGGACGCCGACGAACGTCAAAAAGAAGCCGCCGACTCGCTGGCCATCTGCATTCAGTCGGGCGCAATCCTTGCCGTCGTCATGTTGTACTTTGGACGTATCAGGCAGATTGTTGTTGGAGTGCTGGGAAAAGATCCGGATGGGCTGAAACTGTTGATCAACCTTGTGATTGCGTTCTTTCCCGCAGCCGTTCTGGCGCTTGTGCTGAAGGACTGGGTGAAACAGCATCTGTTCGGAGTCATGCCCGTAGCCGCCGCGCAGTTTGTGGGTGGCGTCATCATCATCGTTTACGGTTTCATGATGCGAAAAAGCAATCCCGATGACGGCAAAGAGATCTCCCAGTTGTCCCGGAAAGACGCACTGCTGATTGGAACACTCCAGTGCCTTGCGTTCTGGCCGGGATTCAGTCGCAGTCTCGCCACAATTCTGGGCTGTCGATTTGCGAAGCTGAAAATGCTGGCGGCTGTGGAATTCAGCTTCCTGCTGGGCCTCGTGACTCTGACTGCCGCAACGGGCTATGAAGGCCTCAAGCATGGCAAAGAAATGATCGCTGACTATGGACTGGCCATGCCGCTTGTGTCGCTGGTCACCGCTTTCGTGGCGGCTGTTGTGAGCGTTCGCTTTATGGTCGGAGCACTCGGAAAATACGGACTCACACCGTTCGGCTATTATCGAATTCTGCTGGCCATCGCCTGCGTGTTGTGGTTACAGCATTGATCCTGTAATTCGTTTAACGGCAATGCCGTTCAATGTTTTCATAAATCGCTGCTCCTATTAGAGTTAGGTTGAACCACCAACCACCATCGCAAGGAGCCGCGACATGTCGGGGCAAGGAAGTTCTGGCCTCTCCTCGGAAGTCAACGAACGGATTCTGGATCGTATTGCTGGACTCGAAAAGATCATCGCCCCTGAACTCGTAAAGCAAGCGCTGGCAACAACAGGTAAGCAGTTGACTCGGGAATGCAAATTGAATAGCGGAGTTATGACCTGGGTGGTTCTGAGCATGAGACTGTTGACCGAACTACCGATCCGCGAGGTCTTCAAAGCGTGTCGGCGGCTGCGACATGGCGAACGGACTCCTGCTCGATCGAGCTTGTGTATGGCACTTCAGCGACCCCTCGCAACACCACACATACTCGGTGCGGTTTATCGCGGCATGCGTAAAGTGGGAATCGACGGTACCGTCCTCAATGTTCCTGATTGTGATGGCCATCAACACAGGGGACGTTCCTCCGGGAGTCGTGGCCAGGGGGCATTCCCACAGATTCGCAAAGTCAGCTTGGTGGAACTGGGAACTCATATTGAATTGGCATTCGTTAGTCGGTGGCGCAACGATTACCCCCAAAACGGCTTCAACTCCACATCGACACGTTCAGTTTGGGCGACTCGTTCGAATGGCACGGCGCCGTGGGGAAGGTTCACGTTCCACGAACGAAGTTTTCCGACAACAATCAGTTCGATCTGTCCTGAACATTCGGGCAACGATTGAGGTGTCTGGAAATAAATCTCCCCCGGACCAATCTTCGCGAGCGGAATTCGTTGCTCGCCAATCACCAACATCGCAGAAAAGCTGGCGGAATAAGATTGTTGAGAGAATTGAGGGGCACTCATGGAAATGTACGGTCCCGAATGGTCGCTCGTGGAAACACTTTTGGTCGAGGTTCGAAGGCACAAGATCTTCGTAACCGATGTCAAACCCGGCAACATTTCGCTGCGAAGCTGAGCGATCGAAAGCACTCGAAACCGCGCAACAAAAAACGCCGTTTCCATGGCGTTAACCACAGAAACGGCGTCAAGGTGCTCCCAGTAGGACTCGAACCTACGACCTACGGATTAAGAGTCAGTTGCTCTACCAACTGAGCTATAGGAGCAGTAGTGCACATGATATCGTCAGGACTTTGCGTTTCCAAGTATCCCGATCGCAAAAACGCGGGATCGGGAATAGGGACAGCAGATTTCCCGACCGGTTCGCCGTTTCATGCTAAAAATCCTCATGTTTCGGGCTTCGCTGTCTTCTACATCTGAACGCGAATCGGCTTGCTGCTGTCCGCCCAGGGATAACGTGGCATCTTGCTGCCGGGAATTCCGGCGGTGGCGGCTCCCGTGCCTACGGCCAACAGCAGTAAAGGAATGCAGATCAGGCAAAGGATCGGGATCGCAATCATTTTGCGAAAGAAACCGCCTCGGCCCCACAAGCGGACCACGACGCTCGCAGAACAGATTGCCAGCCAAGCGAAAAACACGATCACCGCCAACCCTGTGACTCGATCACGCTGCAGCGACATTCGTACGGTTTGCTCGGCCGCCTTCTTGACGGACTCCGGAAGCTCGACCAACGCATACACAAATCGCATGTCCTGTTTGTCGGAACCGTCTTTCCCCACCGCCTGCAGTCGCTCAAACGTCTTGCGCACGCACGCCTGTGATGTCTTTTCGTCAATTTCCAGTTTGACCAGACGAGCCTGTGCTCGCAAAGCAGGCTCCAGAGACTCTTCGTACAACCTTAATTGTTCCGCCAGCACTTCATTGATCGCCTTATTCAGCGGAGCAACCGTGGATTCCCCCGGAAACAGCGCATCAGACCGAACGACGAATTGATGGGGTTGAGGACTATCGACCCATTCCGGGGTGTCGTCTCCGACAAGCACTTCGGTAAGCTCGTCGGCCGGAATCAGTTCAGCGTTGCCTTTGCCGGGACCTGTCGTTTCCGTCATCGCCAATGTGGTTGGTGCTGCGGTTGGTGCTGTGGTCGGTGCTGATGGATCCGAAACTGGAACAGGTTGCGGCTCAGCGACCGCCGGCGTTTCTGTGCCCACAGCGGATGCAGGAGCCTCCGCAGAAGATTTCGCGGGCTTCTTCAAAAACATGGCAAGACTCTCCGCGATCGACTCGAGACTGCCATTGGCCAGAAACGGAGAGACCGGCGACAAGGCCGCATCAAACGCCGGCGTCAACGGGATCAGAGCGTACTTCTGACGAATCGGGCCAGCCAATTGAAAGACCACGATTTGCTTGTCGGAAGATTCGACGGCCTCAGCAACATCGGCGGCCACCGCCGTCTCTTTCTGCTGTGCTTCATTCAACAGTGAACGGATCCATGGACTGATGTGTGCGGCAAGCTCTGTTAATCGAGCCTGACGCTGCTCCGGTGTTTCGATGGGCGTAGTCGGCGACGGCGTCATCGCTGCGTCGGCCACTTCAGGAGTTGTCGTGGCGGCACCATCAGCGGCTGGTTTCTGTTCCGCAGTGTTGTCGCCCACTGGAAGTTCTTCTGTGGCGACTGCAGCCGGCACGGTCGTCGCCGGGGCTTCTTCACATGTCGGTTCTGTTGTCGAGCTACCAGGGGTGGCGACGACACTCGCTTCTGCAACTTCGTCAGCAGAAGCCAACGCAGCAACAGACTCAACGGGAATCAAGGCAGGTTCCGGCGCTGGCTTACGACTCAGATCAGCAACCGGAATGGGAAGATCCACGGGGATCTGCCCGCCGTTTTCCTGCACAGCCTGCAGAATCTCCTGCCGTACCTCAGAGATCTGTTCCGACGCAACCACAGTGCCATCCTGAACGATCGTCACCTGCCCCTGATCGACATGCATCACAGGTCTGGCAGGTTTAGACAGCGGTATGTCTGAGGAATTCACCTGCACGCTGTGGACAGTGCGAGCTTTGATCAGAACCAGCGCTAACACAATCAGGCAGATCGGAACAGCTCCGGCGATCACGGGCCACAGTCCCGGACCACCACGTCCGGAGTGAACAGCGTGATTTCGTCCGAGCATGGCGTTGCCGGCCCACGCGATCAGCTTGCACACTCCCAGCACCATAATGATGGCCACGGGAGCAATCAGGAACAGTCCAAAAAATGTAAGGCTGACTACAGGTGCTGCCATGTTGATGCTGACTTGTCGAAGCGACAAAAAACCGGTCCACTGACAGAGATCTTGAAACGTCAGGCCTTCTGAGCCGCCTGCCGAGCAACGACGGGATGCTGGACCTGGGCCAGCGCCGGTGCCGCCAAAGCAGTTCCGGGAGCTGGTGCCAGCCACCGTTCTTCCTGTGGAGTCCATCCGGCTGATAACTGAACTACCGCTGAAATCGCCAGAGCCCAGGTGGCTCCTAAATTGTTTGGAAAAGGCAGCACCGCCGTCAGGATAAAGCCGAGAAACAGGCTGACCAATGTCGACGAGATGCGAAAACGGGCGCTCCGGAAACTGTCGGCCTGCCACCACCAGCGGCGAGCCACAAACAGCAGAGCAAAGAACATCATGTATCCGGCCATTGTGGGCAGGCCCTGAGAATCCACGATGGTGATTTGTCCCAAACGTCCGCCGTTGAAGATGCCTGTTCCCTCCGCATGCAACAGCCTCACATCGCCGAACATCAGGAATCGCTGCAGAGCAAACGCGACCGCTCCAACGCCAAGACCAATTGCTCCCTGAAACAAGCGGCGAATAAACGCGTCTCCGGCTTTCCCTTCCCAGAGCTTTGCCGGAACGATCAATCCCACTGCGGCCAGCAACGTGATGACTCCAAAGAACGCGACGTCGATCATACCGGGCAATAAAGGCGTCGCCAGGTGAATGGCCGCCGTCACCAGAACAACCGCCGCCAAAGAAATTGACAGTGATGTTGTGAGATCCACCATTCGCTGTGCCGCCGGAATCTGTCGCATCGTCGCGGGCGAATAACTTCGAGCCGCATACGCCAGCGCCTGAGGACTTGGTGTACTCTGCGGCGCGGTCATAGCAACGGGCTGCACCCCGCGAGGACTATTGTTCGGGGTGAACGACGCTGGCACGGGAAGCGGTCCGGTATTTGTCGCAGCCGCATTTGTATTCGCATTCGCGCGGGCCTCGGCTTTGGCCGAGCTCCTTCGCCATGCGAGATAGACGACGAAGAGGAAAATCAATTCCATGGTACCAAGTCGAACGCTGCTGCGCAGGATGGTCATAATCAGCAATGCATACGTCAACCATTTAACCGGAGCGGGAACATTGCGTTTCCAGAACAACGCGGCCGACTGAAATGGACCGAGAGGTTCGGGAGTCCCAACAGTCGCGGCGGCTGATGCGGGTGAAACGGCTGCGGCTTTCTCGCGGCCAATCAAAGTCGTTGCCATCGCAGGAGCCGATCGCTGCTTTGCCGGAGCCTCTGACGCGACCACCGGCGTTGGTTTCTCCACAGAGAAACCCGATTCCTGAATTGCATTCCTGAACCGTCGCTCCAGTTCTTCGATCTCGCTGATTCGGCGGTCCGGATCTTTATCCAGCGCCGCAGACAGCACAGGGCGCAGACGTTCCGGGAGCACAGACAGATCCGGCTCCGCGGTCAGATGCTTCATCAGGATCTCGGCCGTCGTTTCGCCCTCGAAGGGAACTCGACCGGTAATCATTTCGTACAGAATCACGCCGGTCGAATACACGTCGACTTCTCGACCGTAACGCCCCCTCGCGACTTCCGGAGCCATGTAATACACGGTGCCTACACTCTGAGTCTGCGCGCTGCGGCGGCTTTCGGAGATGTACTTCGACAGCCCCACATCGCCGATCTTCACAATGTCGGCATCGCGAAAAATATTGGCGGGCTTCAGGTCACGATGCACGATGCCTCGATCATGCAAAAAGCTAAGTCCTGCGGTAATCCCGGACAACCAGAACAGCACGTCCTTCAACGGCATGCCTTTCGGATGTTCCTGCATGATCTCATACAGCCCCTTGCCGCCGACATACTCCATCACAATCCAGTGTTCCTTTTCGGAATCCTGTTTCATGTCGAAGATCGTGACGAGGTTCGGATGCTTCAGATTCAGGCACTGAGAAACACCGCGCAGCTCGACTTCCAGATTATTGTGCAGCAGCTTCAGCGCGACTTCTTTGCCGGCATCGCTGAGCGCATAATAAACTTCGCCGAATCCACCTCGGTGAATAGCCCGCTTGATGGTGTAGCCATCGAGCGGTTTGGATTCAGGAGCAAAAGTGAACCTCATAAGATTGTTCCGACGCAAGCGGGAGGTGGTTCCAAAACCGAGCACTCCTGCAGATTCAAGTTTTCCGGACTCTTGTTAACCAGCGGGAACGAGTCCCGGCTCTGAAATGTGTTCTAGACTGATGAATTCAAAGGCTGCTTCTCAAGACGAAATCGAAACTCTTCGCCCGAGACAATAGCACCGTCGTTGAGAGCTGCGGAATCCCTCACTCGTTCTCCATTAATACTCATGGCCATTCTGGATCGGCACTTGAGCTGTCCGTCCTGGCGATAGATCACAATCATATCCGACCAGTCCGGGCAGCAGATATGATGATCCTTTCTGGGCCCCAGTAAAACGCTGTCGGTCATCAGGATGATACCATTGACACTATGGCTCGGACGATGGTGACTTTCAAAATCGATCGAGGCGGACCCACTCAGGACACTGGGGATTCGAAATCCCAGGCGAACTCGCTCGGCAAGGCAGATGGAATCTCCCGTTCTAAGCAGAGTCTGACTGGTGACTGATTTGCCTGAGATAACGGTGGATTGGTACGGATGGATGAACCAATCTTCTCCGGATCGTTTTAATGTGGCATGTCGACGCGACAGATTGGCCATCAGGCAGATATCCGCCGCCTTTTGCTCCATGGTGGGGCCGCCAATCAGGAATTCGATGCCGGCCAGTAATTGCCAGGCTCCTACCCCGTCGATCCAGAGCATGTAGCGTTCGCTCAGATTCTCGGCCACATTGGTCTCACTGTTCTTGTCTTCAATACTCGTAGTTTCCGCAGGCAGGACGATTCGTCGCGGCATCTCCGGCGGGCGAGCGTTGAGGGCTGCCGCTCGCATCCAGTTTCGCCACTTGGAAAGACGGCCCTGTATTGTGAAATACCTGAGATGGGTAGTGTAACAGAAGTTGTAGGCCGGACCGAGCGGTGTGAGTTCCGGCCTACGAAACGGGTGTAGTCACAGATTTCGGCAGGTCCTCCTTGCCGAGGACCTGTTGTTGTAGGTCCTGCCTGCCGGGCAGGACTTCGCGGCTTGCCGCGACCTGTGGCCAGGTATGGAAACGATTCAGGCGACAATCCCTTGTGAATTGCACACCGGGTTGGCCTTGCGGCGAAAGTCCTGGCCGGCAGGCGGGACCTACCTAACGCACTTTCGCCTGCGGCTTGCCTTTCAACGATTGAACAAGATCCGTCACAAAAAAAGCTCCGAGCCCGAGCGATTGCTGAGCCCGGAGCCAAGTGTGTCCCGGTCATGTTCGTCAATGCTCCGCCTTCCTTTGCAGACGCTCAACACTCCCAATGATGTCGAGCCGATCATTGAACAAGTCATCAAACAGATCAGATTGCATTTTCATCTGACGCTTCGGCCACTTCACCTTCAGCTTTCAAACCGAAGTGAGAATCAATCGCTCCGACGATGTCGCCGGTTGCTGGCTCAGCCGCTTCTTCCACTGGAATTCGTCCCAGAAACTGGCCTTCGGTTTCGAGCACGGATTCGCGAACATCCAGAGAATGATTCATGTCCTTAATCATCTTCTCAACGCGAGCGAGGCTGGTGTCGTCAATCTCGATGGAGTTGATTGTTTCGGCGGCCTGCACCTGCTTCAGACGAGCTTCCAGTTGAGCCACCTTAACGATCAAATCCTGCTTGCGTGACAACATCGCGTCCAGCTTCTTCTGGTTGGCTCGCAGAGTATCTCGCTGAGCCGCCAGGATCTGATGATCGCGTTTGACACATTCTTCCGCCGTGCAGAAGGATTCAAATCGCTGAGCGAGATCGGCTTCGACTTCGGTGCGACTATACGACACAGCGCGGTAGACGAACTTGTCGCGGCCACTCTCCAGATCCGATCGCAGAGCCAGGATGGCTGCCTTTTGCGTGCTGAGTGCGGCTTCTTTTTCGCCCAGTTCGCGATCCATATCTTTTACGTCGACCAACTGTTCGGCCACAATTGTCATGTGCTTCCGAATTTCCGGCATCAGATTGTCGACTTCGTTACGAATCCGATCGAGTTCAAACTCGACAGAAATTTCGGACTTCACGGCTTCTCTGACATTACCGCCAAAGGTCCGTACATAGCTGACTGCATCTGAACCCAGCAGCATACCGCCTGCAATTGCCGCCGTTGCTGTTCCAACCACAAGCTTCTTGAACATGATCCCGTCTCCTCACCGTTTGAATCATACGCTTCGAATCACACTTTTTGAGATTTGTCGCGGGTTGTGAATCCGCAGCATGGGGACGTGATTCGACGGTCAGAGTCGATCATTAGGAGAATTCTGAAGATTTTTTTATCCAGCATTCTCCGCACAATCAGTGCAATCCAAAATGGTTGAGTTTAGCGAACAGGCTGTGTCGACGGCCTGCGTCAAATGTTTCGCGTTTCTAACACCCCTGGGAGTTTTGTGAACTAGGTTTCCGGCAGGCTGCAAAAGGTCTGACACTGCGCCTGGGGTGTTCCCGGACGCGTTCGACCGCCAGCCTGAACAGATGTCGCCGCCATATCTCATCGAGAAAATCGGCCATTCTGTGAGGTTGCGGAGGAGATCCGCAGCGATCGGAGACACACGGTAATGACTTTACAGACTCAGGATCCTCGAGCGGCACAAAATCCGACTGGCCGAATCAGTAGTCGCCCCGATGGGATGACAGGACGCAGCGGGGCCGCGCCATTGGGCCGAGAACTGACAGCCATTGGGATTCTGACGTCGTTTCGACGTCGCTGGGTCCCCGCGTTGGCTGTGGGTATTCCGGCTGCCTTGCTGGCGACTGCACTGGTCTGGGAGTTTATTCCGGCGTCTTTCCAATCGGTCGCGATTCTGAAGATTGAGCAGAACGATCCGAAACTGATCAACAACAATGGCGGCGGTCGCGAGACGGACTTCCAGTTCTATCGTGAGTCCCAGAAAAACTACATGCTCAGCCGCCAGGTCATCACGGCTGCGCTGCGAAATACTCAGGTCGCGGAATGCCCGACGCTGAAAGCTGTTACACATCCCGTCGACTGGCTGATGGGCAAGCTGAAAACCGACGACACAATCAGTCCTGAGTTCCTGAAGGTTGTTCTGGAAGGTCAGCATCCTCGTGACCTGGCCCTGATCCTGAACGCGGTGAAAGATGCGTATCTGGAACAAGCCGTATTCATGTCGAAAAACGCCAAGATCGATGAACTCCGTCGACTGGAAGAACGCTTTGACGAAATCAATAAACGAGTTGTCGCGGCCCAGGATCGCATCGACAAACTGGCTGAGAATCTCGGCACGGGCGACTCCAAAACGGCCATCATCCAGCAGAATTTGATCCAGGATAATCTGGACGACTTGTCAAAAACCCTTCGTGAAGTCAACAGTCGCATCCGTGCAGAAGAAGCGGCACGAGCCTCATTGACTCAGCAGGGCGTGCTGCCGAATCAAATCAATGCCGATGGCCTGATGGGACTCGGCGGCGCAATGGGTCAGGCGATGGAACCGAACGTGGCCAACAACCCGACTCTGACACTCCAACGTGAACTGGTGGTCCTGCGTCTGAAGATTGCTCAGTTCGAAGCTCAGATCCGTAACGCGGATCATCCGGACCTGAAAAACATGAAGCGTCAGGAGCAACAGATCCTGGTCGCACTTGGCGGTGGCAATCCAACGGCTCCGGGAGCGACTCCTGTGTCGCGAATGGATTATCTGATTCGTCAGCGTGATCAGTTGGTGGCCGACATCGAGCAGCAGAAAGAACGTCTGACGGAATTCAATTTACGGACGATTGAACTGGAAGCTGAGAAACGCAAAATCGAAACGGACATCAAACTGCGAGACGATCTGCGAGTCACCAGGGATCAGCGTTCGATCGAACTATATGCTCCTGACCGCATCAGCGTTGTTCAGAATGCCAATATTCCGGAAGAGCCGGAAGTTAAGAAGAAAACACAACTGGCTCTGCTGGCTGGCATGGCCACACTGGGCTGCATTGTCTGCGGATTTACTCTCGTCGAATGGTTGTCTTATCGAATCGGTGCGGCCACGGATATCTCTGGCGAAGTTGGCCTGCGACTGGTCGGAACAATACCTTCACCGGATCGCGGCGGTCTGCTGGGACTCGGGATCTTCGCGGGCAAAGTTGACTACGATGAATGGAACCGCGCGGTTACGGAATCGATGGACGTGGTGCGAACATTCCTGATGCGTCATATCGATCCTGCTCGCTCAGCGTCAATTTTGATTGCCGGTGCTTCTGCCAACGAAGGCAAGACGACCGTGTCCTGTCAGTTGGCCGCAAGTCTGGCTCGAACAGGCAAACGAGTCGCTCTGGTGGATTGTGACTTTCGTCGTCCATCCGCACATCTGATGGTGGAAGGTCAGTTGGGGCCGGGACTCAGTGAATTTCTGCGAGGGGAGAAATCTCTGGATGAAATTCGCCAGCAGACACAGGCGCCGGGGCTGTCCTTCATCGGCGCTGGCCAGGTGGATCAGCGAGTTCTCCAGTTGCTGGCGGTGGACGGCGGACGCAACCTGATTCAGCAACTCAAGGCTCGTTTCGATTTCGTCATCATTGACACATCTCCTCTGCTGTTTGTCGCGGAGCCATCCATGATCGCTCAGAACGCGGACATCGTGCTTCTGGCAACACGCAAGGATTACAGTCGAGTTCAATACGTGATTCAGGCTCGTGATTCTCTGCGAAGTCTGCAGGTTCCTCTGCTGGGAGCCATCATGGTGGGTGCGGATTCCGACTTCCAGCGTCAGACCTATGGATATCAGCAGGAAGTCGTGCGAATGGTGCAATAGTCGAAGTCCTGTACGCCACCGGGTTTATCCGGGTGGTTTAACGGCCTCTGCACCACTCCATGCACCCGAACGACGATTCCAAGCCTTTTAGAGGCGAGGTGCATAGTGATTCAGGCTACGGGCAAGTAGTGCAAAAGGCCTGATTTTCACCGGGGTGAACCCGGTGGCATGGACTTAAGGGAATTCAGTGTTGATCATCGCCTCGCGGAGGCAAGCTGGAGGTAATAACAATTTGAGGTTAATGTCGCTTGGGATTACGCAAGGTTTGGTCCGTTGTTTCGGGTTGTGTTTCGCAGCGAAGCTGCGGCAGTATTTAGCCCCAGGCTTCAGCCTGGGGTGGGAGGCGAAAACACGATCCACCAGCCGTGAAACGGCGACAGCGATGGTTTCTTTAACGACATCAACACATTGCTGTCGCCGTTTCACGGCTTAATGTTCATTTTCAAAAGTCCTCCCCAGGCTAAAGCCTGGGGCTTCCTGCTGCCGCCTCTACAAGGCGAAATCATAACGAGAGTTGTCCCACTGAAATTCGTCGCAATACCCATTTTTTTAACACCTCGGGACAAGCCACATTGTGGCAAGTCGAGCTTAAGTCCACGCCACCGGGGTGAACCCGGTGGCTAAAAACGGTTCCGCATGAAAATCCGGGATTGATAACTGAGATCGCAGCACCATCATGGCCCTTTCCACTCCACAACTTGACGGCACATTCACGGTGGACGTGGAAGATTACTTTCACGTGTCCGCGTTCTCGTCTGTGATCCGTCCGGAGAACTGGGACCATTACGTCTGTCGAGTTGAACAGAGTACACGGACAATTCTTGAGCTCGCGGCAAAGCATTCCACTCGAGGAACGTTCTTTATCCTGGGCTGGGTGGCCGATCGATATCCGCAGTTGGTTCGTGAGATCCAGTCAGCCGGGCATGAGATCGGTTGTCACAGCTACTGGCACCAGCTCATTTATGAACTTGGCCCGAAGCGTTTCCGCAGTGATTTAGTGAAAGCTCGCGATGCCCTGCAATGGATCAGCGGTAGTCCTGTCCGGTTGCATCGAGCGCCCAGTTTTTCCATCACGGAGAAGTCGCTGTGGGCGCTGGATATTCTGATTGAAGAAGGTTTCCAGATTGACTCCAGCATTTATCCGGTCCATCACGATCGCTACGGAATTCCGGGCTCGCCCACGTCGCCTCATATCATAGCGACTCGCGTCGGACAGATTCATGAGTTCCCCGGCATGACATGCAAAGTCGCCGGAATGACGGTTCCGGTGGGTGGCGGCGGATACCTGCGACTGTTCCCGTGGGCCATCACATCGCGACTCCTGCATAAGATTCGCAAAGAAGACAGACCGCTCAATGTTTACCTGCATCCCTGGGAAGTGGATGTGGATCAACCTCGAATCGCGGCGTCTCTGAAATCACGTTTTCGTCATTATCAGAACCTGAAAACAATGGCTCCCAAGCTGTCAAAAATGCTGACTGAGTTTCGGCTCGGAACAATGACAGACGTTTTGATTAAGCCCGGGAGCGGGCCCGGGAATGTGGTGGTCAACCGTGCGGAGCCGTCTTCCGACACGATAATTGCCAACTCATGAACCTGATGGCCGATCATAAAAAGAATAAGAGTTCCTGAAACATCGGGACAGTCACCCTGTCCGGTCCCTTTTCGGGTTGATCCACGGATCGATACGAGAATCAGTCCAGGCGATGTCCGGCGTTTCAGGAACAAGTCCGCAAGGAATCAGATTCCGTTGAAGAAATCCATGCGTCCCAGCGTCCTCTACATTACTCATCGAGTTCCCTGGCCACCCGATCGCGGTGATCGGATTCGCACGTGGAATGTGCTGCGCTACCTGTCGACGCGTGCAAACGTGGATCTGGCCTGTCTGGCTGATGAACCTGTCAGCGACGAAACTATGGCCGAACTGCGAAGAGTCACACGACGTCTGGCCGTGATTCCTCACAGTGGCAGAAAACGCTACGTCACCGGACTGTTCTCCCTGCTGACCGGGAACACGGTCACTGAAGGGCTCTTTAACTGTCCTTCACTGCGAACGTTGCTGGACGACTGGAGTGAATCAGAAGAATACGACGCTGTCATGGCGTCCTCATCGGGGATCGCCGGATATCTCAAGCGAGACTACCTGACACGCCCGGCCCAATGGGTTGATCTCATTGATGTCGACAGCCAGAAGTGGTTTGACTATTCGAAGGCGGCTTCATTTCCGATGTCGCTGGTTTACAAGCTTGAAGGCAGGCGTTTGCGAGCCGTGGAGAAGCGACTGGCCCGACGCTGCGATCAGTTGCTGGTCGTCAGTGACGCGGAACGCGATCTCTTTCGATCATTCTGCCGAACAGACAAAATCAAAGCCGTGGGCAACGGAGTTGACTCCAGCTACTTTGCTCCTGCGCGGAACATTCAGGTCGAGGACTGTTCGTGCGTGTTTGTCGGCGTGATGAATTACAAGCCAAACGCTGATGCCGCGATCTGGTTTGTACGCAATGTCTGGTCAAAGATTCGAGAACGTTATCCTGACGCGAAGTTTCGCATCGTGGGAAAGTCTCCGACGGCTGAAGTTCAGGCATTGGCCGCAGTGCCCGGCGTTGAAGTCACGGGCTCAGTTCCGGATGTTCGCCCCTGGTTGCATCGATCGACCTGTGCTGTTGTGCCATTGCATATTGCCCGCGGTATTCAGAACAAAGTTCTGGAAGCTATGGCGTGCGGACGTCCTGTGATTTGTTCACCGGCCCCTCTGAAGGGACTGGCTGCAGAACCGGGTCTGCATCTGCTTCAGGCGGATGCCGCTGAAGAATGGGTCGACGCCGTTTCGCGAGTCTTCGCCGACAGAAACCTGCAGCAGGAACTCGGCATGTCCGGGGCCGCATTTGTGCAGTTACACCATTCGTGGGATCACTGCCTGTCGCCTTTGAATCGGATGCTGGAACGCCGGCAGAAAACACAGGAATCGGAATCGGAGGTGGCCAAATGAAGGGCTTAATCTTCACCTGGCTGCTGACTCTTCTGGGAGTATCGGCGTCTTTCATTCGTCCGTATCATGGATTTCTGGTCTACGTCGCATTAGCCGTTCTGCGCCCGGATGCGTTGTGGAGCAGCCATATTCAGGGCGGCCGCTTCAGTCTGATTGTCGCGTCGGCAATGCTGCTTAACTGGTTCGTACGCTGCTGCGGAAACTGGGATCTGGGACCTGCACGGCGAGTGGTCCTGCTGCTGCTTGGATATTGGCTCTGGAGTGTGTTTCTTGCGCTCAGTGCGGACAGTCCGGCTCATGCCTGGTACTTCGTGGAGCAGCAGTCGAAGATTGTACTGCCGTTCCTTGTCGGGATTACCACCGTTCAATCCTCGATCGATCTGCGGCGACTGGCGTGGGTCATCGTTGTCTGCCAGGGATATGTTTCCTTAGAACTGAATCGCTACTACTTCAGCGGATACAACTATCTTTGGGAGCAGGGATTCGCGAGTCTCGATAATAACTCGATGGCCATCGGGCTGGTGACGACGCTTGGTGTCGCGTTCTTTCTGTTCTTCTATGAAACGAGCACGATTCGTCGTGCGATCATTGCGGGCTGCGCGGCGTTTATTGGTCACGCAATTCTGTTCTCGTTCTCTCGAGGAGCGATGCTGGCGACCGTCATCTTCCTCGGGGTCTCGTTCTTCATCATCCGCAAGACGACTCTGCACTATGCGGTCTACGCATTTGGAATTATCGTGGCCCTGTTTACTGCCGGGCCTCAGGTTCGCGACCGCTTCATGGAGACTTTTGCTCAGGAGAATGGTGTTCGCGAAGCGTCAGCTCAGAGCCGTCTGGATTTGTGGCGTGACTGTATCATTCTGCTGGCCGAGGATCCTGTGATGGGCTGCGGGCCGGACCACTGGCCTCTGCACGCCCATGAATTCGGCTGGCCTGCAGGCAAAGAAGCTCACAGTTTGTGGGTGCAGACGCTGGTCGAGTTGGGAATTCCCGGTTTCCTGATGTACGTCGGGTTCTTCGTAACAGTTCTGTATCGTTGCTGGTACATGCTGCAGAAGACGCTCAATGATGAGGACGCCTGGTTTGCGGATTCCGCGCGAATGACGATCGCGTCGATCATCGGTTTTATGGTCTCCGCTCAGTTCGTCAGCCTGGAGGCCCTTGAGATTCCGTACTACGTTGCGCTGCTCGGTGCAGGTTCGCTGGTCGTCCACAATCGAACAATGAGCCATCGCGCTGCCGAACAGGTATTCGCGCCGGAATTGAACTCCGCATTGCCGCCAGTGACGGTCCCGATGGGATCACTGGTTGCACAAGCCGGAGTTGTTCCAGCTTCCGATCCATGGTCGGTGAATGATCGCGTCTTTCTGAATCGCCGATTCCTGAATGTTCCCTTGGAACCAGTCCTGGTGAATCAGGCTGAGGATCTTTCAGGCTTCGAAGCTCCAGCAACAGCAATTCCGTCGGCTCCAACAGCCTCACGAGACTGGCGAGACACGATTGGATCTGAGATTCCAATGCAACTCGTGACGAACAATTCAGCCGCCGAGAACATCGGGGCAGATTATGCAAGGCGTGTGGTGATGAACTAGTGCTCCGTCAAGGCTCAGAAAAGGGTTCAGGAACCAATAGCCGAATGGCCCGGAGGGGGCTGCGCACTATTGGTTCCTGACCCCTTTTCAGAGTCACCTTATAGAACAGTGTGTTTTGTCTTGTGGAACTCGTGGCGGACAGGTTAGAAGCAGGGAACGCCTGGCTGGTTTGAGATCGGTTTTGGGCATCGTATGCGGGCAGGAATATGCGGTTTCTCTATCTCACACTTTGCGTTCTCGCCGTTGCCGGCACGATTCGCGTTGCCTCTCAGTTAAGCCGTTCGATGGCCAGTCAGAAGGATCCAAACCGCGTCGCTCTGGCCGGGCTGTCACCGGAATCGTCGGGCTCAAAAGATGCAAAATTGAAGTTTCAGGCCGGCCCGCTTCACCCCGTCGTAGTCGAGAAGGAACGCGATTCGGCTCCTGTGTCAGTGCCAATGCATCCGCCGACCGAGAACAGTGCGGACGATGCCACAGAAGACAACGCCAGCACTTCTGATCGCAGCCACGAGACAGATCGCAGCGACGAAGCTGAATCGGGCGAACCAGATGAACCGGGTGCGCCGGGTGAGACGAAGAACACTTTGAAGCGATCCGCGCCGGTCAGGCATCAGTCAGCACAGCATGATTCGATGATTACCCCCGGCAACTTTGAGTATCTCGGAGCGATCCGACCGCCTCATATTCAACAGAACGAAACGACGTTTGCCTACGGTGGCTGGGCTCTGGCTTACCGCGCCGACGGCGACGCCAATGGGCCTGACGATGGTTTCCCCGGATCGCTCTATATGGTTGGGCACCGGAATCATCAGAAGGTGGTTGAGATCAGCATCCCTGCGCCGGTCAATTCAAAACTTAAACTGGCGGATGACCTTCCGGTCGCCGAAATCCTGCAGCCGTTTGAGGATGTTACTGACGGACTTCTTGAGGAGATGACAAATGGTTCTTCAGAGCCATTTAACCTCGGAGGTCTGCTGGTGACTAACGGTCTGCTGCACTGGACCATGCACAAGTATTACAACGTCGAGAACCGAGACTATCCATCGCACGGCACATCAGGGCTCGAGATGGAATCATCGATCGCAGAAGGTCTCTGGCATCTGGGGCCTATGAACAGTGGAAGCCCGGAGTGGAATTCCTATAAGCACGCCGGGTACATTTTTGAGATCCCTCCGAAAGAGGCAAGTCGCTGGTTTGGTGGTCGCAACCTGATTTCCGGACTGCAGATCAGCACGGGGCTGCAAGCTTCCAGCCAGGGGCCGGCGATGTTTGCCTATTCGCTGCCCCCGGAAGGAACGGCCCCGAATTCTTCGCTCAGCACGATTCCGCTGGTGTGGTACTCCGAGCAGCAACCACTGAAGTCTCATCACCCTGCGGATCGCTGGACAGGTGGCGCCTGGCTGACTCTTGGCGACAAGCAGGCCGTTGTTATCGCCGGCCGTAAAGCGCTGGGAGACTTTTACTATGGCGATGCGCGTCCGGAGGATTGCAGTCAGGACAAGGGTTATCACGGACCACCTTACGAAGTTGAACTGCTGTTTTATTCGCCGGCCAGTCTGATTCATGCGGCAAACGGTCGTCTTTCTGCCGCAGGACTAACGCCTTGGTATCGATGGAACAGCACGAACGAGGGCGGCGGTCTGAATCAGTACATGTTCAACACCTGCGGACGTCACGTGGGCGGCATGTCATACGATCGTGAGCGTAATCTGCTGTATCTCGTCCAGATTGATGCAGGGAAAACCAGTGACAATGACTACGAAGCACTGCCGATCGTGCATGTCTTCAGAATCACAGATTGATCTCAGACGCTCTGAGAAAATCAGGAAAGGTCTCCTTGAGGGTCATTTTTTACGGTGATTTCGCAAGCTTGCGGCAGCCCGTTCCGATTTTGTCAGGCGTTCTCAAAAGGCATCAGGTCATGTGCAATTGTCACAGGGGTTGCAATCCGAATTAGCGGCAACCGGCTTTCATCGGCAGCTCCCCGCCTGATCACGATGACGAAACTCAACGTCCAACGCGACTTATCTTCACTTTAGAACTGACTTTGCAGAATCCGTCAATGATTGAATTCTCATGAAACCACTCCGTGACCTGCTGAAGCACTCCTCCGTCTACGCGGTCGGTCAGATCCTGACTCGACTCGCGTCGGTGTTGTTGCTTCCGCTGTACACTCACTGTCTCACTCCGGCGGACTACGGCGTCACGGCTATTCTTGACCTCACTGCTGCGCTGCTGTCGCTGATGATCGGCGGTGGAATGGTTTCTGCGGTCGCGCGTTTTCATTTCGACAGTGATTCCTGCAGCCATCGTGACCGACTTTGGTGGACAGGTCTGACCTATATGGTCACAACGTCCATTGTCGTGCTGCTGCCGCTATGGATGGGACGTCAGGTGTTGTCCGATCTGACACTTGGAGAAAACTATCCCGACGGCGGGCACCTTTACACCCTGACCATCGCCACAATTCTGGTTCAGAACATCGCACAGTTGGTGGAGTCGTATCTGCGAGTTCTTAAATGGTCGGGAGTGTTTGTCGCAATCTCGTTTGGTCGATTGTTACTGAATGTCAGCCTGAACGTTTGGTTGCTGGTCGGCATGGACAAGGGAGTTGAAGGCCTGCTGCTGGGCAACTTCGCAGCCTCACTTGTTCATATGGTCGCCCTGCTGGTTGTCTTTGTAAGAACGCGTGGTCGATTCCATTTCGACTTTGCTCTGTCACTGGAAATGCTTCGCTTCAGTGCTCCGCTTGTGGTGACTGCTCTGCTGGCCATGCTGATGCATGAAGCCGATCGATATTTTCTGCGCGTCTTTATCAGTATGGAAGAGGTGGGCGTTTATTCGCTCGCTCACAAGATTGGCTTTGCAGTCAACACGCTGTGCCTGCTGCCGTTCGCCTCGATCTGGCACGTTGCAATTTATGACATCGATCGTATGGCCAGGGCCAATGATGTCTACGCCAAGGTATTCAGTTGGTTCATCAGCGGCATGGGCATTTTGCTGCTCGGTGCCGCCTTGACTGTGCATCCTGTTTTGCCCTTGTTGACGCCGGATGCTTACGGTGATGCCATTGATATGATTTCCGTGATCCTGCTGGGATTCTTCGTGTTCGGCCTGCAGCTTCAGTTTGAAGTGCCGGCGATGCTGTCAAAGAAAACGAAGCGA
>JBIIIF010000457.1:0-2969 GCA_044235005.1 Planctomycetaceae bacterium | reverse complement strand
ACGGAAATGTCCAGCAGTCGCGTCAAAGGCCGCGAAACGGGACTGGAAAATCCGCGGCGGAGGATTGGACGTCTGGTGAGTATATTGTTTTCAAATCAATTCCCGAATCGGGTCGCGGTGATCGACAAGGTACTGTGGCCTTCCCGCCTGATCAGGGATTGTGGCGTTGCCGACATCGATACCGAGCCGATCATAAAGCGTTGCAAAGACTTCCTGATAGTGAACCGGGCGATCCTGCGGAACTTCACCAAGTCGGTTCGTCGAGCCGATGACCTGCCCCGTTCGCATGCCGCCGCCCGCCAGCAGGCAGCACGACACTTGCGGCCAATGGTCGCGTCCGCCGTCTTTATTGATTCGCGGCGTCCGACCGAATTCACCCCACGCAACGACGCTGACATCCTGGTCAAGCCCCCGTTGGTGGAGGTCTTCCACAAGGGCGGTGATGCCCTGATCGAACTTCGCCAACTGGATCGGCAGACGTTCGAAGTTGGCCCCGTGTCGATCCCAACTGCCGAACGAGAGCGTTACGCAGCGGACTCCCGCTTCGACCAGCCGTCGCGCCATGAGGAACTGGTCCATCCAGTGCGGACCGGCGTCTTCTCCGAAGGCGGGATCGGCGCTGCCGCGCCCGTAGCGATCACGAACAAGCGGGTCTTCCTTGTCGAGGTCCAGCGCTTCGACCAGCTTGCTCGACGTGAGTACATCAAACGCCTTCCGCGACAACGCATCGACGCCGCGGTAGATCTCCTGGCGATCCACTTCGCGCCGGAACTGGTCGAAAGAGGCGAGCAACTGCTGACGGCGGTGCAGTTGATCGAGCGTCACCCCGTTCAGCCGCATGTTGGCCATGCCCTCGCCGTCTGGCTGGAAGGCGGCATGGGCTGTCCCGAGAAATCCGGGAAAGCCCGGATTGCAATAGGGATTATGTCGCGTCTTGATGGTCAGTCCCACAAATGGCGGGACTGACGGATCCACCGGGCCTTGCAGTCGCGAAATGGCAGAGCCAAGTGACGGATGATTGTCCTGTCGCCCTTTTTGACCGATCGGGTAGCCGCTCAGACACAGGTCGGAGGCATGCTGATCTGGACAACCGTAGAGTGATCGGATGATGGCGACTTTGTCCATCATCTTCGCTAGTCGCGGCATGTGCTCGCAGATCTCGATGCCGGAGACATTGGTCGAAATTGGCTTGAATGATCCACGAATCTCGGCCGGTGCGTCCATTTTCAGATCATACATGTCCTGATGAGACGGCCCGCCGGACAGGTAGATCATGATCACAGCCTTGTGGCCCAACGAACTTCTGTGGGGCAAAGGCGACGATTCCTCCGCTCGCAGAATCTGCGGCAGAGACAGTCCTCCCAGGGCCAGTCCACCGACCTTCAGGAAATGCCGACGCATGTGACCGTCGCAGTGCGACGACGGGGTTCGTCCGAGAATGTTCAGCATGAGTGTTTCATTTCAATTCAAAAGACGACGGCCAGTGAAACTCAAATTTAACTACACTGTAACAGAGTCATCCCGTTGACGAGGACTGAAGGTTAAGCCAACCGAGTTTACCTGGACGCCAAAATGGCCAGCCTTTTCGGTACTGATGGTGATGGTGTTCATTGCTTCCATCGCGATCAGGACTCCCAGTCCGCAGCCAATCGAAAAATTTGTGCCGGGCGTCGTCGCCCCCAGAAACCGATCAAGAACGAACTCATGAGGTTCGCTCCCGACGGGACGAAAATCGACCGACGCCAGTTCCTGAATGGCTCGTGGATCTTTCTGCATGTTCTGAAAGCGGAACAGTACCAGACGGAATCGCAGATAATCCAGAACCTTCTCATCTTCCTCCTGAGTCTCAGACCCTGTAGACGCCATCACCTTCAACGTGTACTGCCCACCGCGAGCGTTTCGAATCTCCTGCGCCAGAATCGCTCGTGCACCTGACTCGATCCTGAGTGGTTCACCAGTCAGGCTTTCAGCAAATCCGAATCGCGTGCCGTCATTGTTTTTGATGATGGTGAATCCAGCCTGCGACCAGGCACGCCAGCCTTTTGCTCGACTGGGAGGTTCCACGGCGACCAGTGGAAGGTTGTCACGGAAGTTGGCATCGAACAGCAGACGCGTGTCAAATGGCGGGACGAACGAGGGATCTCCGTCCGAAGTCTGAAGCGACAGTTCCAGCCGGTCACCAAGCATCGCAGCAATGGGTTCACCCTTTGTCAGCGGATGGGGCCGATTCTCTTTGTCATGAAAGACGCCTGCCGGATTAATCCCCAGCAGATGAAAAATCGTCGCTGTGAGATCTCCGCCGGTGATGGGTGTCGTGGCCGGATACGCTCCATTCTGATCACTGGCTCCGATCACCTGACCTCCACGAATTCCGGCTCCGGCCATCGCGAAACTGAAGACATGCCCCCAATGATCTCGGCCACCGTTGGCGTTGATTCTGGGTGTCCGACCAAATTCACCGATCACCACGACCAGCGTTTCCTCGATGAGTCCTCGATCTGACAGATCATCCATCAGTGCGGCAAAGGTTGGATCAAACTGCGGGCACAGATTGTCCTGCAGACGATCGGCATTCAGTGAGTGAGTGTCCCAGAGCGGGTTATCGACAGCGTTGTCGCCGGGATCACGCGCCCAGTTGACATGCACCAGTCGCACGCCCGCTTCGATCAGTCGCCGAGCCAGCAGGACGGACTGTCCCCACGTGTAGCGTCCGTACCGATTACGGACGCTGTCGGGTTCTTTGCTCAAATCAAAGGCAGCCCGGGCGGTTCCTGAAGTGATCAGGTCAAAGGCCTGCTGATTCAAGCGATCCCAGGCGTTGACCTTGCCGCTTTTTGAAATGGCACTGAACTGTGAGTCAAACTGCTGAAGCAGGTTGCGACGGCGGTCCATTCGCAGCCGATCCAGTCCTTCACGTGAGGTCAGCCCCTCAATCTCATAATTCGGTAACGCCGGATCGCCGACGAATC
>JBIIIF010000242.1:0-10623 GCA_044235005.1 Planctomycetaceae bacterium | reverse complement strand
AACATAACGTACGTTACTCATGGACCAGTGCTCCCGATTATGGCTCTGAGGTTTCGAAAAGTGTGATAGCTCTCCGAAAGCTTAACCCACGTTTCTCGTGACCACTGGTCCTTCCATTTTGTCTACGGCCTGTCCCATTTTGAAATAATGCACTGCCGTGAAGAGCGATTTCTGAGGTTCTGTTTTCGATGTGTCGATCGGCCTGATAGACTATAAAAACGTTTCCGCGTATTGACAGCATCAGGCGATTCCGCGATGAACCGATTCCAAACAGCACGCCAGCCGTCGTCGACCATGTTGCCGTGGCATCATTCACCGACATCACGCGCATCCTTCGTTCAGCAACTCGCCGGCGGAATTGGCGGAATTGCTCTCGCACAGATGCTGGCTGCTGATCACGCTGCGGCTGCACAAACAGAGAATCTCTGCGGTGGCCTCCATCATCCAGCCAAAGTGAAACGCATCATTCAGCTCTTCCTGAATGGTGGTGCCAGCCAGATGGACACGTTTGACTATAAGCCGGAACTCGAACGGCTCAACGGGCAGATGCTGGGGCCGAAGGAAAAGCCGGAAGGCTTTACTGCTCCCGCCGGGGCCGTGATGAGAAGCCCGTTTACCTTTCAGCAGTACGGTCAATCCGGTCGCTGGGTCAGCAGTGTGTTTCCAGAACAGGCCAAACTGGTCGATGACATGGCCTTCCTGATGGCCATGACGACCAAGACCAATGTTCACGGGCCCGGCAGCTACATGATGAACACCGGATTTCTGTTGCCCGGTTTCCCCTGCATGGGCGCATGGATCTCGTATGCTCTGGGAGATCTCTCCGACAACTTCCCATCATTTGTTGTGCTGCCGGATCAGCGAGGTCTGCCGTATAACTCCAAAGGAAACTTCAGTGCCGGATTCCTGCCGGCTCGCTTTCAGGGAACTTTGATCAATGCCGGGGGGACTCAACCAGTTCCTGACTTATTCGCAGCCTCAAAGTACACATTCGCTGATGGAGAAACGGATCGTAAAGCTCTGGAAGCTCTGCAATTCATGAATCGCCGTCATGCCGAACAGCGGCCTGAAGACAGTCGTCTTGAGGCACGAATCGCAGCCTCTGAAGTCGCTGCAAAGATGCAACTCAGTGCTCCGGAAGTCTTTGATCTTTCGCAGGAGAGCGAAGCCATTCATCAATCGTACGGAATCGCTGAAGCCCCGACTCAGGATTTCGGGAAGCGTTGCCTGCTGGCTCGCCGAATGCTGGAACGAGGCAGTCGATTCGTGCAGGTCTGGAGCGGTCTGTCGGGGGCCATCAACAACTGGGATAATCACGGCAGCATTCCCAATGAGCTACCTCCGATGGCAACCAGCGTTGATCGTCCGATCGCGGCCCTGCTGACAGATCTCAAACAACGCGGCATGATGGAAGATACGCTGGTGGTCTGCTCAACGGAGTTTGGCAGAACTCCATTTGCTCAGGGCGGCAACGGCCGCGATCACAACGGAGGCACCTTTGTCACGTGGCTGGCTGGTGCCGGAGTTAAAGCCGGTGTTTCCCACGGGCGAAGCGACGATCTCGGCTACAAGGCTGTGGAAGGCGTGACCTACTGCTATGACCTTCACGCCACGATCCTGCACTTATTGGGCATCGATCATACTCGACTGACATTCCGACACAGCGGCGTTGATCGTCGACTGACGGATGTGCATGGGCATGTCGTGAAAGAAATCCTGAGCTGACGCGGGGCAAGCTCCCGTCGACGGAGCGACCAATGGCGTGGAATTAAGGAAATTCCGTGTTGATCATCGCCTGGGATCACGCAAGCTTTGGTCCGTTGTTTCGGGCTGTGTTTCGCAGCGAAGCTGCGGCAGCATTTAGCCCCAGGCTTCAGCCTGGGGTGGGAAGCGAAAACATGACCCATCAGCCGTGAAACGGCGACAGCGATGTTCTTTTTTAACGATATCAGCACATTGCTGTCGCCGTTTCACGGCTTAACGTTCATTTTCAAACGTCTTCCCGAGGCTAAAGCCCGGGGCTATTTGCTGCCGCCTCTACGAGGCGAAATCAGAACGTTAGTTGTCCCGCTGAATCTCGTTGCAATACCAAATTTTTGACACCTCAGGACAAGCCCCATTGTGGCAAATCGAGATTAAGTCCACGCGCCATTGGACGGAGCGACGGGCGTACCGTACACCCGTCGCTCCGCCGACGGGATCTGTGCTCTTACACCGCCACTTCTTCAACCGCATCAGACGCCAGCCGCAACCGTTGCCAGCGACCCGTCAGATATCGCATCCACATACAAAAGCCTGTCAGGCTGATATGAATCGTACACGTCATCCAGATTCCAAAAATCGTTGGATTGTCCGAACGAATGATTAACGCTGCAGGCAGCACCATCACCAGCCAACTGGACAACAGTGTAATCAACATCGGATAAACAGTGTCGCCAGCTCCTCGCAGCGCCGAAGAAAACACAACGGCCAAAGCGTCGAAAACCGAGTACACCGCGACAAACTGCAGCAGCGTCGCCGCGAGTTTAGCCAGTGTCTTTACATCCGCTCCCTGTCCGGAGTCCGGATCGGCGAACAGAAAGAACGGCCGCAGGCAGGTTTCCGGAAAGAAGACCAGCATCAAGGCCGTGATGCCTGTCCAGAGCACTCCTAACACCACCGCATTGTTCGTCGTGCGTTTGGCGGCCGGGATGTTTTCGGCTCCGATGTGATGCCCCACCAGTGTCTGAATGGCCGTGCCAAAACCCAGCAACGGAATAAAAATCAGACCGTTGACACTGAAGGCCAGATTCGTGGCGGCCAGATCGGAGCTGCTCAAGTTACCAATGATCAGCAGAAAGACCGTGAAGCCGGAGTTGTCAACAAAGTAATGCAGGCCGCTCGGCACGCCATAGCGCAGAAACTTTCGCAGCAGTTCGAAGTCGAGCTTTCGTGAAGCCATTAACGGAAGCTGCTCTCGTTTCGCTTCGCGCAGCATCAGCAGCGAATAAACCAGCACCTCACCGCACCGAGCCAACACCGTCGCCAGTGCCGCGCCGCGAATGCCGAGCTCCGGGAACGGGCCAACGCCATAGACCAGCAGATAGTCAACACCGAAGTTAAAGAAGACTCCGGCAAAGCTGATGCACATCACGACCGAAGTTCGGCGTCGCCCATTGAAAAAACAACTGAGCGCTGTCGAAAGCAACAGCATCGGGCTGCCCGCGCAGAGCGTGTTGAAGTACTGAGCTTCCAGCTCCACGATCTCCGGTGAGTGCCCGGTCAGTGACAACAACGGGCGGCTCAGCGGTAAACATCCCAGCAACAGAATTCCGGCGACCAGCGACAGCCAGATGGCCTGCCACAGCGACGCCATCATCCGTTCTTTTTTCTCCGCTCCGTCGTATTGTGAGATAAACGTATTGGCGTAAAGAATTGTTCCCATCGGAACGCACACCACGGTCCAGTGCAGCATGGACGCTGGCGTAACCGCTGCCAGCGCAGCTTCCGAGCACCCCGCCAGCACGATGCGGTCGGCCGCATTCATCAGCGACTGCGACCCCGCGCTCAACATCAACGGAACGGCGACGCGAAACAGCTCCGACATGCTGCCAGCTTCCGGAGCGGATTCGCTATGTGGTTCTCCGGAAGCCATCGTCATTGATCAGAGCACCGTAAATCCGAGGTCAGACGTAAATTCGCTGTCGGTTTCCGGATGTTTCATCCGGAGTGCCACCGTTCTGACACGCCAGTCGTTCCTCCGCGGATTTCGCCAGAGCCAATTGATACATCCGGTCTCCGGCAGGAGTCGGATAGATCGTGTTCACACAGGCCTGACACAAGGAATGCTCCGGAAGCCCAACACAGTTGGCCAGAGCTTCCACCGGAAGATATCGGAGGCTGGTCGCGCCAATCGCATCGGCCATGGCCTGCTCTTCCTCCGGAGTAATCACGTTGCCGGCCATAAATCCCGGAGCGAACAACTCACCCACGGTCGACATATCGATCCCGTAAAAGCACGGCGAGATAATTGGCGGACACGCGATACGAACATGAATCTCCTTCGCGCGACCTCGATCCTTCAACAAGGCCAGCAGCTCTTTCAACGTGGTGGCTCGCACGATGGAATCATCTACCAGCAGGATGCGTTTGCCTTCCATCACTTCCGGCAGCGGCGTGTACTTCATTCGCACTTTGTCCGCGCGATTGTTGCCTTCGATAAAGGTGCGGCCGATGTAGCGATTACGAATCAGTCCTTCCAGGGACGGAACCTTCAGTTGAAACGCCATGCTGTCTGCGGCTGCTTTGGCCGTATCAGGAACCGGCACTACGATCACGTCGTCATCGATAGGCAGCGTTTCTCGCTTGGCCAGTTCTTCACCCAGCCGTTTGCGAGACAGGTAAACTCCCGCATCGTCAAAGGTGCTGCCGGCATTGGCGAAATAAATCCATTCGAAGAAACAGTGAGCTTTCTTCGGGCTTTCCGCATACTTTTCGACTCGTACCGTCTGGCCATCGACAACAACCACATGGCCCGGCGGAACATTCTTGACGCTGTCTTCAGAGAAGCCCAGGTGAGTCAGCGCGACGCTTTCACTGGCGGCGGCAAACATCGAACCTTCGACCGCATAACACAGTGGTCGCATCCCCATCGGATCGCGAGACACAAACATCTGACCGCGAGCATTCAGGAAGACAACGTTCCAGGAACCATCCAGCCGCTTCGACAATGTTCGCAGCAACTCGACGGGAGTCACGTTAGCGTTCAGAGACAACTCATGCGAGATCAGATGATGCAGAACTTCGGTGTCGGTTTCGCGAGTCAGATGGAAGTCGGTTGTTGAGAGGATTTCCTGTCGCAGTTCGGTGTAATTCGCCAACTGACCATTGAAGGCAAAGCTGAACCATTTGGACCGAGCGATATGCTGGCGTTCAAACGGCTGCGCGTAACTGGGGTCATCTTTTCCGCAGGTGGCGTAACGCACGTGGCCGATCGCGGCCTGTCCGGCGTGCTCGGCCATCAACTCTTTATACGCGATTTCATGATTCATGCGAAAGACTTCGGCCACTCCGCCGACGTCCTTGCGAGTTTGGATCAGTTGCAGGCGAGCCGGGTTGTAGCTGGTCAGTCCGGCCGCCAACTGGCCGCGGTTCTGCATATCCAGCAGCATGCCCGGGATCAGCCGCGAGGCGCGATTGCGCACGGTCTGAGGATCCTCGGTCGCGGGATCGATAAACGACTTATCTTTCCTGCGAAGTTTGGGGATCAGTGGGCTCAGATCACCGGAATTCAGGTGGTACACGGCGGCCACGCCGCATTCGTGCTGCAGTTCGTCCATAGTCCGACGAGTTCATTATTCCAGAAGAAAGCTCGCGACAAGGGCGAGCCGAAACGGAATCACGTCGGCCCGAAGGAACCGCGTTCGGCGGTATGATATCGCGTTCGTCACATCAAACCAATCGTCCGCCCCTGATTCGCGAGACTGAAGTCGCTGTCGTTTCTTTCGGTCGTTCAATTCCGCAGTGTCGTCAGGCTCGGTGGAGTCACCCGAGGGACGTTTAACGAGCGTTGATCCGTGGAAATTCTGCCTGCGATGTGGATTTTCAGTGAACCGCACGGGGGCTGGTGTCATCTCAGAGAAAGAGATTGCGGTATAAGCATCGGGAAAATGGAGTTCTGGCGGTCAGAGTCTGCAGAATCTGCCGATTCTCAGATTCTCAATCGGAATCGAGGCCACAACAGGTTAGAATCAGACTTGCAACCAACAACGCTGCTCGCTACTTTCCGCCCTCTCGCAGGGAACACCCTGCCGTTCACGGTCAGAAGACTGTGAGTGGCAAAGGTCAACCAGCGAAAAGATTCCTCTGTAGCTCAGTTGGTAGAGCAGGCGGCTGTTAACCGCCGGGTCGTAGGTTCGAGTCCTACCGGAGGAGCTTTTTCAAAACAGCGAACTTTCGCTGGTTTTTGAGTTTACAGAAAACGCCGAGAGGGCGCCTCTCGGCGTTTTTTGTTTTCCGCCTTTTGTGCGGGCGTTCGTGCCATCGCGTCCGGAACCCGAATCTCTCCGATTCGAAGTCTCGAAAAAAGGCTGCGATCGAAACCGTTACGGTCCCTCTCGTTGCCTCGAATTGTACCACAAAACTCTCTGAGTCTCTGGTTAATCGCTACCGAGAAGTTAACAGCCGCGTAGCTCTTGCAGCCTTGTTCGTGATTTCGAACTCGCGGTGCGTAGGGGGGCACAAAAGGTGTCAGGAACCGTTTTTTGGAATTCGTGGCCTTCCTTGGGGGCGCGTGGTGATTTCGAGGCCCAGTTTCTTCGTGGCAGTAGTGGTCCAGGGGTCGTCTCCAAATGGCGAGCCGCGATTGACGCTGCGGCGGAGTGCCGTGATTTTTGTATCGGTCTGAGAAGAATTGACATGGTCCAGCCAGCCGGCTGATCGCCGCAGCGGCCATGCCGACAGCAGGGCTCTTTCGTCCGCCGTGCCCGAATACCACCGATGCAGACTGCTCCAACGCCAGTCTTCAGCTCCCTTCACCAGATTGGCTCGCAGAGCATTGCGTTCCACATACCGGCAGACAGTATGGAAATGGCCATCGTCCTGAACCGGAAACGATTTGAATCGCCCCTGTTAGAGATGACCAGACCCCGTCGACTTGCGATGAGCATGCCAACGCTGGGTGTGTGTCAGCGTCAGCCAGCCCACAAACCGTGACAGTTCATCATCTTCCCGAGGCCACACGACGAGGTGCCAGTGATTTCCCATCACGCAATACGACAGAAGCCGAGTGCCGGTGCGAGCCACCGCTTCCTCAAGCACCGTTTCGAACGCGATGAAGTCTTCGTCCTTCGTAAAGATCGGCATCCGCGCGTTCGCACGGTTCAGCACATGATATATCCAACCGTCTGGAGTTGATCGTTTTGGTCTTCCCATGACGCACAGTTACCAAAACGCCTCTCCATCGTCAATAAACGGTTCCTGACACCTTTTTGTGCTCTGACACCTTTTTGTGCTATGGCTCTTTCTCAGCGAATATGAATGTGCCAAGATTGATTCAACATGGAGCAGACAAAGGCTACAAACCCGTCGAGCTTATTGGCATGACAATCGCGCATGAGTTAGGCTTGCACGGCATCGCTGAAAAAGGGGGGCACTACGAAGACAAGGGTTGCATTGATGCGACGGCCGGAAAACCCAGCACAACATTTTCAAAAAAGTTGTGCGACAGATTAATGGCTCATCTAGACTTGAGCTAGATGCCCAAATGATGCTGGGAACAACTGTCGTGATGGAGGAGACTCAGTAATGGCCCGCAGGAAAAGATTCTGCAGTATCGTGTCTCTACTTGTAGTGGCGATAGTGCTGTACGTTTCGCTATACGCCCACTTGCGAACGGAAGGTGTGAAACGAGCGATAAGGCAGTCGAGTCCCGAATTCTACTTTGTGGATATTAGAGAAGATAAAGACTTCAAGTTGCACCAACATCTGTTGTTCGTTTTCTACCCCATATACCTTATTGATCAAGTCACCTTTAACGGTATGGCCGCTGGTGCCCCTACTGCATATACATTAAGAATCGCATGGATATTTATCTGACGGAAACCACAAAAGGGGAAAGCACAAATGGGACACTCTACTCTTCAGTGGTGTCTTGTGAGACGTCGCAATGAGTAACACCCGTGATCAATGTGATGGCATCGGGAATGTCACCATACCGGCAACGAGCTTGGATCGCGATTTCGCCCAATTGACGCGGTCGTATCAGGCTCACGGCGGTACGGTAAATACCGGCACGACGCCACAGGTGCAGTACAGTTATGCGGATGGTTCTTCGAACACGATTCGTATCACCGGCATGACGTATCCGAACGGTCGGAACGTGGTGGATGATTACGGGGCTGCAGGCAGCGTGAACGATGCAGCCAGCCGGATCTCTCGGCTGAAAGACGCAGGGGCTGCTTCTTTTCTGGTCGAATACTCCTTTCTCGGGTTGTCGGGTTTTGTCAAGACCGTCTACCCGGAAAGCAGCGCTCAGTACACAATGATCGGCACGACGGGTGGTACGAACCCGGATTCGGGTGACATCTATCTGGGGCTGGACCGATTTGGCCGCGTTATCGACGCGAACTGGTCCAATGTCGCTGGCACAGCCACACTGGCTCGTGTGAAGTATGGTTACAATCGCGTTTCCAGTCGGACGTGGCGAGACAATCTGTCGCCGGGCATGACAGGCTTCGATGAACTCTACGGCTATGATCAGTTACAGCGGCTGCAGACTCTGGGGCGAGGCACTCTGAACGGAACTCAGACAGCCATCACCAGTCCGACGTTTGGTCAGGACTGGACTCTGGATGAAACCGGCAACTGGAACGGGTTCAAACAGTCTGATAATGGCTCGACATGGCCGTTGGATCAGACTCGCACCGCGAACACGGTCAATGAAATCACCAGCCTCGTCAATGAAACCTCAAAGGCGTGGACAACGCCAGCTTATGACAAAGCCGGGAACATGACCCGGATTCCGGTCCCCGGAACTCTGCCGGACGGTATTGCGTGGAATACCATGTCGCTGTCGGACTGGGATAACCTGAAACTGGCCGACTGGGAGGAAATGACGCTCGACAACGTCGAAGGCGTTTACGATGCCTGGAACCGACTGGTGCGATTACATGTGGGCGACACAACGCTGGCGGAATACACCTACGATGCTCGTGGATATCGTATCCGAAAAGACAGCTACATCGACGGCACACTCACTGAAGCCCGACACTACTACTACACCCCGGGCTGGCAGGTTGTGGAAGAACGAGTTGGCACCAGCACTTCGGCAGATCGTCAGTTCGTCTGGGGCCTGCGATACATCGATGATCTTGTGTTGCGTGATCGCGACACTGACGGCAACGGAACACTCGACGAACGCCGCTACTGCCTGCAGGACGGCAACTGGAACACGATAGCCCTAACAAGCATTTCTGGCACAATCACAGAACGATTCAGCTATGACGCTTACGGTGTCCCGACATTCCTGACAGACAGCGGAACCGTGCAGGCATCGTCGCCAACGGGTTGGGAGACACTGTATGCCGGATATCGATGGGACGGTGATCCGTCGAAGATGTACTACGTCAGAAACCGATTTCTGTTGCCATGTGTTGGTACGTGAAGTCGGAGAGATCCGATTGGGTATAATGGAGGATTTGGCCTCTATCAATACGTGCGTTCTCGTTCTATGAGTTCAAAAGACACGTATGGTTTGGACGAGACATTTGGCAGCTACCTTGATAATAAACTCAAGGACTGCGACAAGGCATCTGGGGACCAAGTCCGTGCCCAAGTCGGCAGAGGTTGTATTGGCTACACCTGTGCTGAACTCGGAATTCCAAGGGTCAAAAATAATCAAGGGGAGGACCAATTCTCCGCTGATGGCCCACCGAATCTTGTGGCAAACGTTTGCTTCAAGACTCGCGAGTTGGCGATGGCCGAGCAGCAGCGTTGGAATGCAGAAAAAAAAATGTCCCGGTAATGCGTGCTCTGGCAAACCAGCCACTGCAAGAGTAGTTGATATTCAGTTTGCTAATGTTGATCAGGGAGACTTGGTTTTCGATCCACAGCCAACAACTGAGGGCGGCAACGCCTACAACCTTGTGAAAAACCCCGCTTTACGCAACCTCCTCAATGGCAAGCCTGCCAAGTTTTGGGACGTCGTCCACCATGGCGGGACTGGACGCCCCGGAAACGGGAATTTTGATGTTGGAATTTTAATGGAAGACGGGACTTGGTTGCACTCTGATGGTCAGGGGGCTGCTGCAAAGTATTCCACGGCCCAACAAATGGACAAGGAGTTTATTAGACTTTCTCCGATCGACAATCCGGGCGAGATCCCTGACGATAAACCTTTTGCCTACTGGTTCAACACGAGGTTTTGGTGCGTGGTATGTGAAACAGAGTGGAAAAATGGAAAGGCAGTGGCACCTAAAATATGAAAAAGCGATTTCCCCAAAATGTATTGCCAGCGACAAGCAGGAGTAATTGCGGCTGCATTTTTCGCGGTTCCTTGCTCGTCAGCCTTGTGATCTGGAGCTTGCTCATTGGTAAAACGCGGATTGCTGGTGCGGACGAAACCACTGTCAAATGGGGTGTTTACATCACTGACGGCGGAAACCGTCTGCACATCCCTTCTGTGGCATCTTCCGGCACTGATGTCAGATGTATGACAGTACTGCCTCCGACGCCTGGGGCGAAACGAGGCACGCTGATCTGCCGCGTCGGGTCAGAGTGGCTATCGAAGCGAATAGAGCCGGCTGGGCATCCGGATGACCATTTCTCAGACTGTATCTTGTTTATCAACCTGGATAATGGAAGTTACCGGCGGTTGTCTGGCATGCAGCCGTCGCCGGACTTTGTTGTTCAATCCCCAGACGGTAAATATTTCGCCTTCGGAAACAGTGTTGGCTGGTCCCTTACAGAACAATCTCGAAAGGACCTTTTCACTGATCGGCAAGACACTCTGTTTCGGGGTTCAAACCTGCGTTCTGCAGATGTAAAGAGTAGACTGGCAGCGGCATCTGTAGGACCGATTCTTTATTCGGTCTGGGAGACATCTTCACAACGGCCAATTTGGGAAATGCATTTTCCAGCCAACAG